>JBEARL010000036.1:0-12692 GCA_041163265.1 Actinomycetota bacterium
GCGTCGCGGTGGGGCGGCCGGGTCGACTCGGTCTGGATCGACTTCACCAAGGGCCTCGGCGCGCCGCTCGGTGCGGTGCTCGCCGGGTCGCGCGAGTTCATCGAGCGGGCCTGGACGGTCAAGCACCGCGTCGGCGGGGCGATGCGGCAGGCGGGGATGATGGCCGCCGGGTGCCTCCACGCCCTCGACCACCACGTCGAGCGGCTGGCCGACGACCACGCCAACCTGCGGCGGCTGGCCGAGGGGCTCGCGGCGCTCGGCGTCACCACCACGCCGCCGGACACCAACATCCTCTTCATCGATCCGGGCTCGGTCGGCCGCGAGGCCGGCGAGCTGCAGGCGGCGCTGCTCGCCCGCGGCGTCCGCACCTCGGTCGTGTGGGGGCGGCTCCGGATGGTCACCCACCTCGACGTCGACGCCGACGGGGTCGAGCGGGCGCTCGCGGCCGTCGCGGCCGAGCTCGGGCGCAGCGCGGGGTAGGGGCGGGGTCGAGCGGACCCAGGGCGGGCCCCCGCTGGGTCCCCTCGCGGGTCTCAGGCTGGCGGGAGGAGCCCGGACAGCGCGAAGGCCGGGGTCCCGTCGTCCGGCGGGTGTCCCGGCCTCGCTGCCCACGGCGGAGCGCCGGGGGTCCTCGGAGCCTGCCGCAGGACGCACGTCGCGTCAACTGGTCCGCGCGGGTCGCCGTCCGCCATCAGCGCGTCTCACCCGGTCCCTAGCCTCGCCCCATGGACACCACGACCCTCATCCTCGCCCTCGCCGCGCTCGCCGTCGGTCTCCTCGTCGGCCTGCTGCTCCGCCGCCGTGACACCGGGCCGACCGAGCCGCCCGACGAGCTCGCCGAGCGGCTCGCGAACCGCGTCGCCGGCGAGCTCCGCCGCGAGGTCGAGGAGCGGCTCCGCACCGAGCAGGCCACGGCCGAGGCCCGCGACCGCGCCGCGCAGGAGGCGATCCGCGGCCTCGTCGACCCGCTCCGCGAGGGGATGACGAAGCTCGACGGGCACGTCCGCGAGCTCGAGCGCGCGCGGTCCGACGCCTACGGCCGCCTCACCGAGCAGGTCGGCAGCACCGTCCGGACCCTCGAGGCGCTCCAGCAGGCGACCAGCCGCCTCGACGGCGCCATGCGGTCCAACCAGGCCCGCGGCCAGTGGGGCGAGCTGCAGCTGCAGCGCATCGTCGAGCTGACCGGCCTGAAGGAGCACGTCTCCTACACGCAGCAGGTCCAGCAGGTCGGCGAGGGCTCCGGTCGTCCCGACCTGACCGTCCACCTCACCGACGGCAAGGTCCTGTACGTCGACGCGAAGGCGCCGATGGCCGCGTTCCTCCGGGCCCTCGAGGAGCAGGACCGCGCCGCGCAGAAGCCGCACCTGCAGCAGCATGCCAAGGACCTGCTCGCGCACGCCAAGGCGGTCGCCGAGCGCGGCTACCGCGGTGACGGCGCCTCGATCGACCTCGTCGTCGTGTTCGTCCCGAACGAGGCGGCGCTCGCCGCGGCGCTCGACGCGGACCCCGACCTCCTCGGGAAGGCCCTCGAGATCCGTGTCGTGCTCACGGGTCCGACGTCGCTCGCGATGCTGCTGACCAACGTCTCCGCCTCCTGGCGCCAGCAGGCGCTGGCGGAGAACGCCGAGAAGGTCGTGAGCGAGGTGCTCACGCTCCATGAACGTCTCGGGACCTTCCTGGAGCACCTTGCCAAGGTGGGCACGGCCCTCGACCGCAGCGTCGACGCGTTCAACAGGGCGGTCGGGTCCTTCGAGCGCCGCGTCCTGCCCGCCGCCCGCCGCGTCGAGGAGCTGACCGCCATGGCCGAGGCCGACCGGCTCGCGGACCTCGCGAACGTCGAAGCCCAGCCGACGCTGACAGCCGGCGACGACGCGCCGTGACCGCCGGCGCGGCGGTCGGCGGGGTCCGTCTCGCACCGCTGCGCGGTCGGGCGCTCGACGGCACGCCGTGGCGGCTGCCGAACGACCTGCCGGCCGACCGGACGCTGGTGCTGCTCGCCTACCGCCAGCGCCACCAGCGCGACGTCGACACCTGGATCGACCTGGCGGTGTCGCTCGGCGTGCCGCCGACGCCGCGGGGTGCCGCGCGGCCGATGGCGACCGCCGTCATCGAGGTCCCGAACCTCTCGGCGCGGTGGCTCCCGGCCCGGCGGTTCATCGACGGCGGCATGGCGGCCGGCATCCGCGACCCGGACGTCCTCGCGCGGACCGTCACCGCCTACGGCAGTCCCGTCGCCCACCGCGCCGCCTGCGGGTTCGCCGAGGACGGCGGCGAGGCGATGCGGGCCGTCGTCGCGTCACCCGCCGGCGAGGTCACGTTCCTCGCGGTCGGACCGCCGGGTCCCGACGCGCGCGCGGTGCTGGGTGCAGCGCTGGGACTCGTGAGCTAGCGGCGCTCAGCCCGCCGGTGGCGGGGGTGGCGGAGGAGGGGCGTCCCATCCCCCGGCGGGACCGGCCGCGCCGGCCGTGCCGGAAGGTGGCGGGCCGTAGCGGTTCGACGTCGGCGTGCCCCGCTGGACCAGGAACACGAGCAGGGCGATGACCCCGAGGACGGGGACCAGCACCCACAGCAGGTTCCACGCCGACCGGTCCGTGTCGTGGAGGCGCCGGAACGTCACCGCCAGCGACGGGACGAACAGGGCCAGCAGCGCGAGCGCCTCGAGCGTGGACGGCCGGTCGCCGACGAGCAGGGTGATGACGTAGGTCATCAGCGACCACCACCAGTACTCGGGTCGCGTGGAGCGTCCCCGGAGGTCCACCGCGCGCTGGAACCCGCTGCGGATCGCGTCGACCGGTCCCATGACCACCCCCTGACGCGGAGCAGGGTGCCACACCCGGCGCGCCGACGTGTCAGGCGCCGCCGATGCGCCCCAACGGCACCGGCGCGATGACGGGCCGCCGCTCGAGCGCACCGGCGTCGGCGACCGGCGCGCCGGTCCGCGCCGCCACGATGGCGGTGACGTTCGCGCTGCACATCCGTGCCTGACACCGGCCCATGCCGCACCGGGTCGTCAGCTTCACGCTGCGCAGGTCGCGGGCGCCGCGGTTCGCGACCGCGTCGTCGATGCGCGCGAGCGGGACCTCCTCGCAGCGGCAGACGACGGTGTCCGGCTCGAGCCACCGCAGCCAGCCGTCGGGGATCTCGAGCACGGCCGAGAGCGCCGCGAGGAACGCGCGGTCGCCCCGCCGCCGCGCGGCCGCCCGCTCGAGCGCGTCGTCGTCGACGTCGCCGCCGGCCGCCCGCGCCGCGGCCAGGCCCGCCGTCGTGCCCTCGTGCGCGGCGACGTCCGCGCCACCGATGCCCGTCACCTCGCCGGCGGCCCAGACGCCCGCGACGCCGGTCGCCTGGTAGGCGTCGACCACGACGGCGGGTGGCGCGGACGACGCCCCGCCGGACGCGAGCCGGCAGCCGAGCGCCAGCGCCAGCGCCACGTCCGGCACGAACCCGTGCGAGGTGACCAGCGCGTCGGCGGCGACCCAGCGCTCGCTGCCCGGGACCACCCGCCACCGGGCGTCGAGGCGGGCGAGCTCGACCTCCTCGACGCGGCCGTCGCCGCGGGCCCGTACCGCCGCCGTCCGGGGCCGGACCGTGTGGCCGTGCCGCGCCAGCGCCGCGACCCACGCGGCGGCCTCGGCGACCTTCCGCGGCGGGAGGCCGCGCGGCCCGCCCGCGAGCCACCGCAGCGGATCGCCGGCGTCGCAGACCGCGACCATGCCCGCGCCCGCCCGCGCCAGCGCCGCCGAGACCGGCAGCAGCAGCGGCCCGGCACCGGCGACGACGACCGCACGGCCGGGCAGCACGCCCTGGCCCTTCAGCAGCGCCTGTGCGCCGCCGATCGTCACCACGCCCGGCAGGTCCCAGCCGGGGAACGGCAGCACGCGCTCATGTGCGCCGGTCGCGAGGACCACCGCGTCCGCGATCACCTCGGGCGCGTCCGGATGGTCCGTCGCCAGCAGCGTCGCGTCGCCGCGGCGCTCGGCCGCCCACACCGTCGCGCCGGCGAGGTGCGTCACGCGGTCGTCGGCGACGAGCCGCTCGGCGCGCGCGTGCCAGCCGCGACCCGACGGCGTCAGGGCGTGCGGGTCGCGGGCGCGGAACGCGGCCGGCTCGCGGCGGTGGTACTGCCCGCCGGGGCGCGGGGCCGGGTCGAGCAGCAGCACCGGAACGCCGGCGTCGACCGCGGCGGCGGTCGCGGCGAGGCCGGCCGGTCCGGCCCCGACGACGGCGAGCGGCACGCGGCGGGCGCTCATGCGCCGCCGTCCACGCCGCGCAGGTCGACCGCGGCCGGGTCGAAGGCCGGTCCGCCCGGCCGGTGCGTCGCGACCCGCATGCCGTCGGCGACCGGTGTGAGGCAGGCGCGGACCGGGCCGCGGCCGTCGACGGTGACGAGGCAGTCGTGGCAGGACCCGATGCCGCAGAGCAGTCCCCGCGGCCGCCCCTCGAACCGCGTCTCGCGCAGCGTCCGGACGCCGGCCGCCAGCAGCGCCGCGCCGACGGTCTCGCCCACGAACGCGGGGATCGGACGGCCGTCGAGGTGCAGGCGGACGGCCGGACCGCGCACGAGGCCGCGCGGGTCGCCGGCGGCACGCAGGTCGTCGCCGGCCGGCGGGGTCGCAGCGCCGCCGACCGCTCGGTCGACCGCGCCGCGGACGGCGCCGCCGACCTCACCGGCCACCGCGCCGGCGGCGCGGACCGCGAGGGCCGCGAGGCGGCCGAGATCCCGGGCGCCGGGCCGCCTCATGCGCGGACCGCCGCGGTCAGGGTCGGACGGCTGGCCCGGAACGGGAGCGGATCGCACGGCGGGGGCGTGGCGGTGATGCCGGCGCGGATCAGCTGCGCGGTGGCGGGGGCCAGTCCGATGCCGGCGCCCTCGTGGCCGGTCGCGTGCCACAGCCCGCGGACCGCCGGGTCCTCGCCGACGATCGGGAGGTGGTCGGGGACCCAGGGCCGGAACCCGACGTAGGTCCGCAGCAGCGCCGCGTCCGTGAGCGCGGGGAACAGCCGCACGGCCCGCGCGGCGATCCGTCGCACGACGGCGAGGTCGACGGTCGCGTCGAAGCCGGCCAGCTCGCGGCTCGAGCCGAGGAGGATCGTGCCCGACGGCGTCGACTCGACGACGGCCGAGACCTGCGCGGCCTCCGTGTCGGCGGTGAGCGTGCCGACGTACCCGGCCTCGTAGACCTTGTGGTGGACCAGCGGCGGCAGCGGTTCGGTGACCAGCAGCGTCCCCTTCCGCGGTCGGACCGGCAGGTCGCTGCCGGCCAGCCGCGCGACGGCGGGGCTCCACGGTCCGGCCGCGTTCACCACCGCGCCGCAGGCGACGACGCCGAGCGTCGTGCGGACCGCCGCGATCCTGCCGTCCGCGTCGTGGTCGAACCCGATCACCTCGCAGCCGCCGGCGACGACGGCGCCGAGGTCGCGGGCCTCCGCCAGCAGCGCGGAGGACGCGAGGACCGGCTGGACCTGCGCGTCGTCGGGGTAGTGGGCGGCGAGGTCGAGGTCGCGGGCGAGGTGGGGCTCGAGGAGCCGCAGGTCCGTCCCCTCGACGAGGTCGACGCTGAGCCGGACGTCGCGGTGCCGCGCGACGAGGTCCAGCAGCCCCGCCCGCTGCGCGTCGTCGGGCGCGACGACGACGCCGCCCTTCGGCTCGTACTCGAAGCCGCGGGCCAGCTCGCCCGCGTAGTCGCGCCAGCGGGCGACGCTCGCGCGCGCGAGGTCGAGCTCCGGCCCGGGCGGCTTGTCCGAGACGAGGATGTTGCCCTCGCCGGACGCGGTCGTGCCGGCGGTGAGATGGCCGCGGTCGACGACGACCACGCGCTGGAGCGCGAGCGACAGCTCGTAGGCGCAGGCGGCGCCGACGACGCCGCTGCCGATCACGACGACGTCGGCCTCCGCCGGCAGCGCCGTCACGCGCGGCCCTCCGCGTCCGACGGGTGCGGGGCGCGGCCGAGGGCCGGCAGGAACCCCGCGGGGAACGGGTCGGTCGGGTCGAGCAGCAGCGTCCCCCGGCCGCTGATCCAGGCCCGGCCGCGGATCGTCGGCACCACGGCGGGCCGGCCGCCGACCTCGGTCGTCGCGACGAGCCGGCCCAGGAACCGCGACCCGATGAAGGATCGGTGCACGTACGGCGCGCCGAGCGCCAGCTCACCGCGGTGGTGCAGCAGCGCCATCCGCGCCGAGGTGCCCGTGCCGCAGGGGGAGCGGTCGATCCAGCCGGGGTGGATGACCGTCGCCGAGCGGCCGTCGACGCCCGGTCCCGCCGGGTCGCCGCCGCTGCCGCCCGGGTCGCCGGGGCCGGTCACGACGACGTGCTCGAAGCCCCGGATGCGCGGGTCCTCCGGATGCACCGGTGCGACCTGCGCGTCGGCGGCACGGATCACGGCCATGCCGCGCCGGATCAGCTCGGCCTCGTCCGCCGCCTCCAGCCCGACGCCGAGCCGCTCGGCGGGCACGAGCGCGTAGAAGTTCCCGCCGTACGCGACGTCGACGACGACCTCGCCGAGGCCCTCGACGTCCAGCGCGACGTCGGTCGCGTGCACGAACGAGGGCACGTTGGTGATGGTGACCGCGCGGGCCCGGCCGCCCTCGACCTCGACCTCCGCGGTGACCAGGCCCGCCGGCACCTCGAGCCGCACGGTCGTCACCGGCTCGACGACCGGGACCATCCCCGTCTCGACGAGGACGGTCGCGACGCCGATGGTCCCGTGGCCGCACATCGCGAGGCAGCCCGAGACCTCGATGAACAGCACGGCCGCGTCGGCGTCGGGCCGCGTCGGCGGCTGCAGGATCGCGCCGGACATCGCGGCGTGGCCGCGCGGCTCGAACATGAGGAGCGTTCGGAGGTGGTCGTGGTCGGCCTCGAACGCGGCCCGCCGCTCGAGCATCGTCGCGCCCGGCAGCACGCCGACGCCGCCGGTCACCACGCGGGTCGGCATGCCCTCGGTGTGGCTGTCGACGACCTCGATGCCGACGGGCTCCACGGTCCGGCCGCTCAGCGTCCGCCGCCCGTGGGGTCCCCGCCGCCCGCGCGGGCCAGCGCGAGCTGGCGCGCGACGAGGGCGCGGTCCCCCTCCTCGAGCACGCGCCGCGGCGGGCGCGGGGGTCCGCCGGCGCGCCCGCCGAGCAGGTCGATGGTGTGCTTGATGGCCTCGACGAACCGTGGCGTCGCGTCCCAGCGCAGCAGCGGCAGCATCGCGCGGTACGCGGGCAGCGCCGCCGCGACGTCGCCGAGGCGGCCCAGCTCCCAGACGCGGACCGTCTCGGCCGGCAGCGCGCCGGTGAACCCGCCGATCCACCCGACGGCCCCCATCAGGGCCGACTCGAGCGCCAGGTCGTCGGACCCGCAGAGCACCGCGAGCTGGGGCGTGCGCTCGACGATCGCGCTCACGCGGCGCACGTCCCCGCTGAACTCCTTCACCGCGGCGACGCCGTCGATCGCGGCCAGCCGCTCGAGCAGCTCGGGCGTCAGGTCGGTCCGCGTCGAGAACGGGTTGTTGTACGCGACGACGGGCAGGCCCTCCGCGGCGACGGCGCGGAAGTGGTCGACCAGCTCCGCCGTCGTCGGGGCGTGGTTCGTCGGCGGCAGCAGCATCACCGCGTCGGCGCCGACCTCGAGGGCGTGGCGGGCGTGGCCGGCCGCGGTCCGCCAGTCGGCGGCCGAGACGCCGGCGATGACGATGCCGCGGCCCCGCGCTGCGCGGACCGCGACCTCGACGTTGGCGCGGCGCTCGTCGGGCGTCAGGGACTCGTACTCCCCGAGCGAGCCGTTCGGCACGAGGCCTCGGATCCCGGCGGCCAGGAGCGCCTCGCAGTGGGCCGCGAACGCGTCGAGGTCGACCGCGCCCTCCGAGGTGAACGGCGTGGTCAGCGCGACGTGGACCCCGGCCAGGGCGGTCGCGGCGTCCTCCGGGGCGATCGGGTCCGACACGGGGGCTCCTCGGCGCGCGGGAGGGGCGGAGCGGCTCGGCACGCTACCCCCGGTCCACCGGGCGGGGTCCGGGGGTAGGTTCCTGCCGTGACCAGCCGTCCGCCCGCCGAGGTGCCGGTCCGGAGCACGTCTCCGGACGCCGCCACCGTCGGGTCCCCACTGATCGCCGGGCTGCTGCCGACGACCCATCAGGAGCGGTCGGCCGACACGGTGCTCGCCTGCGTCGGCGCCGCCGTCGCCCTGCTCGACGCCGGCGGCGAGCACGCGCTGACCGTCGAGGCGGTCCGCGCGATGGCGGGCGTCACGACCGGTTCGATCTACCACCACTTCGGTGACCTGTCACGGCTCCTGACCGTCGCCCGCGCGGTCCGGTCCCAGCGCAGCATCGAGGGTCCGCTCGCCGAGGCCGTGGCCCGGTACACCGCGGCGGGAACGGCCGCGGAGATCGCCCGCATCACCCGGTCCCAGGTCGTGGGCCGCGACAGCGCCGAGGCGCGGGCGACCGTCTGGGCGCTGACCGACGCGATCGCCGCAGCACGGGACCTCCCGGCCCTCCGCGACGTCGTGGCCGGCCTCGTCCGCGGGATGAACGACCGCATGTCCGCGGTCCTCGCCGAGCACCGCGACGCGGGGCGGATCGCACCGGATTTCCACCCGCGGCCGACGATGCTGCTGTCCCGGGCCCTCGCGCACGTACGGCTGCTCGACGACCTCGACCCCCGACCGGTCCCGCACCGTGACTGGGTGGTCGTCGCCTGCCGGATCCACGAAGGGCTGATCGGCGTGGATCCGCTGCCGCCGTGCACATGGTCCTCGGGTCGGCGCCGCGCCGACCTCGCCGCAGCCATCGTCAGGGCCGACCTCGGCGACGTGGCGGACGCCGTCGGCGGCGACGCTCGCGTCACCCGCCTGGTCGCCCGGACACGGGACCTGCTGGTGTCCGGCGGTCCGGAGCTCGTCCAGGTGGCGCGCCTCCGCGCGGAGCTGGGGGTCTCGGCCGGCTGGTTCCACCGGGCCTTCGGGGACCGCGACGGACTGCTGGCCGCGGCCCGGCTCGACCTCCTCGAGCGGACACTGCGTGCGGAGGTGCGCTCGTTCGACCGTCTGGTCGCCGCCTCGCGCGACCCGCTCGAGCTGGTCGGGGCCGTCGCGGACTGGGTCGCCGCGCCCGCGCCGGACGAGACGGTCCGTCGGATCCGGTGGCAGCGGGCCGACCTCCTGGTCTCGGCCCGCACGTCGCCGGCGCTCGGACACGAGGCCGGCCGCCTCATCGCGGCGGCCACCGACGACCTCGCGGGGACGACCACCGCTGCGCAGGACCGCGGGCTCCTCCGGCCCGACCTCGCTCCGCACGCGGTCGCCCGCGTGGTCCAGGCGTTGGTCTTCGGCCCGCTCCTCGCCGAGCTCGACGCGACCCCGATCGCGCGGGACGCCTGGGTGGACACGGTGCGGCGCGGCCTGCTGCCGCTCACCTCCTGAGGCCCGTCCTAGGCTGGCCCCGAACGCAGCACGGGGGCGACGATGGGGGACGCTGGACGGAGACCCGACGCGGGCGTGGGGCCCGGGGCGGGTCCCGAGGACGTGGCTGACGAGGGGACGTCCGACCTCGGCGTCCGCGCCGAGCGGTCGCGCGACACCCGCGATCGTGTCCTGAGCGTGGCGCTGGAGCAGCTCGAGCGGGGCGGCGAGGCGGCCGTCCGCATCGACGAGATCCATCTGCGCTCCGGAGTCTCGATCGGTTCCATCTACCACCACTTCGGCGACCGCGACGGGGTGATCGCCGCGGCCCAGCTGCGGCGGTTCTCGCGGTACGCCGAGGCAGAGATCGCGTCGCTGGCCGACGTCGTGCGCGAGGCGCGGGACCGCGAGCAGTTCCGCCGGGCGCTGCTGCAGCTCGCGAAGGGCAGCCACTCCGCGCTGCGCCGAGGCGTCCGCTGGGGTCGGCTGGCCGTGATGGCGAGCACGGTCGGGCGCGACGACCTGCGCGACGACGTCGCGCACCTCCAGACCCGCCTGACCGACGGGTTCCAGGCCCACGTCGCGCAGGGCCAGGCCCGCGGGTTCTTCCGCGGCGACCTCGACGCCCGCGCCATCGCGGCCTTCGTCGAGGCCTGGACGCTCGGGCTGGCGTTGAACGACCTCGACGACCGGGAGGTCCCCGAGGCCGCGTGGCTGGCCGTCGTCGCGGTCGCGATCGACGCGCTGCTGGGCGAGGGCTGAGGCCGGACCGGCGCACGCGCTCGGCCGTCGCGTCGCACCCCGTGGTTACGGTCCCCGTGGCGCCGGTGGGGCGGCGCGCGGGGCGTTCGGGGGCGTCGTGGAGTGGGTGCTGGCGGCGGTCGTCCTCTGGCTGCTGCGCGCGCGACGCCGGGACCGCCGGACCGCCGCCGCGTCCCGCGGCGGACCGACGCGCCCCGTGCGCTCGCCCGACGGCCGCGAGGTGCTGAACGTCGAGGGCAGCCTCTTCGCGCCCGCGTCCCCCGACGAGCCGGGCTGGGCGTGGGTCGGCGTCGAGGGCACGACGGCGGCGCAGGTGCAGCACACCACCACCATCGGCGCGGTGATCGCCGGTCCGGGGAACGCCGGGGGCGGCCGACCGGGGACGGCCGACGGCGTCCTCGTGGAGGCGGTGCCCGTGCTGCTGCTGCCGACCGGTCGGCGCCGGCGCGTCGCCGCCGTCGACGTGTACGCGACGGGCGGACGGCTCGGACACCTCCCCGAGGCGGCGGTCGCGCGCCACGGGCACGCGCTCCGCGACGTGATCCGGATCGAGGGTCGTCCCGCCGGCGTCGAGGGGCGCATCCTCCGGGGCCCTGACGGGGTGCTCGGCACCGAGGTGCTGCTGCCCGACGCGTTCGAGCCGACGCCGCCCGGTCGCGGCGGCGGCCGCGGCTAGCGTCCGGCGGGCGCGCGGCGTCGGAGCCGCGCCGACGTCGGGGAGGCGGCTGGTGCGGGCGATCCGGTTCGCGCGGACGGGCGGTCCGGAGGTGCTGGAGGTCGTCGAGCTGCCGGCGCCCGAGCCGGCGGCCGGCGAGGTGCTGGTCGACGTCGAGCACGCCGGACTCAACTTCATCGACACCTATCACCGCTCCGGGCTGTACCCGGTCCCGCTGCCGAGCGGCATCGGGCTGGAGGGCGTCGGCGTCGTCACCGCCGTCGGCGACGACGTCGTCGACCGCCGCGTGGGGCAGCGCGTCGCGTGGGCGGACCGCCTCGGCTCGTACGCCGAGGTCGTGGCCGTCCCCGCCGACCGGACGGTCGTCGTGCCCGACGGGCTCGCGCCGGCCACCGCCTGCGCCCTGATGCTGCAGGGCATGACGGCCCACTACCTCGTCGCCTCGACGTTCCCGCTCTCCGAGGGTCAGACGGCCCTGGTCTACGCCGCGGCCGGCGGCGTCGGTCGGCTGCTGGTCCAGCTGGCGTCCCAGCGCGGCGCGCGGGTGCTGGCCTGCACGTCGTCGGAGGAGAAGGCAGCGGCCGTCCGGGCCCTCGGTGCGGCGGAGACGATCCCGTACCGCGACGTCGACGTCGCCGCCCGCGTCCGCGAGCTGACCGGCGGCGTCGGCGCCGACGTGGTCTACGACTCGGTCGGCGCGGCCACGTGGCGCGCCTCGCTCGCGGCCGCGCGGCCGCGGGGGACCGTCGTGTTCTTCGGCAACGCGTCGGGGCCGATCCCGCCGCTGGAGCTGCAGGAGCTGTCGCGCCACGGCTCGCTGTTCACGACCCGGCCGCGGCTCGGGGACCACGTCGCGACCCCGGACGAGCTGTCGTGGCGGGCCGGCGTCCTGTTCGACCTCGCGGCGTCGGGCCGCCTCGACGTGCACGTCCACGGCCACCGTCCGCTGGTCGAGGCGGCGTCGGCGCAGGCCGAGCTGGAGTCGGGCACGACGTCGGGCAAGCTGCTGCTCGACGCGCGCGCCGCGTGAGCGAGCCGACCGTGCTGGTCGCGCCGGAGGTCGCGGACGCGCTCGCCGCGGGACGGCCGGTCGTGGCGCTGGAGTCCACGATCATCACCCACGGCCTGCCGCGGCCGCGCAACCTCGAGGTCGCCCGCGCGCTCGAGGGGGACGTCCGGGCCGGCGGGGCGGTCCCGGCCACGGTCGCGGTGCTGGACGGCGTCGTGCGCATCGGTCTGACCGACGTCGAGCTGGAGCGGCTCGCGGCGGCCGACGACGTCGCGAAGGCCAGCGTCCGCGACCTCCCGGTGCTGCTGGCGCGCGGCGCCGACGGCGCGACGACGGTCGCGGCCACCGCCCACCTCGCGCACCGGGCCGGCGTCCGCGTGTTCGCGACGGGCGGCCTCGGTGGCGTCCACCGCGGCGCCTCGGCCACGTTCGACGAGTCCGCCGACCTGCCGGCGCTGGCCCGCACGCCGATCGTCGTCGTCTGCGCCGGTGTGAAGTCCATCCTCGACGCGGGCGCGACCCTCGAGCGGCTCGAGACGCTCGGTGTCCCGGTCCTCGGTTTCGGGACGCACCGCCTGCCGGGGTTCACCCAGGTCGACGGCGGCCACGACCTGACGTGGCGGGTCGACGCCGCCGCCGAGGTCGCGGCCGCCCGCCGGCACGCCGATTCGCTCGGCGTGACGGCCGCCGTCGTCGTCGCGCGACCCGTCGACCCCGACGCCGCCCTCGACCCGGCGCTGCACGACCGCGTCCTCGCGGCGGCCCTCGCGGACGCCGACGCGCGCGGCGTCAGCGGCAAGGACGTCACGCCGTTCCTCCTCGACGCGATGCAGCGCGGGACGGGCGGCGCCTCGCTCGAG
>JBEARL010000037.1:0-11935 GCA_041163265.1 Actinomycetota bacterium
CGGGGCAGTCCTACGAGCTGCTGCTGCTGCGCCTCGCGGGTGACCCGCTGCCCGAGTGCCGCGAGCTCGGCGAGCGTCTGCTCAGCGAGCTGCGGAAGGTCATCCCCTCCTTCGTCAGCCGCGTCGACCGTCCCGACCGGGGCCACGTCTGGCGCGACCACCTCGCGCGGACGCGGGCCGACACGCGCGCGCTGGCCGACCGGCTGGTGATGGGCGACCCCGGACCGGTCGCCCCGGTCGAGCTGGTCGACTGGTGGCCGCGCGATCCGGCGGACGCCGAGGTCGCCCTGGTCGTCGGGGCGCTGCTGCCGCACACGACCGTGGGGGAGCGGCAGCTCGAGGCCGAGGTCCGGACGTGGCCCGCCGAGCAGCGGGCCGAGGTGCTGCGGGCGTACGTCGGGACGCGCGCCAACCGCCGCCACCGGCCGGGACGCGCGTTCGAGCGCGTCGTGTACCGCTTCGACGTCCTCGGGGACTACGGCGGGTTCCGCGACCTGCAGCGCCACCGCATGTGCACCGTCGAGTGGCAGGACCTGACCGTCGCGCACGGGTACGACACGCCCGACGAGGTCGAGGAGGCGGGCCTCGGTCCGGCCTGGCACGACGCCATCGCGCGCGCCGCGGACCTGTACCGCGACCTCCGCGTCGACCTGCCGGACGCGGCGCAGTACGCGGTGCCCTTCGCCTCGCGCATCCGGTGGACGATCCAGCTGAACGCCCGCGCGGCGATGCAGATGCTCGAGCTGCGCAGCCAGCCCCAGGGTCATCCGCAGTACCGCCGCATCGTGCAGGACATGCACCGGGCCATCCGGGACGTCGCCGGGCACACCGCCGTCGCCGACGCGATGGTCCACGTCGACCACGGCGCGGGCGACCTCGAGCGGCTCGGTTCCGAGCGGGCGCTCGAGGCGCGGCGCGCGGCCCGCCGCCCCGGTCCCGAGGGGTCCGGGCAGTAGGCTCCGCGCGCGGCGCGACGGTGCCGTGATGACGACGCGACGACGAGGACGCATGGCGGGGCGCACGGGCGTCGACGCGGTCGGTCGCGTGGTGACCGCGATGGTCACGCCGTTCACCGCCGACGGGGCGCTGGACGTCGCAGGGGTCGCGACCCTGGCCGCGCACCTCGTCGCCACGGGTTCGGACGGGATCGTCGTCGGCGGCACGACCGGCGAGTCCCCGACGCTCCGCGACGGCGAGCTGTGGGACGTCGTCGCCGCCGTCCGGGACACGGTCGGCGACCGCGCCCGCGTCGTCGTCGGGACGGGGACCAACGACACCGCCCGCACCGTCGAGCGGACGCTGCGCGCCGCCGAGGCCGGCGCCGACGCCGCGCTCGTCGTGACCCCCTACTACAACCGGCCCTCGCAGGCCGGCCTCCGCGCGCACTTCCGTGCGGTCGCCGCCTCGACCGAGCTGCCGCTCCTCCTCTACGACATCCCCGCGCGGACCGGTCGCGAGCTGGGCCCGTCGACCCTGGTCGACCTCGCCGAGGTCCCGACGATCGTCGGCGTCAAGGACGCGACGGGCGACCTCGGGAAGGCCGGCGACACGCTGGTGGCGACCGCGGGCGCGCCGGGCGGGTTCGCGGTCTGGTCCGGGTCGGACGAGGTCAACCTGCCGCTGCTCGCGCTCGGGGCCGTCGGCGTCGTCTCGGTCGCGGCCCACCTCGTCGGACCCGAGCTGGCCGAGATGGTCCGGGTGGCGGCGACCGACCCCGTGCGCGCCCGCACGCTGCACCTGCGCTGCCTGCCGCTGCACCGGGCGCTGTTCCTCGAGCCGAACCCCGGTCCGCTGAAGGCGCTGCTGGCCGCGCGCGGCCTGCCCGCCGGACCGGTCCGGGGGCCGCTGGCGGCGCCGGAGCCCGAGGTGGTCGCGGCCGGCATGGCCGCGCTCGGTGCCGTCGAGGCGGCCCGCGGGGACGTCGCGTGAGCCGCAGCCGGGTCCGGACGCGCGGCGCGGCGGCGACGCATCCGCCGGTCGAGGTCACCTTCCTCGGCGGGCTCGGCGCCATCGGTCGGAACATGGCGACCATCGAGGTGGACGGGCGCATCGCGATCGTCGACGTCGGCGTCCTGTTCCCCGACGCCGAGCACCTCGGCGTCGACCTGATCCTGCCGGACTGGCGGTGGCTCGTCGCGCGGGGCGACGACGTCGAGGCCGTGTTCCTCACCCACGGCCACCTGGACCACATCGGGGCGCTGCCGCACCTGCTCCGCGACCTCGGTCGGTCCGTCCCCGTGTACGGCTCGCGCCTGACGCTGGCGTTCGTCGCGTCGAACCTCGCCGAGTGGCCCGAGCTGCCGCCGGCGGACCTGCGCGAGGTCGTCCCCGGCTCGACCGTGACCCACGAGCCGTTCGAGGTCGAGGTCGTGCAGGTCGCCCACTCGATCCCCGACGGCTGCGCGTTCGCGTTCCACACGCCGCACGGGACGGTCGTGCACACCGGGGACATCAAGCTGGACCAGACGCCGGTCGACGGGCTCCCGACGGACCTCGCCCACCTCGCCCGCATCGGGGACCGCGGCGTCGCCCTGCTGCTCGCGGACTCGACGAACGCCGAGGTCGCGGGCCACGTCCCGAGCGAGCGGAGCGTCGCCCCGGCGATCCGCGAGGCGCTGGCCGGCGCGGACGGCCTCGTCGTCGTCGCGTCCTTCGCGTCGCACGTCCACCGCATCCAGCAGGTCCTCGACGAGGCCCTGGCGCTGGGGCGCCGGCCGGTGTTCGTCGGCCGCTCGATGATCGGGAACATGGGGATCGCGCGAGAGCTCGGGTACCTCGAGTTCGACGCCGCGCTCGAGGTCCCCGTCGAGGAGTCCGACCGCCACGACCCCTCGACCCTGGTCGTCATCGCGACGGGGTCGCAGGGCGAGCCGTTCAGCGCGCTCAGCCGCATGGCGGCGGGCGACCACCGCCAGCTCTCGCTGGGGCCCGGCGACCTCGTCATCTTCGCCTCGAGCCTCATCCCGGGGAACGAGACCGCGGTGTTCCGGTCGATCAACGGGCTGGCGCGGCGCGGCGTCGAGGTCGTCCACGGCGGGACCGCGAACGTCCACGTCTCGGGCCACGCCGCCGCCGACGACCTCGCGATCATCCACAACGTGCTCGAGCCCGAGTGGGTCGTCCCGGTCCACGGCGAGCACCGCCACCTCGCGGCGCACCGGCGCATCGCGATCGACACCGGCTGCCTGCCCGACCACGTGCTGATCTGCGAGGACGGCGATCGGGTGCTGCTCGAGGGCGGCGAGGTCCGCCGCGGCGAGCCGGTCCCGACCAGCCACGTCTACGTCGACGGCCTGCTGCCCGACGTCGGTCCGGCGATGCTCCGCGACCGGCGCCGGCTCGGCGAGGACGGCGTATGCATCGCGGTCGTGACCGTCGACACGCGCGAGCGCGAGCGGGCGGCGGACTCGGTGGTGACCCAGCGGGGACTGGTCCTCGGCGAGCACGTCGACGACCTGCTCGCGGCGGCCCGTCGCGCCGTCGACGACGCCGTCGACGCGCTGCCGACCACACGACTCGGCGACACCGCGGCCGTCCAGCGCGAGGTCGTGCAGACCCTCGCCCGGTTCTGGAAGCGCGAGACCGGCCGCCGGCCCGTGATCCTCCCCATCGTCCAGGAGTTCTGAGCCGCGCGGTCGGACGACACCGGTGGAGTTCCACGGATGGGGTCCGGCGCTAGCCTCGAGCCGTCGCCGACCCGGGGGTCCTCCATGGCGCAGCGCACGCGCGGCGCCGCCCCGGCCCGCGGCCGCGCGAAGGCCTCGAAGGGCCCGAAGGGATCGGACCGGGGTGCGGCCACCTCCCGCCGCGGCCGGCGCGAGGGTCCGGGTCCGCTCGGACGGCTCGTCCGGGCGGTCGGCGCGCAGCTCGGTGAGCGCCGGCGCGATCTCGCCGGCGTGCTGCTCCTGCTGACGGGGGTCCTGCTCGGCCTCGCGATCCACCTCGACGCCGCCGGACCCGTCGGCGCCGCCATGGCCTGGACCGCCGTCGCGCTCACCGGTCTGGCCGCCTACCTCCTCGCGCCGGCCCTCGTCGCCGCCGGCGTCCTCCTCGTGCTCGGTCGTCCCGGGCAGGAGGTCGGACGGCTCGCCGTCGGTGGCGGGCTGACCGCGGTGGCGGTGCTCGCGGCGCTGCACCTCGCCGCCGACGTCCCGCCGCCCGGCGCGCTGCCCGGTGTCACCGGTGCCGCGGCCGACGCCGCGGTCCGCGGCGGCGGTGCGATCGGGTGGCTGCTCGCCGCGCCGCTCGACCTCGCGCTGTCGCGCACCGGCGCCTGGGTCGCCGTCGTCGCCCTGCTCGTGCTGGGCGTGCTCGTGGCGGCCCGCCTCGAGCTGCGCACCGTGCTGGGCCTGCTCGGACGGCTCGCCGGCCGCGCGGGCGGTGGGCTCGCCGGTGCCGGATCCGGGGTCGCGGCCCGCCTCCGAGCCCGTGCCGCCGCTGAGCCCACCGACGCGGTGTCCGGCCCCGGTCCGCTCGACGGCGCGGGCGGCGAGGCGATGCCGCCGGTCGATGACCACGCCGCGTTCCCGGTGCCGTGGGCCGACGAACCGGACACGGATGTCGACTCGGACCCGGACGCCACCCGTCCGATCCCCGTCGTCGGGGCCGACGAGCCCGTCCCCGTGCCGGCGCCCGAGGATGCGGAGACCGCGCCGCTCGACGCGCCCGAGGTGCTCGGAGCCGACGACACGGACGCCACCGCAGAGGCCGCCGACGACGCCGCGACCGCCGCGCGCCCGCAGCGGGCCCGCCGGATCCTGCCGCCCGGCGAGCGCCCCCCCTACGAGCTGCCCCCGCTCGACCTGCTGGCCGCCGGACGGGCCGGGGGCGGGGACGCCTCGGGCGCCGAGGCCCAGGCCCGGGCGCTCCAGGACACGTTCACGCAGTTCGGCATCGACGCCCGCGTCGTGCGGACCTCGCGGGGGCCGACGGTGACGCGGTTCGAGGTCGAGGTCGGTCCCGGCGTCAAGGTCGCGAAGGTCGTGTCGCTCGGCGACGACATCGCGTACGCGCTCGCGGCGCCCGACGTGCGCATCGTCGCCCCGATCCCGGGCCGCTCCGCCATCGGCATCGAGGTCCCGAACCAGAAGCGCGACCTCATCGCGCTCGGCGACGTGCTGCGCAGCGACGTGGCGCGGAAGGACGAGCACCCGCTCTCGGTCGCGCTCGGCGTCGACATCGCCGGCGCGCCGGTGATGGTGGACCTCGCGACGATGCCGCACCTGCTGGTCTCGGGCTCGACCGGATCGGGCAAGTCGGTCACGCTGAACGGGATGATCGCCTCGATCCTGATGCGCGCGCGGCCCGACCAGGTCCGGATGCTGCTCGTCGACCCGAAGCGCGTCGAGCTCGGCGTCTACGACGGCGCCCCCCACCTGCTGGCGCCGGTGGTCACGGACCCCAAGCGCGCCGCGGACGCCGTCCAGTGGTGCGTCAAGGAGATGGAGCAGCGCTACGAGCTGCTGGCGCTGCTGGGCTTCCGCAACATCGACGGCTACAACGAGGCGTACGACCGCGGGCAGCTGGCGTCGCGCCCCGGCCCCGACGGTCTCGACATCGCGCCGGTCCGGATGCCGTACGTCCTGCTCGTCATCGACGAGCTCGCGGACCTGATGCTCGTCGCCCCGCGCGACGTCGAGGACGCGATCTGCCGCATCGCGCAGATGGCCCGCGCCGTCGGCATCCACATGGTCATCGCGACCCAGCGCCCGTCCGTCGACGTCATCACCGGTCTCATCAAGGCCAACATCCCGTCCCGGCTCGCGCTGGCCGTCGCGTCGCAGACGGACTCGCGGACCATCCTCGACGCCGGCGGCGCCGAGAAGCTGGTCGGGCGCGGCGACATGCTGTTCCAGCCCGCCAGCCAGGGCAAGCCGTCGCGGCTGCAGGGCTGCTGGGTCACCGAGGCCGAGATCGCCGAGGTCGTCCGGTTCTGCCGGCTGCAGCGCGAGGCCGAGTACGACGAGCGCATCGGCCGCAGCGAGGGGACAGGCGGGGCGGCCGGCGGTCGTGCGGTCGAGGACGGCACCGACGAGGGACTGCTGCGCAGGGCGGCCGAGCAGGTCGTCGAGAGCGGCCTCGGCTCGACGTCGATGCTGCAGCGCAAGCTGCGCATCGGGTTCGCCCGCGCCGGACGGCTCATGGACGAGCTGGAGCAGGTCGGGTGCGTCGGGCCGAGCGAGGGCTCGAAGGCCCGCGAGGTGCTCTGGGACGAGGAGCGGCTGCGCGCCGCGCTCGAGGCCGGGCTGATCTGAGGCGCGGGGGCCTCAGCGCCAGCGGAACCCGCCGTCGGCCTGGTCGCGCTCGCCCCGGAGCTGGCGGCGCAGCGTGCCGAACCCCACCACCGTCGCGAGGCCGAGCAGGCCGTAGAGCACGAGGGCCAGCTGGTCGCGGGGCGACTCGGCGAGGGGACGCCGCGAATGCTCCTCGGCGGCCAGCACGGCGGCGTCGACCGGGGCCGCGGCGGCGACGGTCGGAGCCGCGAGGAGCGCGACGGCGAGGGCGCCCGAGGCGGCGCGGCGGCGGATGGCGTGGGAGCGCGTCATGCGGCGCAGGGTAGCGCCGTCGCTCACCGGGGCGACGTTCAGGAACCGTTCACCCGCGCCCGCGGGTCCGGTCACCTAGGCTGCCGAGTGCGGGCGGGTCCGGCGCGGCAGGGCGCCGACGCTGGGATCCGACGGGACCGGGCGCATGGCCGGGGAGACGGACGGACGGGCGGGGGCGGCCGCGGCGGCCGAGGTCGGTGCGCGGCTCCGGGACGCCCGTGAGGCCCGCGGTGCGACCGTCGCCGACTGCGCCGCCTCGCTCCGGGCCAGGGCCGACCAGCTGCGGGCGCTCGAGGCCGGCCGGCTCGACGTGTTCGGCGGCGAGGTCTACGCCCGGGGGTTCGTGCGGTCGTACGCGCGCCTGCTGGGGCTCGACCCGGGTCCGCTGCTGAGCGAGCTGGGCGCGACGGCCACCGCGGACGCGCTCGACCGCCTCCGGGACCTGCCGACCGAGCGCCGTCCCTCGGACCGTCGCGCGCCGGCCCTGCTGGTCGTCGGGGCGCTGGTCGTCGTGGCCGGGCTCGTGGTCGCGGCGGCGCTGCGCCTGGGCGACGTCCGGACGCCGGACGCGGCGCCGCCCCCCTCGACGGTCGATCCCGACGATGGGGCGGCCGCCGCGGCGTCCCCGGCCCCGAGTCCGACGCCGGCACCGCCCGCGGTCCCCGCCGTGCAGGCCGCGCCCGTCGCGCTGGTGCTGACCCTGGAGGCGCCGTCGTGGCTCGAGGTCGTGGCCGACGGCGTGGTCGTCGAACCGGGACGGACGGCCCCCGCGGGCGAGACGCTGCGCTTCGAGGCGGAGCTCGCGGTCGTCGTCCGCTACGGCAACGCCGGCGGGGTGCGTGCCGAGCTGAACGGGGACGACCTCGGGCCGCAGGGGGCGTCGGGCCAGGTGGTCCGCATCGGCTACGGACCCGACGGCGTCCTGCCCGAACCGCCCGCCGCCGCGCCCGCGGGGTGAGCGCGGGACCGGGCGACCGTCCGGCGTAGGCTCGTCCGAGCGGCCCGCGGGCGCGGGGTCGGCGGCGGACGGAGGGCCCGTGTCGGAACGGACCCCGCGGCCGACCGTGATCGCACGGCGGCGACCCTGGATCCCGAACGTCGTGACGTTCCTGCGGGCCGCGCTCGTGCCGCCCCTGCTGGTCCTGCTCTCGGTCGCCCGCGACGTCCCCTCGGCCCGGTGGTGGGCGCTCGGGGTCTTCCTCGTCGCGGCGCTGACCGACACGCTCGACGGCTGGGCCGCCCGGCGCTGGCAGGGGGTGACGGCGTTCGGGGCCCTGGCCGACCCGCTGGCCGACAAGCTGCTGATCGTCGGCGCGCTGGTCTCGCTGGCCATCGTCGGCGACGCGCCGTGGTGGGTCGTCGCGGTCGTCGCCGCCCGCGAGGCCGCCGTCACCGGGCTGCGGCTGGCCGTCGTCCGGCGGGCCGGCGTCGTCGTCCCCGCGAGTCCCTGGGGCAAGCTCAAGACCGTCGCCCAGATGGTCGCGATCGGCGTCGCGATCCTGCCGGGGGCGCCGGTCCGCCTGGTCGAGGCGCTCTACGTCGCCGCGGTCGTGCTGACCGTCGGCTCGGGCGTCGACTACGCGGTCCGGATGCGCGCCCCGCTGCGGGCGGCCCGCGCCGGTGCCCGGCCGGTGGCCGGAGCGGGCGACGCGTCGGTGGCCGCGTGAGCGAGCGGCACCCGCGGGCGGCCGTCCTCTCGGTCGGGAGCGAGCTGCTGCTCGGCGACCTGACCGACACGAACGCGACGTGGATGAGCGTCCGGCTGAAGGAGCGTGGGGTCGAGGTCGTCCACCACCTGGCCGTCGGTGACGACCTCGAGGCGATCGTCGCCGCGCTGCGGTGGCTCGCCGAGCGCGCGGACCTCGTCGTCGTCGGCGGCGGGCTGGGGCCGACCTCCGACGACCTGACCCGCGAGGCGGTCGCCGCCGCGGCCGGCCTGGACCTCGAGCACCGCGAGGACCTCGAGGAGGCCATCCTCGCCCGGTTCGTCGCCATGGGCCGGTCGATGGCGCCACGGAACCGTCGGCAGGCCCGCGTGCCGGTGGGGGCGACGGCGTGGCCGCCGGCGGGGACCGCGCCGGCCTTCGCCGTCGACCTCGCCGTCGACGGGGTGGACGGGCCTCGGAGCGCCCGCGTGGTGGCGCTGCCCGGCGTGCCCTGGGAGGCGCAGGAGCTGTGGGACGACGCCGTCGGCACCGCCCTCGACGCGCTCGGGGCGACCGGGGCGACCGTGACGCGCACGGTTCGGGTCGTGGGCCGCGGCGAGTCCGAGGTCGCGGCGGTCGTCGAGCCGCTGCTCGAGGGCGTCGCCGGCGTCACGCTGGCCTTCCTCGCGCGGCGGCGGGCCGTGCACGTGCGGCTCACCGCGACCGGTGCGGACGCGGCCGACGCGCGGGCGCGCACGCAGCCGGCCGTCGACGCGGTCGTCGCGGCGCTCGGGTCCGCCGTCGTCGGCCTCGACGAGGAGGACCTCGAGGCGCTGGTGCTGCGCCGCCTCGCGGCGCGCGGCGAGACGCTGGCGACGGCCGAGTCCGCGACCGCCGGCGCCGTCGCGGCCCGCCTGGCCGAGGTCCCGGGGGCGTCGCGGGTGCTGGTCGGCGGACTCGTGGTCTACGCCGACGCGGCCAAGGCGCGCCTCGCCGGCCTCGACGCGGACCTCGTGGCCCGCGAGGGCGCCGTCTCGGCGCCGGTGACCGCGGCGCTGGCCCGCGCCGCGCGCGAGCGGGCCGGGGCGGACTGGGGGCTGGCCGTGACGGGGGTGGCGGGTCCGGGACCGCTCGCGGCGCCCGACGGGACCGAGCTGCCCGAGGGGACCTGCCACTGGGCGGTCTGCGGACCCGACGGGGAGGTCCACGTCGAGGGGCGACGCCTCACCGGCGACCGCGCGGCCGTCCGCGAGCGGCTCGGCTCAGCCGCCCTCGACCTGCTCCGTCGCGTCCTCGGCGACGGGGGCTGACGCCGGCCCGCGCGCGGGCTCCCGCGCCGGGTCCCGCGTCAGGACGGGGCGGGGGACCGGCGGGGGCAGCGGGTCGCCAGCGGCGCGGATCCGACCGAGCTCCTCCCAGACGCGGTCGAAGCACCGCATCGTCTGCTGCGCGTCGTACAGCGCGCCGTGCGCCAGCGCCGGGTCGTGGGGGACGCCGAGCGACGCGCAGAGGCCCGCGACGCCGCGGGGCACCTCGGGGGCGGCGGCGAGCAGCGGCATCGCCAGCGTCCCGACGTCGAGGAGGTGGTGGTCCCACGTCGGGGTCCGCCCGACGCGCTGGCAGGCCTGGAGCAGGTGCCGCGCGTCGAAGTCGGGGACGACGCCGACGAGGACCGCGCCGGCCGCGTCGGCGAGGAACGCGTCGATCCACTCGGCGTCCGGCGTCCGCGGCGCGTCCGAGAGCCGGCCGTGGTACCGCGAGATCTCGAGCGCGATCGGCTCGGCGTGGTCCAGCGTGTGCTCGGGCACGACGACGCGCTCGCGCTGCGAGCCGTCGGGCTCGCGGACGATCCAGGCGACCTCGGTCAGCTGGTGCACGCGGTGGTCGAGGCCGGTGGCCTCGGTGTCCACGAAGACCAGTCGCGGCGCCCGCGGGTCGGGGCGCGGGGGCGGCGCGTCCGGGGCGGGCACGGCGGCGTCGCTCACGGCTGCGGCCTCCCGCCGCGGTGCGGGAGCGCGGCGCGGCGGACCCTAGCCCCCACCGGCGGCCCCGCCCCCGGGGCCCCGAGCCCCGGGCCCCGAGTCCCGGACCACGGGTCCGGGCAGGCCGGAGCCCCGCGGTGGGTCGGGGTTCCGGTGGACCGGTGGGAGGGCCGGTCCGGGCGGCGCCGTGGCGCCGCGTGGCCGTCGCGGGGGAGACGCCCGCCCGGCACGTCCGCCGGGGGAGAGCCGGCGACGACGTCACCGTAGGAGGGCGCGGTGACGGGGTGGTGACCGGAGGGGGACGGTCCGGGGGCGGTCCGGAGCCGCCCGGGGCCGGTCCGGGGGCGGTCGGGCCGGCCGGCCGGGGCGGTTCGTGGACATCGAACGGATGTTCGACTACGGTTCTCCACAGGTCGCGCAGGACCTCCTGCCGGCCCGGGTGCGGCACCTCTACGGTCGCCGGCCCGCACCCCCGACGACACGGGCCGGCCAGGGGCCGGCGCAGGACGGAGACCGCAGTGGACCGCGACAAGGCCCTCGACGTCGCCCTGGCCAACATCGAGAAGCAGTTCGGCAAGGGCTCGCTGATGCGGCTCGGGGACGAGGCCGCCGTGCCCGTCCGTGCCATCCCGACGGGCGCCATCGCCCTCGACGTCGCCCTGGGCATCGGGGGCGTCCCCCGTGGCCGGGTCACCGAGATCTACGGCCCCGAGTCCTCGGGCAAGACCACCGTCGCCCTCCACATCGTCGCCGAGGCCCAGCGGGCCGGCGGCATCGCGGCCTTCATCGACGCCGAGCACGCCCTCGACCCGGTCTACGCCCAGGCGCTCGGCGTCGACATCAACGAGCTGCTGGTCTCGCAGCCCGACAACGGCGAGCAGGCGCTCGAGATCG
Source organism: Actinomycetota bacterium (assembly GCA_041163265.1). Lineage (GTDB taxonomy): Bacteria > Actinomycetota > Nitriliruptoria > Nitriliruptorales > Nitriliruptoraceae > CSBr16-57R1. Next base: position 11,068 of record JBEARL010000037.1, read on the forward strand.
CCGACATGCTGGTCCGCTCGAACGCCGTCGACGTCATCGTCGTCGACTCGGTCGCCGCCCTGACGCCCCGGGCCGAGATCGAGGGCGAGATGGGCGACAGCCACGTCGGCCTCCAGGCCCGGCTGATGTCCCAGGCGCTGCGCAAGCTCGCCGGGTCGCTGCACCGCTCGAACTGCTCGGCCATCTTCATCAACCAGCTGCGCGAGAAGATCGGCGTCATGTTCGGCTCGCCCGAGACGACCCCGGGCGGCCGCGCGCTCAAGTTCTACTCGTCGGTCCGCCTCGACGTCCGACGGATCGAGACGCTGAAGGACGGGACCGACGCCGTCGGCAACCGCGTCCGCGTCAAGGTCGTGAAGAACAAGGTCGCCCCGCCGTTCCGCCAGGCCGAGTTCGACATCCTGTACGGCGTCGGCATCTCGCGCGAGGGCTCGCTCATCGACCTCGGGGTCGAGGAGGGCATCATCCGCAAGGCCGGCGCGTGGTTCACCTACGACGGCGACCAGCTCGGGCAGGGCAAGGAGAACGCCCGCACGTTCCTGCGCGAGCACGCCGACGTCGCCCTCGAGATCGAGCGGCGCATCCTCGAGAAGGTCGGCGTCACCGCCGCCGCGGCCGCGGCCGGCGCGGCCGACGACGACGACGTGGCCGACGACGAGGACTGAGGTGCCCCGGGACGCCGAGGCCTGGCTCGCCGAGCGCGGCGTCGTCCGCGAGCCCGTCGTCGCGGCGCCGGTCGACGGACCGCCCACGGGCGTCGCCGTGACCGGCCCGGCGCCGGCCACTGTGCCGGCGCCCGGGCCCGACGAGGTCCGCGACCTCGCCCGGCAGGTCGCCCGGGACCGGGCGGCGCAGCCGGGCCCGGCAC
>JBEARL010000038.1:0-11924 GCA_041163265.1 Actinomycetota bacterium
GCCAGCACCAGCCGCTCGGTCCCCGACGGGCCGTCGTGCGCCACGACCGCGTAGGAGAGGTCGGTGCCGACCGCGCAGGCGACGTTGGAGGGCAGCGTCCACGGCGTGGTCGTCCACGCGACGAGCGCCGCGTCCGCGAGGTCCCCGGTCCCGTCGCGCAGCGGCAGGCGGACGTAGACCGAGGGGTCGGTGACCTCGTCGTAGCCGAGGGCCACCTCGGCGTCGCTGAGCGCGGTGCCGCAGCGACCGCAGTACGGCGCGACGCGGAAGTCCTCGAACAGGAGCCCGCGGTCCCACAGCTCGCCGAGCGCCCACCACAGGCTGTCGACGTACTCCGGCGACATCGTCCAGTACGCGTCGTCGGTGTCGATCCAGAACCCGATGCGCTCGGTCAGCTCCTCGAAGGCCCCGACGTAGCGCTGGACGGACTCGCGGCACCGGGCGTTGAACCGCTCGATGCCGTACGCCTCGATCTCGGCCTTCGAGTCGAGCCCGAGCTCGCGCTCGACCTCGAGCTCGACGGGCAGACCGTGGCAGTCCCAGCCGCCCTTGCGACGGACGGAGGCGCCCTTCATGGTCCGGTAGCGCGGGAAGACGTCCTTGAACACCCGCGACTCGACGTGGTGGACGCCCGGCCGACCGTTCGCGGTCGGCGGGCCCTCGTAGAAGGTCCAGACGGGACCGTCGGCGCGGGCGGCGACGCTGCGGGCGAAGACGTCGTCCCGCCGCCACCGCGCCAGCACGTCCTGCTCGATCGCCGGCAGGTCGGGCCGCGCGGGGACCTCGGGCCAGCGGGGACCGGACATGTCGCGCCGACCTCCCCGAGGCTCGCGGAACGCTCACGGGAGCGTAGGCCGACCCGTCGGCGACACCCGTCGCTGCTACCTTCCCGCGCCCCATGGCCGCCCAGCCCCCGAAGCTCTCCGCGACCCGGCTCCGCAAGCTCCGCGCGGTGCTGGAGTCCGAGCGCGCCCAGCTGCTCGGCCAGGTCGAGGAGCTCGACGACGCCGCCGACGTCAAGAACTGGCGCGAGAGCGGCTTCGACGACGACCCGGCGGACGCCGGGTCGGCCAGCTTCGAGCGCGAGACGGCGCAGTCCCTCTCGCTGCACGCCAAGGGGCTGCTGGCGCAGATCGAGGACGCCCTGCGCCGGATGGACGGCGACGGGTACGGCGCCTGCGCGACCTGCGGCCGGCGCATCGAGTTCGAGCGGCTCGAGGCGCTGCCCTACACGACGCAGTGCACCGACTGCCGTCGTCGCGAGGAGTCGGGGCGCTGACGACCGGGGAGCCGGCCGTCGGTCGCCCGCGCCGGCCGGGACTCCTGCTGGCCGCGGTGGCGGCCGCCGTCGTGGTCGTCGACCAGGCGGTGAAGGTCGCCGTCCTCGAGGTCCTGACGCCGGGCCGGTTCGTCCCGCTCCTCGGCGACGCCGTCGGATGGCAGCTGGTGTTCAACCCCGGCGCCGCGTTCGGGATCCCCCTGCCTGCCCCGGTGTTCCCCGTCGCGACCGTCGTCGTCCTCGTGGCGGTGCTGCGCTCGCTCGGCGAGACCGGCCGCGCCGGCGTCGTGGCCCAGGCCCTCGTGGTCGGTGGCGCGCTCGGGAACCTCGCGGACCGCGTCGTCCGTGCCACCCCGGGGGATCCGCTCGGCGGTCTCGTCGTCGACTACGTCGCGTGGGGGTCCTTCCCCCGGTTCAACGTCGCGGATGCCGCGATCACCGTCGGGGTCGTCCTGCTGCTCGTCCTGCTGCTCCTCGAGGAGCGGCGGGAGCGCGCCCGGCAGCCCGCGTGAGCGACGCGGGGGCGGTCCTCGTCGTCGGTCCCGACGAGGCCGGTCGCCGCGTCGACGTCGTCGTCGCGGTCCTCCTCGGGACCTCTCGCAGCGCGGCGGCCCGCCGGGCCGATGCCGGTGCCGTGACGGTCGACGGCCGACCGGTCCGGCGCAACCGCGTCCTCACGATCGGGGAGCGGCTCGCCGTCGCGGCCCCCGCCTCCGACGAGGTGACCGCGCCGCCGGTCCCGCCCGTCCGCCACCGCGACGAGCACCTCTCGATCCTCGCGAAGCCGCCCGGGCTGGTGGTGCATGCGGGGACCGGTCACCGCGGCGACACGCTGGTCGACGCCCTCGTCGCTGCCGGCGTCCCGTTGGCGGCCGGCGACGACCCCGAGCGCCCCGGGATCGTGCACCGGCTCGATCGCGACACCTCGGGACTGCTGCTCGTCGCGCACACCGAGGAGGCACGGGTCGGCCTGTCCGCGCAGCTCGCACGGCACGAGGTCGACCGTCGGTACCTGGCGCTGCTCGCGGGCGTGCCGCAGGAGCCGCGCGGCATCGTCGACGCCCCGATCGCACGCCATCCGTCGCGCCGAGCGGCCTTCGCCGTGGTCGAGGGCGGTCGCCCCGCCCGGACGCGGTACCGCGTCCTCGGGACCGGGTCCGTCGCGACCCCGGACGGACCGCGCGAGGTCGCGGCCGTCGTCTGCGGCCTCGAGACCGGACGGACCCACCAGGTCCGCGTGCACCTCGAGGCCATCGGCGCGCCCGTCGCGGGCGACCCGGTCTACGGCGCCGACCGCGCCGTCGCCGCGGCCCTCGGGCTGGACCGGCCGGCGCTGCACGCCGCGCGCCTCGCGCTGCGGCACCCGGTGACCGGCGTCGACCTCGTCGTCGACGAGCCGCTGCCGGACGACCTCGTCGCCGCATGGGCGCGCGCGGGGCTCGAGCCCCCCGGGACCGCGCCGGCGCCGTGACGCGCGACGACGGTCCGACGCCGGGCGCGCCCCGGGGTCGCGTCGTGACCCACTGATAGGGTCCCCGCGCCGCGCGGAGGACGGTCCCGGGCGCGGGAAGGTGTGCTCGCGGTGGCGTCGGGGGGAGCGGGTACGGGGGCCGCGGCGGGGCGGGGGTTCGTCCACCTCCACGTCCACACCGAGTACTCGATGCTCGACGGGGCGTCCCGCGTCGAGGACCTCGTCGCCGCCGTCGCGGCGGACGGCCAGCCGGCGGTCGCGATCACCGACCACGGGAACCTGTTCGGGCTGGTCGAGTTCGACCGCACCGCCAGGGCCCGCGGTGTCCGGCCGATCCTCGGCAGCGAGCTGTACCAGGCGATCGGGTCGCGCCACGACCAGCAGCAGGGCGGGGCGGACGGCAAGCAGCGCGCGCACCACCTGACGGTGCTGGCCGAGTCGCCGGTCGGCTACCGCAACCTCATGACGCTCTCGACCCGGGCCTACCTCGAGGGGTACTGGTACAAGCCGCGCATCGACATGGAGCTCCTCGAGGCGCACCACGAGGGCCTCGTCGTCCTCTCGGGCTGCCTCGGCTCCGAGGTCAACCAGCACCTCCTGCGCGACGACGTCGACGCGGCGCGGCGGTCGATGGCGGCCTACCGCGACCTCCTCGGTCCTGACCGCTACTGGGTCGAGCTGCAGGACCACGGCATCCCCGACCAGCGCCGCGTCTGGCCCGAGCTCGAGCGCCTCGCGGCCGAGCTGGGGCTGCGCACCGTCATCACGAACGACACGCACTACACGCGGGCCGACGACGTCGCGGCGCACGACGCGCTGCTCTGCATCCAGACCGGTTCGAAGCTCTCGGACCCGGGCCGCTTCCGCTTCGAGTCGGACCGGTTCTACGTCCGGTCCGCCGCCGAGATGCGCGCCGAGTTCCCCGACCACGGCGCGGCCCTCGACGCCACCCTCGAGGTCGCCGAGCGGTGCGACGCCCCGATCGAGCTGGGCCTCGACCTGCTGCCGCGGTTCCCGACACCCGGGGGCGTCAGCGAGGCGGAGCACCTGCGCGACCTCGTGATGGAGGGTGCGCGACGGCGGTACGGCGACCCGCTGCCCTCCGCGGTCGCGGAGCGCGTCGAGTACGAGCTGCGGGTCATCGAGCAGATGGGCTTCCCGGCCTACTTCCTGATCGTCGCCGACCTCTGCCGCCACGCCCGGTCGGTCGGGATCCGCGTCGGCCCCGGCCGCGGCTCAGCCGGCGGCTCGGTCGTCGCGTACTGCACCGACATCACCCGCGTCGACCCGGTCCGCCACGGCCTGATCTTCGAGCGGTTCCTCAACCCGGCCCGCAAGGAGATGCCGGACATCGACATCGACTTCGACGACCGGCGCCGCGGCGAGATGATCCGGTACGCGGCCGAGCGGTACGGCGTCGACCACGTCGCGCAGATCGTGACCTTCGGGACGATCAAGGCGAAGTCCGCCATCCGGGACGCGGCCCGGGTCCTCGACCAGCCGTTCAAGGTCGGTGACGACCTCGCGAAGATGATGCCGCCGGCCGTGCAGGGGGTCGACCCGACGCTGGCCGAGGCGCTGAAGAAGTCGGCCGAGCTCCGCGCCGCGCGGGAGGACCCCACCTACCGCGAGGTCCTCGAGGTGGCCGAACGGCTCGAGGGTCTGAAGCGGCACCACGGCATCCACGCGGCGGCCGTCATCATCGGGGCGCGGCCGCTGGGCGAGGTCGTGCCGCTGATGCGGGCCGAGGGCGGCGAGACCCTGACGCAGTACGAGATGGAGGCCGCCCAGGCCATCGGGCTGCTGAAGATGGACTTCCTGGGCCTGCGCAACCTCACCGTCATCTCGGACACCGAACGGCACGTCCGCGCGAACCGCGGCGTCGAGCTCGACATGGACGACCCGGAGCTGCTCGGGGACATGGACGACCCGCGGACCTACGAGATGCTCGCGACGGGGGACACCCTCGGCGTGTTCCAGCTGGACTCGGCCGGGATGCAGGCGCTGGTGCGCCGCCTGCGCCCGACCCGGTTCGAGGACATCTCGGCGCTGCTCGCGCTGTACCGGCCGGGCCCGCTGGGGATGGACATGCACATCGCCTTCGCCGACCGGAAGAACGGGCTCGAGGCGGTGACCCACGAGCACCCGGACCTGGCCGCGATCCTGGGCGAGACCCACGGGGTCATCGTCTACCAGGAGCAGGTGATGAAGGTCGCGACGGACCTCTGCGGCTTCACGATGGCCGAGGCCGACGCGCTCCGCAAGGCCGTCGGGAAGAAGCAGCGCAAGCTGATGGAGGCCCAGCGCGAGAAGTTCCTCTCGGGCGCCGTCGCGAAGGGGTACGAGCGCGGCTTCGTCGAGCGCCTCTGGGACCTCATCGAGAAGTTCGCCGAGTACGGCTTCAACAAGGCGCACACCGTCGCGTACGGCGTCGTCAGCTACCAGACGGCGTGGCTGAAGGCGCACCATCCCGTCGAGTACATGGCCGCGCTGCTGACCAGCGTCAGGAACAACAAGGACACGAAGCCGCTGTACCTCAACGAGTGCCGGCGCATGGGGATCCCCGTCCGCCTTCCCGACGTGAACGACTCCGAGGCGGACTTCACGCCGCGCGGCGAGGAGGTCCTGTTCGGCCTCGCCGCCGTCCGCGGCGTCGGGGAGGCGGTGGTCGAGCGCATCGTCGCCGCGCGGACCGAGCAGGGACGCTTCACGGACTTCGCGGACTTCTGCGCGAAGGTCGACGCCACGGTCCTGAACCGCACGGTCCTCGAGAACCTGGTCCGCGCCGGGGCGTTCGTGGGGCTCGGTCATCCGCGGCGGGGGCTCCTCGAGGTGCACGAGGCGATCGTCGCCGAGGCGCTGGCCCGCAAGCGCGCCGAGGCCGCCGGGCAGTTCAGCCTCTTCGACGAGCCGGGCTCGGGCGGGGGCGAGCCGCCGGCGGCCGTCGAGGTGCCGGACCTCGAGTTCCCGGCCGGCGAGCTGCTCCGCCTCGAGCGCGAGCTGCTGGGGCTGTACGTCTCGGCGCATCCGCTCGACGGCGCCGAGGCGCTGCTCGAGCGGCTCGTCGACACCCGCGTCGTCGAGCTCTCCGAGCGGAGCGACGGCGCCACGGTCCGCATCGCCGGGGTGCTGACCGCGCCGACGAAGAAGTACACCCGGAAGGGTGACGCCTACCTCACGGCCACCGTCGAGGACCACACCGGCCAGGTCGAGGTCGTCTGCTGGCCCTCGACCTACCTCGTCGCTCACGAGGTCCTCGTCGAGGACGCGGTGCTCGTGCTCCGCGGCCGCGTCGAGCGCCGCGACGAGTCCGTCAAGCTCACCGTCGACGAGGTGACGACACCGGACCTCTCCGAGGTCCAGGGCGCCCCCGTCGTCGTCCGCCTCGACGCGGCGCAGTGCACGCCCGAGGCCGTCGCCCGGCTCGAGTCGGTGCTCGGCAACCATCCCGGGGTCGCACCGGTCGCCCTCGAGGTCCGCGAGGCCGACGGCACCGCGCGTCGCTTCCGCCTCGGCGACCGGCTCCGCGTCGAGCGCCGGCCCGGGCTGTTCGGCGAGCTGAAGGCCGCGTTCGGTCCCGAGGTCGTCGAGGACCGACCGGTGCGCACGCTCCGGGCGCCGGTCGAGGACGTGCCGCCCTACCGACGGGCCGGCTGACGCGGGCGGCGCCGACGCGCCGTTAGGCTGCGCCGCTCCGCGTCCCCGGAGGTCCCCGTGCCACGCCTGCGCGTGCTGGACCTCCGCGGTGACCGCTCGGACCCCCGCGACCGGCTGCCGCGGCCGCGCGTCGACCTGGCCGCGGCCCGCGACGGCGTCCGGACCACGATCGACGCCGTCGCCTCCGACGGGGACGAGGCCCTGCACGCCCTGACCGCCCGGTTCGACGGTGTCGACCTCGCCGACGGGCCACTGGTGGTCCCCGACGACGTCCTCGACGCCGCCCTGGCGGGGCTGGACCCCGACCTCCGGGCCGCGATCGAGCGCGCCGCGGCGCAGGTCCGGCGCTTCCACGAGCGGGCCCGGCCCGAGGACTGGGAGGAGCAGGGCGACGGGGTCCGCATGGGCGTGTGGTGGCGCCCCGTCGCGCGCGCGGGCGTGTACGTGCCCGGCGGGAAGGCCGTCTACCCGTCCACCGTGGTGATGACGGTCGTGCCCGCCCGCGTCGCCGGGGTCGACGAGGTCGTCCTCTGCACGCCGCCGACGGGCGTCGGGCCCGACGGCGCGCCGGACGGGTGGCCGGACCGCACCATCCTCGCCGCGGCCCGCCTGCTCGGCGTCGACCGCGTGGTCCGCGTCGGCGGCGCGCAGGCCGTCGCCGCGATGGCCCACGGCACCGACAGCGTCCCGCGGTGCGACCTCGTCGTGGGGCCGGGCAACCTGTACGTCTCGCTCGCGAAGCAGCAGCTCGCCGCCGAGGGACGCATCGGCACCGACGGGTACGCCGGTCCGACCGAGATCGGGATCGTCGCCGACGCCACGGCCGACCCGCGGCTCGTCGCCGCCGACCTCGTCGCCCAGGCCGAGCACGACGAGCTCGCGACGGCGGTGCTGATCACGGACGCGCCCGGGCTGGTACCCGCCGTGGAGGCCGCGCTCGACGTCGAGGTCACCGCGACGCGGCACCGCGAACGCGTCGAGGTCGCGCTGGCCGGTCAGGGGACGGTCGTGCTCGTCGACGACGTCGACGGCATGGTCCGGGCCGCCGAGGCGCTGGCTGCCGAGCACCTCGAGGTCCACACGGCCGACGCCGTCGCGGTCGCGCGGCGCATCCGGTACGCGGGCACGACGTTCATCGGGGCGACGACGCCCGTCAGCCTCGGCGACTACGCGGCGGGTCCGAACCACACGCTCCCGACGTCGGGGACGGCGCGGTTCCGGGGCGGGCTCACGACGTCCTCCTTCCTCGTCCCGGTCAACGTCGTGGAGTACGACGCCGCCGCCCTGCGCGACCTCGCGCCGAGCGTCCGCGCCCTCGCGGCGGCCGAGGACCTGCCGGCGCACTGGCGGGCCGTCGAGGTCCGCCTCGAGGCGGGGGGCGGCGCGTGAGCGTCACCGGTGCGGCGGCCGTCCGCCCCGAGCTGGCCGGCGTCGAGCCGTACGGCGCCCCGCAGCTGGACGTACCCGTCCGCCTCAACACGAACGAGACGCCCGAGCCGCCGCCCGCCGCGTTCCTCGCGGACCTCTCCGCGGCCGTCGGCGAGCTCGAGCTGAACCGCTACCCGGACCGTGAGGCGACCGCGCTGCGGACGGCGCTCGGTCGCCGCGAGGGGCTCGACCCGGACCGCGTCTGGGTCGCGAACGGCTCCAACGAGGTCCTGCTCCAGCTGCTGCAGGCGTACGGCGGGCCGGGTCGCCGCGCCCTCGCCTTCACGCCGGGCTACTCGATGTACCCCGAGCTCTGCCGGACGACGGGGACGCGGCTCGAGCTGGTGCCGCTGGGCGCCGACGGCCGCCCGGACCCGGCGGACGTCGCGGCCGCCGGCGCCGCGGAGGCCGCGGTCGTCCTGCTCGCGAACCCGAACAACCCGACGGGTGCCCTCCTCGGCGCCGACGAGATCCGCGCGCTGCACGACGCCGTCGGGGGCCTGCTGGTCGTGGACGAGGCCTACGTCGAGTTCGCCCCCGCCGGCAGCTCGGTCCGACCGCTCCTCGACGAGCTGCCCCGGCTCGTCGTGTCGCGGACGTTCTCGAAGGCCTTCCGCCTCGCCGGCCTGCGGGTCGGGTACCTGCTCGGTCCCGCCGCGGTGATGGCCGACCTCCGTCGCGTCCGCCTGCCCTACCACCTCGACGCCCTCGCCCAGCGCGCCGCCGTCCTCGCCCTCGCGCACGAGGAGGAGTTCCTCGCGCACCGGGCCGCGACGGTCGCCGAGCGCGAGCGCGTCGCGGCCGCCCTCGCGGCGCTGCCCGGCGTCCGCGTCCACCCGTCGGCCGCCAACTTCCTGCTGTTCGAGACCGAGCTGCCCGACCTGTTCGACCGCCTGCTCGCACGCGGCGTCCTCGTCCGTGACATGGCGGCGTCGGTCGGGCGGCCCGGCGCGCTGCGCGTCACCATCGGCACGCGGGCGGAGGACGACGCGTTCCTCGCGGCCACCACCGCCGCGCTGGCCGACGGCATCCCGGAGGGAACATGAGCCGAACCGCCCGCATCGAGCGCCGCACGCGTGAGACGACCGTCGTCGTCGAGGTGGATCTCGACGGCCCCGCCGCGGCCGAGGTCGCGACCGGCGTGCCGTTCCTCGATCACATGCTCGAGCAGCTCGGACGGCACGGTCGGCTCGGGCTGGTCGTGCGCACCGAGGGGGACCTCGAGATCGACGCGCACCACACCGTGGAGGACACGGGCATCGCCCTCGGGCAGGCGCTGGCCGAGGCCTGGGGCGACCGCGCCGGTGTCGAGCGGTTCGGCGACGCCAGCGTCCCGATCGACGAGGCCCTCAGCCGGGTCGCGATCGACCTCTCGGGTCGTCCGTACCTCGTGTGGGAGGTCTCGACGCCGATCGAGCTGATCGGCACGTTCGAGACCCCGCTGGTGCGGCACTTCTTCGAAGCCCTCGTCGCGAACGCGCGCATCACGCTGCACGTCACGAACGTCTCGGGCGACAACACGCACCACGTCTACGAGTCGGTCTTCAAGGCGCTGGCCGTCGCGCTGCGCCGCGCCGTCGCCGTGACCGGTGCCGGCGTGCCGTCCACGAAGGGCGTGCTGCAGTGACGCGGCGGCCCCGCGCCGCCGTCCTCGACTACGACGCGGGGAACGTCCGGTCGGCGAAGCGCGGCCTCGATGCGGCCGGCGCCGAGGCCGAGGTCACCGCCGACCCGGTCGTGGCCCGGACCGCGGACCTCCTCGTGATCCCGGGGGTCGGCCACTTCGGCACCTGCAGCCGGCAGCTGCGCGAGCGCGGCCTCGAGGACGTCGTGCGGGCCTTCATCGCCGAGGACCGGCCCGTGCTCGGCATCTGCGTCGGGATGCAGCTGCTGTACGCCGGCTCCGATGAGTCCGACGAACCGGGTCTGGGCCTGCTGCCGGGACGCGTGCGTCGACTGCCCGCGGACGCGGTCGTGCCGCACATGGGGTGGGACGTCGTGCGCGCCGAGCCGGCGGGGGCCGACCTCCTCGCCGGCGTCGACGGCCGACGGTGCTACTTCGCCCACTCCTACTACGCGGTCCCCGAGGACCCGGGGCACGTCCTGGCCGCGAGCGGCTACGCCGGCGCGGCGTTCCCCTGCGTCGTGCGGGAGGGGAGCGTGACCGGCACGCAGTTCCACCCCGAGAAGTCCGGCAGGGTCGGCGCGCGCTTCCTCGCGAACTGGCTGGGGGGGCTCGGATGGGGCTGACGCTGTTCCCCGCGGTCGACATCCGCGACGGCCGCGCCGTGCGCCTCACGCGGGGCCGCGCGGACGCCGTGACCGAGTACGCGGACCCCGTCGAGGCGGCCGAGGGCTTCGCCGCGGTCGGCGCCGAGTGGCTGCACGTCGTCGACCTCGACGCGGCCTTCACCGGCGAGCCGCGGAACCGTCACCTGGTCCGCGCCATCGTCGAGGCGACCGGCTGCCGCGTCCAGGCCTCGGGCGGGGTCCGGACGCTCGACGACGTCCGCGCCGCGCTGGACCTCGGGGCGTCGCGGGTCGTCGTGGGCACGATGGCGCTGACCGATCCGGCCTTCGTCCCCGACGCGCTCGCGATCGCGGGGGAGCGCCTCGCCGTCGGGCTCGACGCCGAGGACGGCCGGCTCCGCGCCCGCGGCTGGACCGAGGACGCCGGAGAGCTGATGCCGACGCTGGCGCGGCTCACCGAGCTGGGGGTCGCGCGCGTGGTCGTGACGGACATCGCGACCGACGGGATGCTCTCGGGACCGAACCTCGGGCTGCTGCGCGAGGTCGCCGACGCGACGACGGCGGCGGTGACCGCCTCCGGCGGTGTCGCGTCGGTCGCGGACCTCGTCGCGCTCGCGGGGCTCCATCCCCGCGTCGACGCGGCCATCGTCGGGCGGGCCCTCTACACGGGGGACGTGGACCTGGCCGAGGCGCTCGCCGCCGTCTCCGCGGTCGCGCCGTGAGGCCGATCGGCGCGGATCGTGACGGACTGGCCGTCCGCATCATCCCCTGCCTCGACGTCGACGCCGGCCGGGTGGTGAAGGGCGTCCGGTTCGTCGGCCTGCGCGACGCCGGGGACCCGGTCGAGCTGGCCGCGCGCTACGACGCCGAGGGCGCCGACGAGGTCGTCCTGCTCGACATCTCGGCCTCGGCGGAGGACCGGCGGACGATGCTCGACGTCGTCGCCCGGTGCGCCGAGCGGCTCTCGGTCCCCCTGACGATCGGGGGCGGAATCCGCGGCGTCGACGACGTGCGCCGCCTGCTGGCGGCGGGTGCGGACAAGGTCTCGGTCAACACCGCCGCGGTCGCCGAGCCCGGCCTGATCGACGCCGCCTCGGCCGCGGTCGGGGCCCAGTCGGTCGTCCTCGCGGTCGACGCCCGCCGCCGCGCCGCCGCGGACGCCGCCGTGGGCTGGGAGGTCGTGACGCACGGCGGCCGGACGGGGACGGACCGCGACGTCGTCGCGTGGTGCCGCGAGGCCGTCGGCCGCGGCGCCGGCGAGATCCTGCTGACCTCCATGGACCGCGACGGGACGCGCGACGGGTTCGACCTCGAGCTGCTCGCGGCCGTCACCGACGCCGTCGGGGTCCCCGTCATCGCGTCGGGCGGCGCGGGGACGACGCAGCACCTCGTCGACGCCGTCCGGATCGGCGGGGCCTCGGCGGTGCTGGCCGCCTCGCTGTTCCACTTCGGCGAGCTGACGATCGCGGCCGCGAAGGCCGCGCTCGACGCGGCGGGGCTGCCGGTCCGGGACGCCGACGCCGCCTGAGCCGTCCCGCTCAGCGCACGGCGGTCCGCACGGCGGTCCGCACGGCCCGGCGCAGCAGCGTCGTGAGGCCGACCGGCACGTTGTCGACGGCGCAGTCCGGGCAGCGGACCATCGGCAGGCGGAGCTCGACGGTGTAGGGCGGCGCGGCGGCCGGCTCGACCGTGACGCCCCGCGCGGTCGTCCGCTGCGGCAGGTCGAGCGCGGCGCGGCAGGCGCCGCACCGCGGTCCGCCCCGGACCCCGGGCCGCGCCCGCGTCAGGCGCGCCAGCGCGGCGCGGACGTCGGCCGCCTCGGTCCGGCCGTGGCCGCGC
>JBEARL010000039.1:0-11435 GCA_041163265.1 Actinomycetota bacterium
GCGGCCCGGGGCCTCGTCCGACCGCCCGGGCGGGGTCCCGCCGAGACCCGGCGCTCGCTCGAGGCCCGGCGGCAGCCGGCCGTCGAGGCCCGGTGCACGCTCGAGCCCGGGCGCCCGGTCGATGCCGGGCGGAAGGCGGCGGTCACCGGGCAGCAGGTCGAGCAGGCCGCGGCGGCGCGCCTCGTCCTCGCAGGCCTCGGGCAGACCGTCCTCGAGGTCGTCGAGGGTCAGCTCCCCGTCCTCGATCGCGTCGAGCAGCTCGTCGCACTCGTCGTCCTCGACCAGGTTCGCGAGAAGGTTCGCGGCCCCCGCCGGGTCGCCGACGGCGTCCGGGACGGCGGCGCCCAGCAGCCGGTCGGCGATCGCGGACGGCGATGCACCCGGCGCGTCCTCGAGCAGCCGGGCCGCGAGCCCCGCGACGTGCGGCGCCGCCATCGAGGTCCCGGAGAGGGTCGCGGTCGCCGTCGCCGACGTCCACCACGTCGAGGTGATGCCTACGCCAGGGGCGAAGACGTCCACGCAGGGGCCGGCGTTCGAGAACGACGCCCGGACGTCCTCGGACGTCGTCGCACCGGTCGTCAGCGCGGACGGCGCGCGGGCCGGCGAGACGGTGCAGGCGTCGACGGCGGCGTTCCCCGCCGCGGCGACGACGACGAGACCGCGGGCCGTGGCGTCGGCCACCGCCTGGTCGACCGCCGCGTTCGCCGGACCGCCGAGGCTGAGGTTCACGACGCCGGGACCACCCGGGTGGTTGGCGACGATCCAGTTCAGCCCGGCGATGACCGACGACGCGTACCCGCCGCCGTCGCAGCCGAGGACGCGGACCGGGACGACGACCGCGTCCTTCGCGACCCCGTGCAGCTCTCCCGCGACCGTCCCGGCGACGTGCGTGCCGTGGCCGTTGCAGTCCGCGCCGGCCAGACCCTCGCCGAGCGCGTCGAACCCATCGCCGACGCGGCCGCCGAGGTCCGCGTGGTCCGCGCGGACGCCGGTGTCGACGACGTAGACCAGCACGTCGTCGCCGGTCGTGACGTAGGCGTACCGACCGTCGAGCGGCTCGTCACCCTCCCCGTCGAGCCGGTCGAGACCCCACGACGGGACGTCGGGCTGGACCTCGGGGAGCGCCAGGCTGGTGACCGGCGTGTCGGGGACGGTCTCGACGTCGGCCGCGTCCGCGAGCCGGGCCGCGACCGAGGCCGGGACGGCGAACGTCGAGCGGTCGGCCCGCTCGCTCAGCAGCGTCGCGTCCGCGCCGAGGAGGCCGGCGAGCTCCGCCGCGACCGCGTCGGCGCGGTCCGCGCCGACGGTCAGGATCACGTACTCCTCGGTCCGCTCGACCGGCACCGGCGTCGGCGTGAACCCCTCGGCCATCGCGAGCTCGGGGACGAACGCGTCACCGGCGCCATCGGTGCCGGCGCGACCGTCGAGGCCGGGCAGCACACCGACGCCGACCGCGACCAGCGCGGTCAGCGCTGCGAGGCCCCCGACCAGCGCCGGGCGGAGCGCGAGCCGCGGGAACGCCGGAAGGGCGAGCCGGGCCCACCGGCGCTCGGGCGCCGGTGCGCCAGCGCCCGCCGCGGCCGCCTCGCGCGCCGCGGCGGCCGCGGCGGCGACGTGCCGGTGCCGCGTCGCCGCGTCGGGCCGGTCCGACGCCGACGCGGCGGCACGGAGCAGCCGCTCGACGGCCTCCGACGCGGGGTCGGGGGTCCCGTCGGGACGGGGCTCGGGGGGTCGCTGGTCGCTCATGTCGGTGTCAGCGCCGGTCGGGGCCGCGGGATGACGCGGCCGGTGCGGCCGGGGGGCCTCCCGCGTCGTCGAGCAGGCGGCGGAGGTCGGCGATGGCACGGCGGGTCATCGCGGCGACCGCGTTGGCCGAGCGCCCGGTGATCGCCCCGACCGTCGCCGTGTCGAGGTCGGCGGCGAAGCGCAGCAGGAGCACCTCCCGCTGCTCCTCGGTCAGGGGTGCCAGGAGGCGGGCGATGAGTTCGCGGTCACCGAGCGCGGCGATGGCACGGGCGACGTCGTCCTCCCCCGCGTCCGCCGCCTCGGCCAGGGGGACCAGCCGGACGTCCTCCAGGGGGACGGCGGGGCGGCGCCGACGCCGTCGCGACGCGTCCAGCAGGCGCCGGTGGGCGATGGTGAACACCCACGACCGGAAGCCGGACTCGTCGCCCGAGAACGACGGCAGGTCACGGGCGATCTGGAGGAACGTCTCGCCGAGCTGGTCCTCGGGCTCGGGCGCCCCGCGGCCGCGGAGGTACCCGAGGAGAGGGCCGGCGAGGTCGTCGTACAGGGCGGCCCAGGCGAGCTCGTCGCCGGCGCGGGCGCGCTCGAGGAT
This sequence comes from Actinomycetota bacterium, assembly GCA_041163265.1. Lineage (GTDB taxonomy): Bacteria > Actinomycetota > Nitriliruptoria > Nitriliruptorales > Nitriliruptoraceae > CSBr16-57R1. Next base: position 2,339 of record JBEARL010000039.1, read on the forward strand.
CCCCTCGAAGCCGTCGCCGAGCATGCCGACCCCCGCGCTCGGGCCGGTGCCGGAGCGGCGGGGACGGTAACGGCGGTCCCGCCCCCGACGCGGATCCCGACGGCCGCGTCACGCGAACGGCCGCCCCGGCGCTGACGAGGGTGAGGCGAGCGCCTCGCACGACCGACCCGGGGAGCGACATGACCCGCATCCGCACCGCCCGGCGACCGCGCCTGCTCGGCGCCCTCGCCGCGGCCCTCCTGACCCTGCCCGCCACGGCCGCCGCGGCTCCCGCTGGCCCCGCGGCCCTGCCGGCCGCGACCGGCGCGGCCACCACGGACGTCATCGTCCGCTTCGCCCCCGGCACCGACGCGCGCCGCGAGGCGGCCGCCATCGCGGGCCTCGGCGCCGAGGTCCGCCACGTCTACGGCGCCGTGTTCCCCGGCCTCGCCGCGCGGCTGCCCGAGCAGGCGCTCGAGGCGCTGCGAAGGAACCCGAACGTCCGCACGATCGAGGCCGACGGTGTCGTGACCGTCGCGGCCACGCAGACCGACGCGACGTGGGGCCTCGACCGCATCGACCAGGCCGACCTGCCGCTCGACCGCAGCTACTCGTATGCCGCGACGGGTGCGGGCGTCCGCGCCTACGTGGTGGACACCGGCATCCTCGCCGGCCACGCCGACCTCGGCGGCCGCGTCGTCACCGGCTACAGCAGCATCGCGGACGGCTACGGCACCGACGACTGCAACGGCCACGGCACCCATGTCGCCGGGACCGTCGGCGGCGTCACCTGGGGCGTCGCGAAGGACGTGACCCTGGTCCCGGTCCGCGTGCTCGGCTGCGACGGCAGCGGCACCTGGTCCGGTGTCGTCGCGGGTCTCGACTGGATCGCCGCGACGCACCCCGCCGGTGAGCCCGGCGTCGTCAACATGAGCCTCGGCGGCGGTGCGAACTCCACCGTCGATGCGGCGGCGACCGCCGTGCACCAGGCCGGCCTCACCGTGGTGGTCGCCGCGGGCAACAGCTCGGCGGACGCCTGCACGGCCTCGCCGGCCCGCACGCCCGTCGCGCTGACGGTGGGTGCGACGACCAGCACCGACGTCCGCGCGTCCTACTCGAACTTCGGGACCTGCCTCGACCTGTTCGCGCCGGGCTCGTCCATCACCTCGACGTGGATCGGCTCGACGACCGCGACGCGGACCATCTCCGGCACGTCGATGGCCTCGCCGCACGTCGCCGGTGCGGCGGCGGTCCTGCTCTCGCTCGAGCCCACGCTGACGCCCGCCGCGGTCGCGACGCGCCTCGTCGGCTCCGCGACGGCCGGCGTGGTCGTGGACGAGGGGGTCGGGTCCCCGGACCTGCTGCTCCGCGCACCCACCGCGACCCAGCCGCCCGTCGACCCGGCCACGCCGGAGGTCTCGGCCGTGACCGTCACCCGGAACGGGGGCCGCTGGACGTCCGGCACGGCGACGGTCACCGTCGTCGACGCCGCGGACGCTTCGCCGCTGGCCGGCGTGGTCGTGACCGGCCGGTGGACGCTGGACGGCGCGGCCGCCGGGGAGGCGTCCATGACGACCGGCTCGACCGGCACGGCGAGCCTCTCGTCGCCGACGTTCCGTGTCCGCGGCGCGACCCTCGGGTTCTGCGTCACCGGACTGGCGGGCGACGGGATGGCCACGGTCGTCCTCGACCCGGCGGTCTGCGACGGGACGACGGTCGACCCCGGTGACCCGACCGACCCGACGGGTCCGGCGATCGTCTCGGCGGTCGGCACGAAGGTGAAGGGCACCCAGCAGGTCGCGCTGATCTGGACCGGGTTCGACGGTCCGGTTCACGTGGTGCGGGACGACGCCGTCGTCACCTCGACGCCGGTCGACGGCACGTCGTGGACCGACAGGATCGGCACGAAGGGCGGCGGCGCGTACCGCTACCGCGTCTGCCTCGCGGTCGACCCGACGGTCTGCACGCCCGAGGTCGTCGTGACCTTCTGAGCGCGACCTTCTGCGGTGCCCCGCGGCGCGGGCCGGGTCCTCCGAGGCCCGGCCCGCGCCGCTTCCGGCGGAGCCGTCGCCCCCCGACTCGACCCGCGCCGACCGCATCCGAGACGGCCTCGGACGCCGGCGAGCGCTCATCCACAGGCGCGCGATCGACCCGCCCCGATCCGCCGCGGCTCCCTACGGTGGGTCGACGCGCATGAACCCCTTGCGCCCGCCACCCGGAGGAGCCACCATGGCCGTGTCCGACGCCCGCCGCCTCAAGCTGTACGAGCAGGCCCGGGCGGACTGGGGCGAGGAGACCGCGGAGGTGCTCATGGAGGTCGTCGTGCCGGCCGGTCAGGACATGGCCACCAAGGCCGACCTCGACGCCGCCGTCGCGACCCTCTCCGCACGGATCGACGGCGTCGACGACCGCATGGACGGACTCGCGACGAAGGAGTACGTGCTGCGCACCCTGCTCCTCGCGCTCACCCCGCTCTACCTCGGGATGCTCGGGATGGCGGTCGGCATCGCGGGCCTCTACCTCACCGGCTGACCGCGACGCGGCGCTGGCCCGCTGGGGCCGCGCGCATCTCTCAGCCCGCGACGACCGGGTTCGTGAGCTCGCCGACGCCGGCGATCCGGCAGGTCATCACGTCGCCCGCAGCGACGACCGCCGCCCCCGGCGTGCCGGTGAGGATGAGGTCGCCCGGCTCGAGCGGCATCACGCGGCTGTGGAACGCGACCAGCTCCGCCGGGCGCATCGCCATGTCGGCGACCGGCGCCGCGCGGTGGACCTCGCCGTTCCGGACGGTCTCGACGACGAGGTGGTCGAGCGTGCCGTCCGCACCGAGCACCTCGTCGAGGGTGACGAGCTCGGGTCCGAACGACAGGAACGTCGGGTGGTTCTTCGACCGGGTGAGGAACCGGGGGTCGCGCTGCAGCACGTCCTCGGCGGTCTGGTCGAGGACGCAGCAGACCGCGGCGACGTGCGCCAGCGCGTCGGCCTCGTCGACCCGCCAGGCGCGGCGACCGATCACCAGCCCGAGCTCGGCCTCGGACGTGATGCGGGCGGCGACCGCCGGGTCCGGCAGCACGATCGGGTCGCCGTCGCCGACGATCGTGTGGTCGGCCTTGAGGAACGACGCCGGCCCGGCGGTCTGCGGGGTGCCGAGGTCGTCGGCGTGCGCCCGGTAGTTCAGGCCGATGCCGAGGACCAGGCGCGGGTGGCGGAACGGCGGCGCGAACCGCGCGTCGGCCACCGGCACGAACGCGTCGGCGGGCGCCTCCGCCGCGTCGGCCAGGACGCGGGCCCGCAGTGCGTCGTCGAACCCGCCGCGCAGCACGGCCGCGAGGTCGCCCCCGGGCGGCATCCCGGCGACGGGCTCGGTCGGGAGCCAGCCGTGAGGATGACGGACGGCGGCCAGTTCGCGACCGTCCACGCGGAGCATCGCGAGCCGCATCGGTCCTCCACCTCGCGACGGCCGGACGGCCGGTGCCGACGCCGGCGTGGCGTCCGCGCCGAACCGTAGTCTGCGGCCGCGCGCCCCGGACCGCTCCCCCCGCGGCTCCCCGACGGACGCTCGTCCCGACGGACCCGACATGACCGCGACCGCTCCCGACGCCACGACGCCCCGCCCGACCCGCCGCGGCCCGTCCACCCTCGCCACCATCGCAGCAGCCGTCATCCTGGCCGCCGGCCTCGTCGTCGGGCTGTTCGCCGTCGGCGACGGACTGGCGCAGCGTGCGGGCGACGGCGTCGTCGTGACCGGGTCTGCCCGAGTCGACGTCACCGCCGACCGCGCCGTCTGGACCATCAACGCCTACGAGCAGGCGGCCGACCTCGCGAGCGCCGTCCGCGGCGTCGACCGCTCGATCGAGACGGTCACCGCCTACCTCACCGGCGGCGGCGTCCCGGCCGACGCGATCGAGCTCGAGGCGCTCGGGACCAGCACGAACTACGTATGGCTCGACGGGACCCAGACCTCGGACATCGCGAGCTACGCCGCCTACCGGTCGCTGCGGGTCCGGCTCGACGACGTGGCCCTCATCGACCGGCTCAGCCGCGAGTTCGGCGTGGTCCTCGAGACCGGCGTCGGCGTCGACGCGTGGGCGCCCGAGTACTACGTCACGTCGCTGCCGGACCTGCGGCCGCAGCTGCTCGAGGAGGCCGTGGCCGACGCGCTCGTCCGCGCCGAGTCGATGGTCGAGGTGACCGGTGGGACCGTCGGCGAGGTCCGCGCCGTCCGCTCGGGACCGTTCCAGGTCAGCACTCGCGACTCGGTCGACGTCAGCGACTACGGGATGTACGACACGAGCACGATCGAGAAGACCGTCACGGCGACCGTCTCGGTCACGTTCTCGGTCGGCTGACGCTCAGGCCGGCGGCACGGAGGGACCCGCGGCCGCCTCGCGGGCCGCGAGCAGCGCATACAGCGCCACGCCGGCCGCGACGGCGGCGTTGAGCGAACCGACGCGGCCGTGCATCGGCAGCGACACGAGGGCGTCGCACCGCTCGCGGACCAGCCGCGACAGCCCGCGCCCCTCGGCGCCGACGACCAGCACCACCGGGCCGTCGGCCAGCGGATGCTCGGCGACCCGGACCGGCGCGTCGCCGTCGAGGCCGAGCGACCAGACGCCCTCCCGGCCGAGCGCCTCGAGCGTGCGGACGAGGTTGGTGACGCGGGCGACCGGCAGGTGGGCCAGCGCCCCGGCCGCGGCCTTCTCGACGGCCGGCGTGACGGCGGCGCTGCGGTGCTCGGGCACGATCAGGCCGTGCGCGCCGACGGCCTCGGCGGTCCGCGCGATCGAGCCGAGGTTGCGCGGATCGGTCACGCCGTCGAGCGCGACCAGCAGCGGCGGACGCCCCGAGGCGCGCGCCGCGGCCAGCAGGGCGTCGAGCCCGGCGTAGGGGAACGGCGGCGCGGTCGCGACGACGCCCTGGTGCACCGCACCGGGCGCCAGCTCGTCGAGCTCGTCGCCGTCGACCCGCACGACGGGGACACCGGCGTCGGCGGCCAGCGCGACCAGCTCGTCGAGCTCGGGGGTGTCGCGGCGGCCCGTCGCGACGCGGAGACCGGTGACGCGCCGACCGGCGCGGAGCAGCTCGCGGACGGGGTGGACGCCGTGGACCAGGCGCTCGCCGCCCCGGGCCGGGCCGCTCACCGCGGGGCGGCCGCCGGGCGGACGGGGACGTGCCAGACGGGACCGGCCGCCGAGTCCTCGACGACGACGCCGGCCGAGGCCAGACGGTCGCGGATCGCGTCGGCGGCCGCGAAGTCCTTCGCGGCTCGTGCCTCGGCGCGACGGGCGAGCGCGTCCTCCACGAGCGGCGCGACCCGCGCCCCCAGCGCGGCCTCCTCGGCCAGCACGTCGGCGATGCCGAGCCCCAGGACGTCGTCCGCGAGCTCGACGAGCGTGCCCGCGAGGTCCGCCAGCGCACCGGCCTCGGCCTCGGGCCGGCGCAGCCGCTCGCCGCCGTCGGCGACCAGCTCGTGCAGCGCGGCGACGGCGACCGGTGCGTTGAGGTCGTCGTCGAGCGCGGCGGTGAACGCGTCCCGGTGTCGTCGACCGGCGCCGGTGTCGGGCGCCGCGTCGCCCGCGGCGCGGCGCGCCGCCCGCGCGAAGGTGAGGAAGCGGGCGAAGACGGTCGAGGCGTCGGCGAGGCGGTCGTCGTCGAACGTCAGCGGCGTCCGGTGCTGCGCCGAGAGGTACCAGAGGCGCAGCGGCCCGCGGCCGACGGCCGCGACGGCCTCGCCGAGGCTCACGACGTTCCCGACCGACTTCGACATCTTGGCCTCGCCCATCGTGACCATGCCGTTGTGGACCCAGTGGCGGGCGAAGGTGGTGCCGTGCGCGGCCTCGTGCTGCGCGATCTCGTTCTCGTGGTGCGGGAACACGAGGTCGAGCCCACCGCCGTGGATGTCGAACCCCGCCCCGAGGTGCGCGACCGACATCGCCGAGCACTCGAGGTGCCAGCCGGGACGGCCGCGACCCCACGGCGACGGCCAGGACGGCTCGCCCGGCTTCGCCGCCTTCCACAGCGCGAAGTCGAGCGGGTCCTCCTTGCGGTCGGCGTCGACGACGTCGTCACCCTCGACCAGCTCGTCGACGCGGCGGTTCGAGAGGCGCCCGTAGGCGGGGAAGGACCGCACGCGGAAGAACACGTCGCCCTCGACGACGTACGCCTTATCGGCGTCGATCAGGGCGGTGACGAGCTCCTGCATCTCGAGCAGGTGGCCCGTCGCGAGCGGCCGGACGTCCGGCGGCAGGACCCCGAGCGCGTCCATCGTGCGCTCGAACACCCGGCCGTACCGCGTGGCGATCGCCGCGGCGTCGGTGCCCTCGCGGCGGGCGCGGAGGATGATCTTGTCGTCGATGTCGGTGACGTTCTGCACGTACCGGACGGCGAGCCCCGAGTGCTGGAGGTGCCGGCGCAGCAGGTCGAACACGACCGCCGCGCGACCATGACCGACGTGCGGCTCGGCCTGGACGGTCGGTCCGCAGACGTACATGCCGACCCGGCCCTCGACGGCGGGGACGAACTCGACCTCGGCGCGGCGCAGCGTGTCGAACAGGACGAGGGACATGCGGACCACCGGGGTCGGGGCGGATCGGGGCGAGCGCGCCGGCGGGCGGCGCGCGGCGAGGCTACTCCTGCGGACCGGTCGCACGGCCGCGACCGTCGGTCGCGACGAGGAGGCAGATCGCCTGGGCCGCGACCCCCTCCCCGCGGCCGACCGCACCGAGCCCGTCCGTCGTCGTCGCCTTGACCGAGACGGCCCCGACGTCGAGGCCGAGCACCGCGGCCAGCCGGGAACGCATCGCGTCGCGGTGCGGTCCGATCCGCGGCCGGACCGCGACGACCGTGACATCGACGTTGCCCGGCGCCCAGCCGGCCGCGTGGGCGTCGGCGATGGCCGCCGCCAGCAGCGTCAGCGAGTCGGCGCCGGCGAGCGCGGGGTCGTCGACGCCGAACCGGGTCCCGAGGTCGCCGAGGGCGGCGGCGCCGAGCACCGCGTCGACGACGGCATGCGTCACGACGTCCGCGTCCGAGTGGCCGAGCAGCGGTGCCTCGGTCGCGATGCGGACGCCACCGAGGACGACGTGGGCCCCGTCCACCGGCGACCCAAACGCGTGCACGTCGGTGCCGGTTCCGACGCGGAGACCGCTCATGCCGGTCCCCCGGCCGCATCGATGAAGACGGGGACGACCCGGGCACCCGCGGCGAGGAGCGCGGCGAGGGCCGCGCCCGGATCACCCACGTCGGCCGCCGCGTCGACCGACACCGGGGCCGACCGCACGAGCAGCGGCCCGGACGGCAGCAGCACGCGGCCCCGGTCCACGTCACCGACGATCCGGTCCCCCTCGATCCGCTTCAGCGCGTCGGTCACCGGCCGCACCGCGACGGCGGCGTCGACACCGTCGCCCGCAACGGCCGCGGCCAGCGCGGCGACGAGGGCCGCCGCGGGCGCCGGAGCCCCGGCCGGGACGACGAGGCCGGTGTCGCTCATGCGGGGAGCAGCCCGTCGAGGTGCCGTCGCAGCTCGGCCGTACCGGCGTCGGGTGCCGTCGCGAGCGCCGCGAGATCGCGGCACTCGTCCAGGGTGAACCTGCGGAGCGCATCCTTCACCGCCGGGATCGAGCGGGCCGACATCGAGAGCTCGCGGACCCCCAGCCCAACCAGCACGAGGGCCAGCCCCGGATCGCCGGCGGCCTCGCCGCAGACCCCTGTCCACGCCCCGTTCGCCTCGCCCTGGGCCGCGACGGAGGCGATCAGCCGCAGGACGACGGGGTCCGCGGCCTCGCCGGTCGCCGAGACGGCATGGTTGAGCCGGTCCGCGGCGAAGACGTACTGCACAAGGTCGTTCGTCCCGACCGAGAGGAAGGAAACGCGGGAGGCAAGTCGAGCGGCGTCGAGCGCGGCGGACGGCACCTCGACCATGACGCCGACCTCGAGTCCCGCCCCGTCCGCGCCCTCCGCGGCGACCACACCGCCGAGCTCGCCGAGCGCCTCATCGAGCTCGCTCGGTGCGGCCACCATCGGGAACATGACGGCGGGTCGGCCAGACCCCGCACCGCCACCGGACGCCCCGTCGGCGGCGCGGAGCACCGCCGCGAGCTGCGTGCGCAGCAGCTCGCGCTCGGCCAGGTGGAGGCGCAGGCCGCGCAGGCCGAGCGACGGGTTCTCTTCGCGACCGCGCCGGACGAACGGCAGCGGCTTGTCGGCCCCGATGTCCATCGTGCGGAACACCACGCGGTGGCCAGGGAAGGCGGCGAGGATGCGCCGGTACAGCTCGGCCTGCTCATCGACGGCGGGTGCGGTCCGGCGGCCCTCGAACAGGAGCTCGGTCCTGACGAGCCCCGCTCCCTCCGCCCCGACCTCGATGGCGACAGCGAGGTCGTCGGGGGAACCGATGTTCGCGCTCAGCTCGATCCGGACGCCGTCAGCCGTCGCGCCGGCCCGGTCCCGCAGCGCGCGGAGGCTGACCTCGCGCTCGGCCAGCCGGGCCGCCGCACCGCGGAGCCGCTCGAGGTCGGCCTCCGAAGGTGCGACGAGGACCTCGCCGGTGCCACCGTCGATCGCCATCGGCTCGCCGCCGGCCACCGTGGTGGTCGCACCCCCGCAGCCCACGACGGCGGGGATGCCCATCGCCCGGGCGAGGATCGAGGCGTGACTCGTCGGGGAGCCGGTCTCGGTCACGACGCCGAGGAGCAGCTCGGGCGGGAACGCGGCCGTGTGCGACGGGAGCAGCTCGGGCGCGACCAGCACGACGGGTCCGTCCGGCAGGACGACGGCCGTGCTGCGTCCCTCCAGAAGGTCGACGACCCGGTCCCGGACGTCGGTGAGGTCGGCGGTCCGCTCGCCGAACACCTCGCCGCCGACATCGGCGAGCAGCGCGATGAAGGTGTCGAACGCGGCCGTCACCGCCTCGGACGGCGATCGTCCGGCGGCGACGCCCTCGGCTGCGAGGGCGCGTAGCTCGGGGTCGCGTGCGATCACCGCGTGCGAGGCCATGATCTCGGCCTCCTCGGGGCCGACGCGCTCGGCCATGACCGCGCCGAGCTCGAGCAGGTCGCGCTCGGCCTGCTCGAGCGCGGCGTCGAGGGCGGCCAGCGGATCGTCGGCGACGGCCGCGTCG
>JBEARL010000040.1:0-11413 GCA_041163265.1 Actinomycetota bacterium
CGCCCGCACCTCGACGCGCACGCGTCCTCCTCGACCTGCGCGGGGACGCTACCGGCGGGCTCCGCGGGCCCCACCGGTACGGTCGCGCGCGAGCCGCCACGCTCCCCGCGACCCGGCCACGAGGAGGACCACCGTGCAGGACGCCGAGCTGACCGTCACGGTCCCGGGGGATCTCGACGCCGCGGGCGCGGCCGTCCGCGAGGCGCTCGCGACCGAGGGCTTCGGGGTGCTGACCGAGATCGACGTGTCGGGGACCCTGCGCGCGAAGCTCGGCGACGCCGAGGCCGACGAGGTCGGTCCGACGCGCATCCTCGGCGCCTGCAACCCGGGGCTCGCGCACCGTGCGCTGACGACCCGCCGCGACGTCGCGCTGCTGCTGCCCTGCAACGTCGTGCTGCGCGGGACCGACGCCGGCACCGAGGTCAGCGTCGCCGATCCGGGCGCGATGGTCGAGATGGCCGGCGAGGACCTGCTGGGCGTCGCGGCCGAGGCGCGCGAGCGGCTGTCGCGGGTGGTCGCGCGGCTGCGGGGCTGAGCCCCGCGCGCGGACCGGCCGGGACGACCCTCAGCGCGTCTCGCGGAAGACGACGTGCCGGCGCAGGACCGGGTCGTACTTCTTCAGCTCGAGGCGACCGGTCGTGTTGCGCCGGTTCTTCCGCGTCGTGTAGCTGGCGCCGGTGCCCTCCGTCGAGCGGAGGGTGATGACCGGGCGGATGTCGTCCTTCTTGGCCATCAGGCGAGCTCCCCACGGGCGCGGAGGTCCTTGACGACGGCCTCGATCCCGCGCTGGTCGACGGTCTTGATGCCCTTCGCCGAGAGGGTCAGCGTCACGAACCGCTTCTCGCTCGGGACCCAGTACCGCTTCGTCTGGATGTTGATGTCGAAGCGCCGCTTGGTCCGCACGTGCGAGTGCGAGATGTTGTTGCCCGAGCGGCCGACCGCGCCGGTCAGCATGCAGCGACGTGCCATGACGGATCCCATCGGAAGGGGTGGGGCGGAGCGCCCGGGGGCCGCTCGGAGGTGCGGGCGGGCCGCCGCAGGTGCGGTCGGGGAGGATAGCCCCGCCCGGAGGCCCCCCGCCACCCCGCTCCGGACGGTCCGGCCGCGAGGAGGCCGCGCCGCCCCGGCCCCGGCGGCCGGTCGCCGGCCCCCCGCGGAGGCCCTATCCTCCCGCTCCACCCCGCAGGACCCGGAGCCCGTCGATGCGCGCCGACATCCACCCCGAGTACCGCCCGGTCGTGTTCCGGGACCGCTCGGTCGACTTCACCTTCCTGACCCGCTCGACGGCCCAGTCGAAGGACACGATCGAGTGGGAGGACGGCAACACCTACCCGGTCGTGGACATCGAGGTCTCGTCGGCCTCGCACCCGTTCTACACGGGCCGCGCGCACGTGGTCGACGCCGCGGGCCGCATCGAGAAGTTCCGCCGCAAGTACGGTCAGCGCTGAGCCCCGCGGGCCGGTGCGGGACCTCCGCGGACGCTCGCTGCGCGACCTGAGGGTCTCGGTCACCGACCGCTGCAACCTCCGCTGCACCTACTGCATGCCGCGCGAGGTCTTCGGCCCCGACTTCCCGTTCCTCGAGCGCGACGAGCTGCTCAGCTTCGAGGAGATCGCCCGCCTCGTGCGGGTCATGGTCGGCCTCGGCGTCGAGAAGGTCCGGCTGACCGGCGGTGAGCCGCTGCTGCGGCGCGACCTCCCGGACCTGGTCCGGATGCTCGCCGGCGTCGACGGGCTGACCGACCTCGCGATGACGACGAACGCGGTCCTGCTGCCGCGGCACGCCGAGGCGCTCGCGGCCGCCGGCCTCCACCGCGTCACGGTCAGCCTCGACGCGCTCGACGACGCGACGCACCGTGCGGTCTCGGACACCGAGGTGCCCGTCGCGGCGGTGCTGGCCGGGATCGACGCGGCGCTCGCGGCCGGCCTCGGACCGGTGAAGGTCAACGCGGTCCTGCAGCGCGGCGTGAACGACGGCGAGGTCGAGGCGCTCGCGGCGTTCGGTCGCGAGCGCGGGGTGACGCTGCGGTTCATCGAGTTCATGGACGTCGGCACGACGAACCGGTGGCGGCGCGAGCGCGTCGTCCCCGCGGCCGAGGTCGTGGCCCGGATCGGGGCGCGGTGGCCGATCGAGCCGGTCGAACCGACCCGCCCCGGCGAGGTCGCCGAGCGGTACCGGTACGTCGACGGCGCCGGCGAGGTCGGCGTCATCGCGTCGGTGACGCGGCCGTTCTGCGGGACGTGCACGCGGGCCCGCCTCTCGGCCGTCGGCGAGCTGTACACCTGCCTCTTCGCGGCGACGGGCACCGACCTGCGGCGGCTGCTGCGCGAGGGCGCGGACGACGCGGCGCTCGCGGCCGCCGTCGGCGGCGTCTGGGCCCGGCGCGACGACCGCGCCTCCGAGCTTCGGGCCGAGGACGGCCTGACCGGGCCCCGCGTCGAGATGTCGTACATCGGCGGCTGAGCGCGCGGCGCCCGAGCGCCGCGGGTCGTCGGCGCCGCCGGTCAGCGGCGGCCGCGGTACCCCCTGCCGGCCCCACACCTCGTGCGGCGAACGCGCGACGGTGTGCGCTGGGCCAGCGCAGTGGACCGGGAGGCGGTCCACCCCGCTGTAGCGTCCGCCTCCCCTGCCCGTGGGAGGGGCGGGGACCGCAGCAGCCTCCGGGCGCGCGGACGCACGGGACGCACCCTCGGGTGCCGGGTGGTCGGGAGCCCACCCTCGTCCCTGGGTCCTCGGGTCCGACGGTGCGGGCCACGGCCCCCGTCGGACCCGAGGGCCCCGTGCGTCGGTCGGGGCAGGGGCCGGGGCCCAGGGGCAGGGGCCCGAGCGCCCGGAGGATGCTGCACCCCACGCCGCGGTGAGCGGTCGTCCTCAGGCGTGCGCGGTGTCGCCGCCGAGCAGGTCCACCGCGTGCGCCAGCAGGCCGACGATCGCGCCGAGGCTCTCGGTCGCGCCGCGCGGCGAGCCCGGCAGGTCCAGGACCAGCGTCCGACCGCGGACGCCGCAGACGCCCCGGCTGAGGTCCGCCCGTGGGGTCGAGGCGCGGCCGACGGCCCGCATGGCCTCGGCGAGGCCCGGCACCAGCCGCTCGACGACGTCCAGCGTCGCCTCGGGCGTGACGTCGCGCGGACCCAGCCCCGTCCCGCCCGTCGCGACGACGAGGTCGCGGCCCTCGTCGTCCGCGAGCCGCCGCAGCAGCGCCGCGATCTCCGGCCGGTCGTCCGTCACGAGCGCTCGCGCGACGGTGAAGCCCGCCTCCTCGAGCATCACCGCGACCGCAGGGCCGGCGGTGTCCTCGCGCGTCCCCGCGCTGACGCCGTCGCTGACGGTCACGACCGTCGCCGTCCGGGCCACACCGCACCTCCTCCGCGTGTCGCGACCGAGCCTACGAGCCGGCTGGCGCCGACCGGCCGCGTCGGCGATGCTCCGCGGCGACCGCCGTCCCACCGCGGTGCCCGACGAACCGGAGGACCCCGTGCAGGTGCCCCGCCCGCTCGCGTCGGGGAAGGTCCGCGACCTCCACGCCGTCGGTGAGGAGGAGCTGCTGCTGGTCGCGAGCGACCGCATCTCGACCTACGACGTGGTCCACCCGACGCCGGTCCCCGACAAGGGTCGCATCCTCACCGCGGTCAGCGCGTTCTGGTTCGACCGCCTCGCGCCGATCGCGCCGCACCACCTGCTCGCCGCCGACCATCGGGCGCTGGCCGACCTCGACCTCGCCGCCGCCGGCCTCGACGCGGCGTGGCTGGCCGGTCGGACGATGCGGTGCCGTCGCGCCGAGGTCGTCCCGTTCGAGTGCGTGGTCCGCGGTCACCTCGCCGGGTCGGGCTGGGCCGACTACCGCCGCACCGGTGCGGTCTGCGGCCTGCCGCTGCCCGCGGGGCTGCGCGAGGCCGAGGCGCTGCCCGCGCCGCTGTTCACGCCGGCGACGAAGGCCGGGCGCGGCGACCACGACGAGAACGTGCCCTTCGAGCGCCTCGTCGCCGAGCTCGGGTCCGCGCTGGCCGGCGAGCTGCGCGACCGCTCGCTCGCCGTGTACGAGGCCGGCGCGGCCCACGCCGCATCCGTCGGCCTGATCCTCGCCGACACCAAGCTCGAGTTCGGGCTGGTCGAGGACGGGACGGGCGGGCGCGAGCTGCTCCTCGTCGACGAGGTGCTGACGCCGGACTCGTCCCGGTACTGGCCGGCCGACGTCTGGGCGCCGGGCGGCAGCCCGCCGAGCTTCGACAAGCAGTACGTCCGCGACCACGTCACCGCGGCCGGCTGGGACCGCGAGCCGCCGGCACCGGCGCTGCCCGACGAGGTCGTCGCCGCGACGCGGGCCCGGTACGTGGAGGCCCACGACCGCCTGACGGGTCGCGCGTTCCCGACGCCGTGGCCCGGCTGACCGGGAGCCGCCGCGGACCCCGCTGCTAGCGTCCCGCGACCGCAGCACCGACGCACCGCAGCATCCGTCCTGCCCCCGCCGCCCGTCGCTCCGCGGAGCCCCCCGTGTCCGACGCAGTCCTCGTCCCCCTCGTCCTCGGTCTCGCGGCCGCGGTCGCGCTGCTGCTCGCCGGCGGGACCGTGCTCGCGCTGCGCGTGCGGCGGCTCGGGACCGACCAGCGGCGCGCCTTCGACGGGGTCGAGGTCGACGTCCTGGCGGCTCTCGCCCGGCACACCCGCCGCCTCGACGGGCTCGACGGGGACCTCGAGGCGCTCCGGGCCGACGGCACCGCGCTGCGCACCGACCTCGGACGCACGCTCGCGCGCCTCGGCGTGGTCCGGTACGACGCGTTCGACGACGTCGGGGGCGAGCTGTCGTTCTCGGCCGCGCTGCTCGACGCCCACGACGACGGCCTCGTGATCACCGCGATCAACGGCCGCGCCGAGGGCCGGACCTACGCCAAGCTGCTGACCGGCGGCGAGGCCGCCTCGCCGCTCTCGGTCGAGGAGCGGGCCGCGATCGACGCGGCCCGCGCCGGTCGCTCCGAGGTCCGGACCGATGGCCGCGGCGCACGGCGCTGGCGCGACCGCGAGCGCGAACGGGACTGACCGCCCCGGGCGACCGGCGCGGCGACGAGTGGAGGACGGCATGACCGCAGCGCAGGACGTCGTCGCCTACCTGGGCCCGGCCGGCACGTTCACCGAGACCGCCGCCCGCACGCTCGCGGCCGGGACCGACGACGCGTCGCTCCGCGCCTGCCGCGACGTGCTCGAGGTGCTCCGGACCGTCGAGCGCGGCGAGGCGGCGCGCGGGGTCGTCCCGATCGAGAACACGCTCGAGGGCTCGGTCACCGCGACGCTCGACGCGCTGGCCTTCGAGACCGACCTGCTGATCCACGGCGAGCTCGAGCTGCCGGTGACGCTGGTCCTCGCGGCCCCGGCCGGCACGACCCTCGCGGACGTCACCACGGTCCGGTCCCACGTCGTCGCGCTCGGCGCGTCGCGACGGTGGCTCTCCGAGCGCCTCGGCGACGCCGAGCAGGTCCCGTCGGCCTCGACGGCCCGCGCCGCGCAGGAGGTGGCGGGCCTCGGCGTCGGCCACGCCGCCGTCGTGAACCCGCTGGCCGCGCAGCGGTACGGCCTCGAGGTGCTGGCCGAGGGGCTGTCGGACCGGCCGGGGAACATGACCCGGTTCGTGACCATCGGCCGGACGCTGCCGCCGGCGACCGGGTGGGACAAGACGTCGCTCGTGGTGTTCATCGACCGCAACCGGCCGGGCGCGCTGCTCGAGCTGCTCGAGGTGTTCGCCGAGCGCGACCTGAACCTGACCAAGATCGAGTCCCGGCCCACCAAGACCGAGCTCGGCGAGTACTGCTTCTTCCTCGACGTCGAGGGCCACGTCGCCGACGAGCGGGTCGGGGACGCCCTGGCCGCCGTGCACCGCACCCAGCGGGACCTCAGGTTCCTCGGCTCGTACCGCCGGTCGGGCGCCCGGAAGCGGGAGGAGGCCGAGCGCATCGCGAAGGACGACGCCGCGTTCCGGACCTCGGCGGCCTGGCTCGCCGACCTGCGGGGCCGGATCGCCCCCACCGCGTGACCGGTACCCTGCGCCGTCCGATCCGGACCGGGGCCCGCCGCAGCGTGGACCACGGGCCGGGGAGGGCGCCGGGAGGCTTCGCCTAGTCTGGTCTATGGCGCGGGATTGCTAATCCCGTTGGGAGGGATTCCTCCCTCGAGGGTTCGAATCCCTCAGCCTCCGCCGGGCGGCGACGCCGCCCAGCACGACCGCACCACCCGCGCGGGTAGCTCAGCCCGGATAGAGCACCTGACTACGGATCAGGCGGCCGGGGGTTCAAATCCCTCCCCGCGCGCGACGACCTCGGCGGCACCGCCGCCCCGGCCGGCCTCCCGCCGTTCGCGGCGGCGTCGGACCGTCACGCCGACCCGCCCCTCACCGTCGACCTCGGTCGCGACGTCGACGCCCCAGTGCGCGGCGATCGTCGGCGGCGTCAGCACGGCCGAGGGCGCGCCGTGCTCCACGACCACCCCGTCCGCGAGGACCGCGACCGCGTCCCCGAACTGACCCGCGACGGTCAGGTCGTGCAGCGTCGTCAGCAGCGTCAGCCCGCGCTCGGCCTGCAGCTCGGCGAGCAGCTCGAGGGTCCCGATCTGCCGGCCGAGGTCCAGCGCCGCCGTCGGCTCGTCGCAGAGCAGCACCGGCGCGTCGGCGACGAGCGCCCGCGCGAGCACGGCCCGCTGCCGCTCGCCGCCGGAGAGGGTCGCGACGTCGCGGGCGGCCAGCGCCTCGAGGTCCAGCCGCTGGAGCACGGCCAGCGTCCGACGCCGGTCCTCGAGCGACGCGGAGAAGCGCAGCCCCTGGTGGGGGGTCCGCCCGAGCAGCACGTACTCGAACACGCGCATGCCGACCGGCACCTCGGGGGACTGCGGGACCACGGCGACGGTGCGCGCGAGGTCGCGCCGACCGCGCCCGCCACCACCGGCGTCGCGTCCACCGACGGTCACGCGTCCGGAGTGCCGGACCGTCCCCGACAGCGCGCGCAGGAGCGTCGTCTTCCCGGCGCCGTTCGGACCGAGGAGGCAGCACCAGCCGCCGGCCGGCACCTCGAGGTCGACGCCCCGAAGGACGTCGCGGCCGCCGAGCCGGACGCCGACGCCCTCGAGGCGGATGCCGACGCTCATGCCCGCGACCCCTGCGAGCGCAGCACCAGCAGGAACGCCGGCGCGCCGACGAGCGCCGTGATGACGCCGATCGGCAGCTCCGCCGGCGCCTGGACCGTGCGCGCGACGAGGTCGGCGATGACGAGGAACGCCGCGCCGGCCAGCATCGAGAGCGGCACGACCCGCCGGTTCGCCGTCCCCGCCAGCAGGCGCACGCCGTGCGGGACGAGCAGGCCGACGAACCCGATCAGCCCGCTGACCGAGACGGCCGCTGCCGTGCCGAGCGACGCGACCGCGACGACCAGCGCGCGCGTGCGGCCGGGCCGGACGCCGAGGGTCGCCGCCTCCTCGTCGCCGACGGCCAGCACGTCGAGCGCCGGCGCCGCGAGCACCAGCAGCACGGCGCAGACGGCGAGGTAGGGGAGCACCAGCAGCACGTCGTCCCAGCCCGCGGTCGAGAGCCGGCCGAGCAGCCAGCCGTAGACGACCCGCAGCGAGTCGGCGTACCGCTGCAGCAGGTAGGTCTGCACGGCGGCGAGCAGGGCCGCGACCGCGACGCCGGCGAGGATGAGCGCCGCCGGCCCGACCCCTCCGCGGCGGCGGAGGCTCAGCACCGCCGTCGCGCCGACCGCCAGCAGCGCCCCCGCGAACGCGGCCGGCGGGACCGCCGCACCCGACGCCGAGGCCCCGGTCACGATGGCGAGCGTCGCACCGAGCCCGGCCCCGGCCGCGACCCCGAGCAGGTAGGGGTCGGCGAGCGGGTTGCGGAACACACCCTGGTAGGCCGCGCCCGAGCCGCCGAGCAGGGCCCCGACGGCCAGCCCGAGGGCGACGCGCGGGGCGCGCAGCTCCCAGAGGATGGCGGACTCGGTCGCGCTCAGTCCGTCCGCCCCGAGACCCAGCCGCGCGGCCGCCGACCGCAGGATCGCTCCCGCGTCGATGGGGACCGGGCCGACGGCCAGCCCCACCAGCGCCGCCACCGCGACCGTGGCGAGCCCCGCGACGAGCAGCGCGGGTGTCAGCTCGCGCGGCCGCGGGGGGACGACCCGGTCGGCGTCGGCCGTTGCGCCGACGTCGACCGGGCTCGCGGTGGTCGGGGTCATCCGACGGTCCCGGTCGCGACGCCGGCGACGGCCGCTCCGACCTGCTCGACCATGTCGACGATGCGCGGACCCCAGCGGGAGGCGACGTCGTCGTCCAGCTCGAACACGCGGCCCTCGCGGACCGCGGTCAGCACGTCGAACCCAGCACGCGCGGCGAAGCCCGTGGCCGTGACCGCGCAGCACCGTGTGTCCGCGAGGAACACGAGGTCGGGGTCGGCCGCGAGGAGGTACTCGGCCGAGAGCTGCGGGTAGCCGAACGCGGCGCCGTCCGGGTCGGCGGCGTCCGCCACGTTCTCGAGCCCGAGCAGTGCGTACACCGCGCCGACGAAGGTCGACGACGTCGCGGTGAAGTACGTGTCGTCGAGCTCGTGGTAGTAGGTCAGGGGCTCCTCGAGCACCGGGAGCCCGGCGACGACGGCGTCGAGCCGCGCCCGCAGGTCGGCGACGGCCGCGGCGGCCGCCGCCGACTCGCCGGTCGCGGTGCCGAGCGCCGTGAGCTGGGTGAACACGTCCTCCAGCGTCGCCGCCGACGGCAGCAGCAGCACGGGGACGCCCAGCGCCTCGAGGCCGGCGACGAGATCGCCCGGGTCGTACTGGGCGACGACCAGGTCCGGCTCGTAGGTGGCGATCGCCTCGAGGTTCGGGGTGAAGCCGCTCAGGTCCGTGGTCGGGGCCTCGGCCGGGAAGTCCGAGTACTCGTCGGCCGCCACGACCCGCGCGCCGGCGCCGATCGCGAACAGGCCCTCGGTCGACGACGGCGAGAGCGAGACGATCCGCTCGGGTCGTTCGAGGATGGTGACCGAGGACCCGGCGACCTCGACGGTCACCGGGAACGCGTCGGTGGTGGGTGGTGCCGGCTCGGGCGCGGTGGCGTCGCCGCAGGCCGCGACGACCGCGGCCAGGGCGAGTGCGGCGAGCGCCGGGCGTACCGCGACGAGCCGGGGGCGGTCGCTGCGCATGTTCGCCTCCGGTCGTCGAGGGACGGGAGGCGCGAGCGGCGCGGCGGCGACCCGTCGTGCGGTCCCGGCGTGCCGTTCGGACCGACCCCATGTCCTCGAGGGTCTGTGATGGTCCGCGAGGGGGACGGTTCGACCGGACTCGCCCCCACCGCCGCGCTCGCGCGCCGGGCGGGGGACCACCGTTGCGGGTCAGTGCCGGGTTCCCACCGGACTTCGACCGTCTCCCTGCGTCGGGGACCATAGCCGCCGCGGCTCCGGGTGCGTGCAGGCGACGCGTAGCCTGCGCCGCATGATCGACCCGCGCCTGCTCGTCGACGCGTCCGAGGCCACGGCCGCGGCGCTGGCACGCCGCGGCGTCGACGCCGCCGCGCTCGGCCGACTCCGCGAGCTCGACGAGGCCCGGCGGGCCGCCGTCGCCGCCCTCGACGCGGCCCGCGCCGAGCAGAACGCCGCCTCGAAGGCCATCGGCCGGGCCGCCCCCGCCGACCGACCGGCCGCGATCGAGGCCGCCGCCGCGCTGAAGGCCCGCGTCGCGGACCTCGAGGCCGCGCGCGACGACGCGGTCGCGGCCCACCACGACGCGTTCTCCCGCATCCCGAACCTGCCGCACCCTGACGCGCCCGACGGCGACGAGGGTGACGGCGTGCTGCTCCGCGAGGTCGGGACGATGCCGGCACTGCCCGGCGTCACCGAGCCCCGCGACCACGTGGCGCTGCTCGAGGCGGCCGACGCGCTGGACCTCGCGCGCGGCGCGAAGGTGTCGGGCGCCCGCTTCGCGTACCTGAAGGGCGAGGGGGCGCTGCTCGAGCTGGCGCTGGTGCGGTACGCGGTCGACGTCGCGCTGGCCCACGGCCACGTCCCCGTCGTGCCGCCGGTGCTGGTGCGCGAGCCGGCGATGTACGGCACCGGGTTCCTGCCGACCGACGAGCAGCAGCTGTTCGCGACGCGCGACGACGACCTCTACCTCGTCGGCACGTCCGAGGTCCCGCTTGCGGCGCTGCACATGGACGAGGTCCTCGACCCGTCCGAGCTGCCGCTGCGGTACGCCGGCATCTCCCCGTGCTTCCGGCGCGAGGCCGGCGCCCACGGCAAGGACACGCGCGGGATCATGCGCGTCCACCAGTTCGAGAAGGTCGAGCTGTTCAGCCTCGTCGCGCCCGAGGACTCGGACGCCGAGCACGAGCGCATCCTCGAGGTCCAGCTCGCGATCCTCGCGGGGCTGGGGCTGCACGCCCGCGTCGTCGACATCCCCGTCGGCGACCTCGGCGCGTCGGCGGCCCGCAAGTTCGACGTCGAGGCCTGGATGCCCGGGCAGGGCGCGTACCGCGAGGTCACGTCCTGCTCGAACACGACCGATTACCAGGCGCGTCGGCTGCGCATCCGCATGCGCGGCGACGGCGACAACCGTCTCGTCCACACCCTGAACGGCACGGCCCTCGCGGTGCAGCGCACCATCATCGCCCTGGTCGAGCAGCACCAGCGGCCGGACGGAAGCGTCGCCGTCCCGCCGGCGCTGGTCCCCCACCTCGGTCGCGAGGTCCTGCTGGCGCGGTGACGCGTCGGCGTCGCCGTCCGGTCGCCGTCGGGTCGTCGTCCGGCCGGGGTCGGGGCGCCTGCCCTGCGGCACCCTCCACGTCCGGCATGATGTCCCCGAGACCGAGGGATCCCGACCGATGCGGAGCGTGACGGCGGCTGCTGCCGCGCTCGTCCTCCTCGCGGCCTGCGCGGCTCCGACGGCGGGGCCGATCGACCCGGTGGATCCCGACGCGCCGGCGGCGACCGCGCCGGATGCGGACGCTGCCGCCTGCGCGCCGCTGGACGCCCCCCTCGTCCCCATCGGGACGACCGTCGACCTCACGTCGGGCCGCGGTGCCGGTGCGGTCGGACTCGCGTCCGGTGTCCGCGACGTCGAGGTCCTCGACCTCGGCGGCGGCGACGCGACGGCGCTGGCCGCCGCGCTCGCCGACGTCCTCGACCCCTGCGCCGACGGCCAGCCCGTGGCGGCGAGCGGGAGCCTCGGCGCGCTGGTCGTCGCCGGTGCGCTCGCCGCGGCCGAGGGTCGACCGTTGGACCCGCCGGCCCGAGCCGACGTCGTCGCCGACCCCGCGGCGGGCGCGGCGGCCACCGCGTCCGCGGCCGTCGACCTGCTCGCCCGGTGGGGCGCGACCGAGGTCCTCGTCGTCGCCGAGGAGGACGCCGCGGCCTGGGCCGCGCTCGTCGTCGAGGCAACCACGCAGGCGGTCCCGC
>JBEARL010000041.1:0-11266 GCA_041163265.1 Actinomycetota bacterium
CGTCGAGGTCCGTCCCGGCCGCCCGGCCGCCGCGCAGCACGAGGCGGCGCAGCGTGACCTCGGTCGCGGGCCGCAGCAGGGTCAGGATCCGGGCCGTGCCGCTCCCGCGCAGCTCGGCGCGGCCGCCCTCGGGACCGGCGAGGACCAGCGGCACCGCCGCGCGGTGCACCAGGTCGCCGGCCAGGTCGAACGTCCCGGTCAGGGTGACGGTCCAGGCGGGGCAGGTCGGGTCGGCGGTCGCGGCGGCGTCGATGGCGGCCCGGAGGGCCGCGGTCCCCGCCGCAGCGTCCGGCGCCGCGGTCGCGGCGTCGACCGTCGTGCCGCAGACCAGCGCGACCGCCCCGGAACCGACCGGTCCGGGCAGCGGGACGAGCGGCAGCGGCCCGACCAGCACCGAGAGCACGACGGCCAGCGCCACCGCGGCGATCCGCGCGCGCCCCCGTCCGGCCCCCATCGACGGCCCCCCGACCGCGGCGGCCCCGCGGGGCCGCACCGCGAGCATGCCAGCGGCGGACCCTGCGGCGGCGGAGGTGGCACCCGTCAGTAGCGTTCGGACCATGAAGGCCCGGTGGCACAGCGTCTCCTCCACGCGCGAGTACGAGACGTGCCCCCGCCGCTACCGCTTCGGGTACGTCGAGCGCCGCCCCAAGGACCGTCCGGTCCCGCCCCACTGGCGGTTCGGCACGGTCGTCCACGCCGGCCTCGAGGCGGCGTGGAAGGGCGTCATGGCCGACCCCGACGCGCCGCTCGCCGAGCACCTCCCCGCGGCGCTGGCCGCCGCGGCCGCCTCGGTCGAGGCGGAGGGCCTGGGACCGGACGACGGCGCGCGGGCCGAACGCGTCCTCACCGCGGCGCTCGCGGCCGACGTCGTGCGCGACCGCGACCACGGCGTCGACGACGGGCCCGCGGCCGCCGTGCCGCCGCGGCCCATCGGCGTCGAGGAGGCGCTGCGCGGCTGGGCCGGGGGCGATCACGACCGCGTCATCGGGTTCGCGGACCTGGTGCTCGAGCACGCCGACGGCACCGTCGAGCTGGTCGACCACAAGGTCACGTCGAAGCGGCTCGGCCCCGACGAGCTGCGAGAGGACTTCCAGCTGAACCTCTACGGCCATCTCGCGTCGAAGCGGTGGCGCGACGCGCCCCGCATCGTCGCCACCATCCACTACCCCACCGGACCCGAGGCGGTCAGCGTCGAGCTCGGCGCCGAGGGCATGCGCGCGGCCGACCGCCGGGTCCGCGCCGCGGCCCGCGCGATCGCGGCCGACGGCGAGTTCGCGGCCGTGCCGTCCGAGGCCTGCACGCACTGCCCGTGGCAGCCGTCCTGCCCCGAGGGCACGGCGTGGGACGGCGTCGGCGCGGCCTGACCGGGCCGCCGGCCCGCCGGACTCAGGCCGCCGGCAGCACCAGCTCGACCTCGAGTCCACGGTCGTCGGGCAGCCGGGCCGCGACCCGGCCCCCGTGGTCGCGGGCGACCTGCGCGACGAGCGCGAGGCCCAGCCCCGCGCCCGGCGCCGACCGCGCCGCGGCCGCGCGGTAGAAGCGTTCGAACAGGTGCGGCAGGTCGGACGGTGCGACGCCGGGACCGTGGTCGCGGACGCGCAGGCGGACCTCGCGGACCGCGGCCCCGCCCGGCGACGTCCCGCCGCCGGCGTCCGCATCCGCGGCGACCGCGACGACGATCGGTCCGGCGTCCGCGTACTTCACCGCGTTGTCGACGAGGTTGGTCACGGCGCTCCTCAGCCGGTCCCGCTCGCCGGTGACGACCGCGCCGCCCGCCGGCGCCCGCACGTCGAGGCGGAGGTCCCCGGCGCGCTGCGGGTGCCGGCGCCGCGCCGTCGCCAGCACCTCCTCGGCCAGCGCCGTCAGGTCGACCGGTTCGCGCGCACCGCCGGGACCGCCGTCCCGGGCGATCGCGACGAGCCCGTCGACCATCGCGGCCAGTTCGGCGACCTGCCCCCGGACGTCGGCGAGCAGCCGCGCCCGCTCGTCCGCGTCGAGCGCCGCGCGACCGTCCTCGGCCAGCGCCAGCACCTCGAGGTTCGTGCGCAGGCTCGTCAGCGGGGTCCGCAGCTCGTGCGAGGCGTCCGCCGTCAGGCGCTCCTGCGCGTCGCGGGCCGCCTCGAGCCGGCCGAGCATCCCGTCGAACGCCGCGGCGAGGCGTCCGACCTCGTCGTCGCCGTGGACCGCGAGGCGGGTGCCGAGGTCGTCGGTGCTGCGGATCGCGTCGACGCGGGCGGTCAGCTCGGTGAGCGGCCGCACGGAGCGGTCGGCGAGCCGACGCGCGGCCAGCGCCGCCGCGGCGGCCGCGAGCAGCGCGACGAGGGCGATGCCGCGGCGCAGGGCGGCGATGACGCGGACGGCCTCGTCGAGCGGACGCGCGACCTGGACGGCGAGCCCGTCGGCGAGCGGTGCGGTCAGGATCCTCAGCGGCCGCTCCTCGACCTCGACGGTGCGCAGGAACGCCGGCGCGGTCCCCGCCGCCACCTCCCGCACCCGCGGGGTGACGGGCAGGGCGACGTCGGGCTCGAGACCGGCCACGCGGACCGAGCGCCCCGCCGTGTCGACGACCTGGACGAGCCCGGCCGCACCGCCGAAGCGGTCGCGCCGCGGTCCGAGCAGCTGCAGGGCGCCGCGGGGCCCGCGCTCGAGCTGCGCGGCGACGCCGCGGAGGTCCCGGTCGACCTCCGCGTAGAGGGTCCGGACGACGAGCGCCTGCACGCCGACGCCGACGAGGATCACCGCGCCGGCGACGGCGAGCGCGACGACCAGCGCGACGCGACCCCGGAGCGTCATCGGACGCCCTCCCCCGGCGACGGCGGTCCGGGCGCCGACGCTCCGGGCGAGGGAGGTCGCACGACGTACCCGACGCCGCGGACGGTGCGCACGAGCCTCGGCTCGCCACCCTCCTCGAGGCGGCGCCGCAGGCCGGCGACGTGCTGCTCGAGCGCGTTCGCACCGACGTCCGCGCCGTCCCAGACCTCGTCCGCGAGCCGCTCGCGGGTCGCGACGTGACCGGGCGGGTCGAGCAGCACCTCGAGGATGCGGAACTCGGTCGGCGTCAGCGCGATCTCGCGGCCCCCGCGGCGGACCGTGTGCGCGTCGACGTCGACGACGAGGTCGGCGACGCGCATGACGTCGGCGCGCACCGTGGCGGCCGAGCTCCGCCGGAGCAGCGCGCGCAGCCGGGCCACGAGCTCCTCGAGGGCGAAGGGCTTCACGAGGTAGTCGTCGGCGCCCGCACCGAGGCCGGCGACACGGTCGCCGACCGCGTCCCGCGCGGTCAGCATCAGGATCGGCGTGCGCAGCCCGTCGCCGCGCAGCCGCTCGGCCAGGCGCATCCCGTCGGGTCCGGGCAGCCCGACGTCGAGCACGATCAGGTCCGGCTCGCGCTCCGCGATCAGCCGCAGCGCGTCCAGGCCGTCGGGCGCCGCGCGGACGGCGAAGCCGTGGAGCCCGAGCGCGCGCTCGAGCGCCCGCCGCACCGCGCCGTCGTCCTCGACCACGAGGACGTCGACCGGCGGCGCACCCGGGGCGCCGGGGGTCGGGGGGACGACCATCCGGGACCTCCTGGTGCGCCGCCGGTCGTGGACCTCCGCGACGCTAGGGGGCGGGGCGTCCCCGTCGTCGCGCGGCCCGGGGGGTCAGGCCGTTGGCTCGGCGTCGGCCGGGTCGGCCTCGGCCTGGCGGCCGCGACCGGGCATCAGCTCGGCGAGTGCCGCCTCGAGCTCGACGACCTCGACGCCGAGCGCCTCGGCGGCGACGGTCAGGCCGGCCTCGCGTCCGGCGGTCCGCCCCGCCTCGAGCGCGGCGGTCACCGCGTCGGCATCGACCCCGAGCGCCTCGGCCAGCGCCGCGTGGCGCTCGGCCATCGCCGCGGCGCGGCGGGCGGCGGACCGCTCGGCCATGCGGCCACGGACGCCGTCGAGTCGTCCGGCGCCGGCCCTCGGACCGCCAGCCGCGCCGGCGTGGTCGCCGCGCTCCGCGTGTCCGGCGCCGGGTCCGCGCGCAGCGGCCAGCGCCATCCGCTCCTCGCGGTGCTCGCCGACCCCGCCGCGCGCGAGGGCGGCGACGCCGGCGAGCGCCAGCACGGACGCGACGGCGGCCGCGACCGCGGTGACGCGCAGCCACCGCGGTCCGCGCGGGGCGACGCCGGGCTCGGCGGGGAGGTCGGGGCCCGACACGGGGTCGGGGGCGGGCTGGTGGGTGGTGGGCTCGTCCATCGCTGGCTCCTCGGTCGGGCCGCGCCGTCCGGCGCGGGCGGTCCGGTCGGGACGCCTCCGCGCCCCGCCGGTCCCCCGGACGATGCACGACGCACCTGACCGGAACCTGAGGACGCCGCGACGGCTGCGAGAGGCCCGCCGTCGACGCTCACGCGGTCGACGAGAGGCTCCGAGGATGGATCCGCAGCGCGTCCCCGTCATTGGGACCGGCCGGGGGGCCGAGGCTCCCGCCACCCCGCCACCCGCACCGCCCGGCGGGACCCCGCCGCCGCCGTCGCGGCCCCCGCTGCGAAGGGCCACCGGCGACGCGATCCTCGGCGGCGTCGCGGCCGGGATCGCGCGGACGCTCGACCTCGACGCCGCACTGGTCCGCATCGCGATGGTCGTGCTGGCCCTGCCGCTCGACGGCCTCGGGGTCATCGCCTACCTCGCCGCCTGGGCGCTGATCCCCGCCGACGAGGAGCCGACCCCGGACGCGCCCCGCAGCGGCACCGGTGTCTGGATCGGAGCCGGCCTGATCGGCCTCGGCGGACTGATGGTCCTGGAGCGCCTGGGCGACACGTGGGGCTGGGGCGCGTGGCGGCCGTGGCGGTGGTTCGCCGCGGACCTGGTGCTGCCGCTGGGACTGGTCGTCGTCGGCGCGCTGCTGTGGTGGCGGTCCGGCGAGCGCGACGGCGTCCCGCGCCGCATCGCCGCCGGTGGCCCCGCCGCGGACGCCGACCTCGGCGTCACCGCGTCCGGCACGCCGGCCGCGACCCGGACACGGACGGCCCCGTCGGAGGACTCGCGGCTCGCACCGCTGACGATGGGCCTGGCGCTGATGGCGCTCGGCGGGCTCTGGACGACCGACGGCCTCGACGTCACCTCGCTCGGGGCGACGCGCATCGCCGCCGCGACGCTGCTGGTGCTCGGGCTCGGCCTGATCGTCGGCGCGGTCGCCGGCCGCGCCCGCGGGCTGATCCTGCCGGGCGCCGTCCTCGCCGTCGTGGTGCTCGGGATGCTCGGCGCCGAGCGGGCCGACGGCGCGGCGGTCGGCACGCCCGGCGTCTCGACGCTGGAGCGGCCGGCATCGGTCGCCGAGGTGCCGACCGGCGGCTACGAGTGGGGCGCTGGCGACGTCGTGCTCGACCTGCGACGGCTCGACGCGCCGGCGCTGCTCGCCGCCGACGGCCCGGTCGTGGTCCGCGCCCAGCTCGGCGTCGGCACGCTGGAGGTCGTCGTGCCGCGCGGCGTCGGCCTCGACGTCGAGGCCTCGGTCGGCATCGGCACGCTCACCGTCGACCCGGACGCCGAGCTCGAGGCCGAGGTCGGCATCGGCCGCCTCGAGGTCCCGGGCTCGGACCAGCGCGGGCTGGGCCTGCGCCGCGACGGCGACACGTCGGCGCTCGACGGCGGCGCCGTGCTGGGCCTGCGGCTCGACGTCGGCGTCGGCCGCATCACGATCACGGAGGGCTGACCATGCGACGCCACCCCCTGGACGCGGTCGCGCTGGCCGCCGGGCTCGTGCTCACCGCCATCGCGGTGCTGGGACTGCTCGACCCCGAGCGGACCCGCGACGTCGACCTGACGCTCGTCGCGTCGGGCGCGGTCGTGCTGCTCGGCGCGGCGGTGCTGCTTGGGGCGCTGGCCCGCCAGCGGGCCGTCACGCCCCGAAGCGACCGCCCCGCCGGGTCCGCCTGACCTCGTCGAGTCGCGCGGCGAGATCCGCGCGGCGCGCCTCGGTCAGCGCGGGGTCCGGCGTGAGGCCGAGGCGGAACCAGTCGCCCTCCCGGGCTCCGGTCGGCAGCACCGCCGCCGGGACCGTCACCTCCGCCTCGGCGGGTCCGACGAGCAGCACCGCGACGCCGTCCTCGATCCGGTCGAGGACCGCGGCGTCGTCGGGGACGGCGGTGCCGTCGGTGACGCGCGGGGTGCCGGGATCGCTCACCGCTCGCTCCTGATCTCGACCGTCGCGCCGTCGGTGGCCACGGTGACGGTGCCGTGGGTCGCGGTGCCCAGCACCGTGATCCCCCGGCCGGTCAGCGCCGCGATGACCTCGGCGTGGGGGTGACCGTAGGAGTTGCCGGCGCCGGCGGACCACACGGCCACCGTCGGGGCGACCGCGTCGAGGAACGACGGGATCGACGAGGTCCGCGACCCGTGGTGCCCGACGACGAGCAGGTCGGCCGCGAGCAGGTCGGGAGCCTGCGCGGCCATCCGGCGCTCGGCGCCGGACTCGGCGTCGCCGGTCACGACCAGCGCGAAGCCGCCGTAGGAGAACCGCAGCGCGAGCGACGCGTCGTTCAGGTCGCGGAGGTCGGCGCCGGGCCACGGGCTGACCACGTCGACGGTCAGCGGCCCGACGGTCGTCGTGGCCGGGGCGCGCGGCTCCTCGTACCGCGCGGACGAGGCCTCGAGGGCCGCGACGGCGCGGCCGAACGTCGCGGACGTCGCGACCGACCCGCTCCACCACACCTCGGCGACGGGGAACGCGGCCATCACCGCGTCGAACTGCCCGACGTGGTCGGCGTGGGGGTGCGTGACGACCAGGAGGTCGAGGGACGAGACCCCGCGGGCCCGCAGCGCCGGCACGACGTCGGACCGGTCGTGACGTCCGGTGTCGACGAGGACGGTCACCTCGGGGTGCTGCAGCAGCAGCGCCGAGCCCTGCCCGACGTCGAGGACGTGGGCGAGGAGCGTCCCGCCGGTCGGGGTCGCGGCGGGCGCGGGCGCGGGCGCCGGTTCCGGTTCCGGTTCCGGTTCCGGTTCCGGCTCGGGCGCGGGATCGGGGTCCGGCGCGGGCACCGTCCCCGCGGGTGCGGGCGCGGGTGCCGGCGGCGCGACGCCCTCGAGCGGCGTCGTCGACGACCCGCAGGCGGCGAGCAGCAGGGTCGCGACCGTCGCCGCGACGATGGTGCGCCGCAGCGGCCTCATGCCGCGTCGTCGTCCTGATCGGGCAGCGGCGCGCCACAGGCCATGCAGCCCTCGCTCGGCCACTGCGTCGCCCCGCACTCCGGGCACTCGACCTCGTCGGCCATGCTCGCCCCCTCCGCCGGGTGCGGCGCCCCTGCCGCTCCGACGCGTCGGACCGTACCGACGACCACCGACACGGGGCCGCGGCGCGGACCCGTCGGGGCGACCGGACGCGTCAGCGCAGCAGGAACCCGTCGCGCAGCGGGTCGTCGTCCTCGAGGACGAACTCGGCGGAGCCGGTGCGGTGCGCGCGGCCACCGACCTCGACCGTGACGGCCGCCGCACCGTCGGGCGCGTGCGCACCGGGGGCGTGCTCGGCGACGACCTCGGCGGTGAAGACCGCACCGGTGAGGCTCTCGAAGCGTCGCACCTCTCCCGCCGCGACCGCGCCGCGGGCGTGGCGGACGGCCGTGCGGGCGGTCACCCCGCTGCCCGTCGGACTGCGGTCGACCTGGCGGTCCGCGAAGACGCAGACGTTGCGGCTCACCGCGGGCGCACGGTCGTCGGGGACGTCGCCGACGATGGTGCCGTAGAGGTACGCGAGGTCGGCCGCGTCCGGGTGGTCGAGCGCGACGGCCGCCGCGGCCGCGCGCGTCACGGCGGTCGCGCGGTCGACGACGGTCGCCAGTGGCGTCGCGCCGAGCTCGACGCCGAGCGCCTCCGCGCCGACCAGCGCGTAGAACGCGCCGCCGTACCCGACGTCGACGGGGACCGGACCGATCCCGGCGACGTCGAGCGTCACGTCGAGCGCGGCGGCGAACGCCGGCACGCTGCGGAACCGCACGTCGCCGACGCGTCCGTCCACGACGTCGACGACGACCTCGACCATGCCGCACGGGGCCTGCAGCCGCACCGGCGTCCGGGCGACGCCGTCCGGTCGCGCCGGCGGGACGGCGACCAGTCCCTCCTCGACCGCCCAGCGGCCGAGCGCGATCGTCGCATGCCCGCACATCGTGCTGAACCCCTCGTTGTGGGTGAACAGCACGGCGAGGTCGGCGCCCGGCAGGTCGGGCGCGACCGGCCAGACGCCGTACATGTCGGCGTGGCCGCGGGGCTCGGCCATCAGCGCGCGGCGGACGTCGTCGAGGTGCTCCCGGGCGTACCGGCGCTTCTCGAGGATGGTCGCGCCGGGGATCGGCGGCAGCCCGTCGACGACGATGCGGACCGGCTCGCCGCCCGTGTGCAGCTCGACGGTCCGGAAGGGACCGGTGGTGGGCGGCATGGTCGCTCCTGACGGACCCGGCGGGCGCCGCCGAGGCTACGACCGGCGGCGATGTCGCACCCCGCGGTTACGGTGCTCGCAGACGCCGGGTGGGGGCCCGGCGTCGGACCGCCGCCACCGACGAGGGGACCCGATTGACCGACCACGTGCTCGAGCTGTCCTGGGACGCCGGCTACGTGGCGCCCGCGCACGTCTTCGACACGACCCGCAAGAGCGCCCGCCTCGTCGCGCGGCTCGACGCCGAGCCGGTCGCCGGCGTCCGGGTCGTGGCGCCCGGGGCCGAGCACCTCGCCGACGCCGAGGCCGCGATCGCGCGGCTGCACGATCCCGCCTACGTCGCGGCCATCCGCGCCGGGACGCCGTCCGGGCTCGCCGAGTCCCAGGGCTTCACCTGGGACCCCGGCATCTGGACGATGGCGGTCCACTCGACCGCCGGCGTGCTGCGCGCCGTCGACCGCGCGCTGGCCGTCGGGGCCGCCGGCAGCCTCTCCTCGGGGCTGCACCACGCGCGCCGCGAGCGCGGCGCCGGCTTCTGCACGGTGAACGGACTGGTCGCGGCGATCGAGCGCGCGGTCGCACGTCTCGACGCCGCCGGCGCCCGCGACGCCGCGGGACGTCCGCTCGACGTCGTCCTCCTCGACGTCGACGCGCACTTCGGGGGCGGATCGCACGCGCTGCTCGTCGACCGCCCCGACCTCGCTGCGCGCACGGTCGTGCTCGACCTCTCGACCGATCCCTACGACGCGTACGACCCGGACGTCCCGGACGCGACCGTGGTGCTCTGGCCCGACGACGTCAGCGACGACTACCTCGACACGCTCGACCGGATGCTCGCCGGCGTCGACACCGCGAGCGTCGGCCTGGTCCTGCACAACGCCGGGATGGACCCGTTCCCCGCGGTCGGCCGCGACGACCTCGCGGCGCGCGAGCGCGCGATCGCCGGATGGGCCGCCGCGGCGGGGCTGCCGCTGGCGTTCGTGCTGGCCGGGGGCTACACGGCCTCCCAGACGCTCGACGAGCTGGTCGACCTGCACCTCGCGACGGTCGCGGCCGTCGCGGAGGTCGCGCCGACGCTCGCGGCGACCCGCCGCGCCGCCGGGACGGAGGGTCCCGAGGAGTAGGGTGCCGCCGTGCCCGCTCCCGAGGACCGCATCCGCGCCGCCGCCGACGCCGCCGGCGTCGCGTTCGCGCCGCGCACGTTCCCGGAGGGGACGCGGACGGCGGCCGACGCCGCCGCGGCGGTCGGGTGCGACGTCGGCGCCATCGTGAAGTCGCTCGTGTTCGTCGCCGACGGCGCGCCGGTGCTGGCGCTGGTCTCGGGCGCGAACCGCGTCGACACGGCCCGGCTCGCCGCCGCGCTCGGCGCGGCGCAGGTCCGCAAGGCCGACGCGGACGAGGCCCGCGCCGCCACCGGGTACGCGATCGGTGGCACGCCGCCCTTCGGCCACGTCGGCACCGGTGTCGCCCGGGTGCTCTGCGACCCCGACCTGCTGGAGCACGACGTCGTCTGGGCGGCCGCGGGCGGCCCGACCGCCGTGTTCCCGCTCTCCCCCGCCGACCTGGTCCGCGCCAGCGGCGCCGAGGTCGCGGGCCTCGCCGAGGGGCCCCGTCCGTGAGCGACGCCACCTTCACCGCCCTGCTGCTCGAGCGCGACGGCGACGGACCCGTGCGCGCCGGCGTCACCGACCTGCCGGTCGACCGGCTGCCCGGCGGCGACGGTCCGGCCGACGGCGAGGTCGAGGTCGCCGTCACGCACTCGTCGCTGAACTACAAGGACGCCCTGATCGTCACGGGGACCGGCGGGCCGCTCGTCCGCGAGCATCCGCACGTCCCCGGGATCGACCTCGCCGGCACCGTCGTGGCGGTCGGGTCGGGCGTCGATCCCGGCACGGCCGCCGTCGGCGACGAGGTGCTCGTCACCGGGTGCTGGCTCGGCGAGCGCCGGTGGGGCGGCATGGCGACGCGCGCCCGCGTGCCGGCGTCCTGGCTGGTCCGCCGCCCCGCGGGGCTCGACGCCGCGCGGGCGATGGCGCTGGGGACCGCGGGGTTCACCGCCCAGCTCTGCCTCGACGCGCTGGCCCACGGCGGGGTCGCCCCGGGCGACGGCACCGTGCTGGTCACCGGCGCGACCGGCGGCGTCGGCAGCCTCGCCGTCCACCTCCTCACCCGCACGGGTCACACGGTCGCCGCGGCGACCGGCTCGCCCGACGCGGCGGCGCTGCTCGAGGAGCTCGGGGCCACCGAGATCGTGCCGCGGTCAGAGCTCGAGGCGCTGGCCGCGAAGCCGCTCGCGAGCGCCCGCTGGGCCGGCGTCGTCGACGTCGCGGGCGGACCGGTCCTCGCCGGTGCGCTGGTCTCGACCGCGCCGCGCGGCGTCGTCGTGGCCTGCGGCATCGCGGGCGGTCGCCGCCTCGACGTGGACCTCGCCCCGTTCTTCGCCCGCGGCGTCGTGCTGGCCGGCATCGACTCCGTGCTGCACTCGATGGCGGAGCGTCCCGCGATCTGGGCCCGCCTCGCGGCGGGTGCGGACCCGGCGGTGCTCGACCGGATCGCGACCACGGTCGGCCTCGGCGGCGTCCATGAGGCGGCCGAGGCCCTGCTGTCGCGCGGCGGACGCGGACGCGCGGTCGTCGCGGTCGGATGAGCGTCCGCGCACTGCCGCCCGACGACGGTCCGCCGCGGTCACGCGCCGGGCTGCTCCGCGACCCGGCCGTCGGACCGCTCATCACCGGGCGCATCCTCTCCACCCTGGCCGTGTGGTTCACGAACGTCGCCGCGTCGATCCTCGTCTACGACCTGACGCGGTCTGCCTCGGCGGTCGCCCTCATCACGACGGCGCAGTTCGCACCGCAGCTGCTGCTGGTCCCGCTGA
>JBEARL010000042.1:0-14434 GCA_041163265.1 Actinomycetota bacterium
TCGCGCCCCAGGACGCGTTCGGCCTGGTGACCTTCGACAGCGAGGCCGAGCTGGTCGTGCCCGTGCGCCGCATGGCCGACCACACCACCTCGGAGGTCGCCGACCTCATCGGGCGCGTCCGTCCCCGCGGCACGACCGACCTCTCCGCCGGGTTCCTCCTCGGACTGCGCGAGGCGAAGCGGCTGCTCGCGAACGCGGAGGCCGACGGCGAGCCGCTCGCGGGCGCGACGCTGCTGATCGTGTCGGACGGCCACGCGAACGCCGGCATCGTCGACCGCGACGAGCTGACCTCGGTCGCGGCACGGGCGGCCGCGGAGGCGCGCATCACCACGTCGACCCTCGGCGTCGGCACCGGGTACGACGAGGTGCTGCTGACGGCCATCACCGACGGCGGGGGCGGCGAGCACCGCTTCGCCCCGGACCCCGACAGCGCGGTCGCCGAGCTGGCCTCCAGCGTCACCGACCTTCTCAGCAAGTCGGTGGTCGGCGCGGTGCTGCGGGTCCGTCCGCAGCCGGGCCTCGTCCTCGGCGTCGAGGTCCGCGGCCGCTACCGCCACCACTTCGAGCGGCCGGACGTCGTGGTCAGCATCGGCGACCTGTTCGGCGGCGAGGAGCGCACGGCGCTGGTCCGCCTGCACGTGCCGGCGCTGGCGACGCTCGGGACCGCGACGATCGCCGACGTCATCGTCGAGTTCACGTCGCTGCCGGACCTGCGCGAGCACCGCGTCTCGCTGCCGGTCAGCGTCAACGTCGTCCCCGGCGACGAGGCCCGCGGCCGCATCCCCGACCCGATCGTCACGGCCGAGAGCCTGCTGCTCGACGTCGCCGAGTCGAAGGCCGGCGTCGCCGAGACGCTGCGCAGCGGGGACTCCACCCGGGCTCGGGCCGATCTCGAGGACCTGTCGCGGCGCCTGCGGGACGGCCGCGCCGAGGTGGACGCCGACGCGGCGCCGGAGGCGGCGGCCCGGCTCGACGAGGCGGCGGCCGAGCTGGACGGGCTGCGCGCCGAGCTGGTCGACCGCGACGCGCTCTGGTCGGCGAAGCGCATGCAGGAGGACAGCAGCTGGAACCTGCGCGGCCGCCGGTCGCGGATGAAGGGGACGCTCGCCGACTGGGAGCGCCAGCACGGGTCGCTCGACGGCGGCACCGCGCCGGACCCGACGAGCGGCTCCGACCCGACGGACCCGTCCGGCGGTCCCGGCGAGCCCGGCGACGGGACGCCGCCGGCGGCCTGAGGGCGACGCGGCGCTACGCCACGGACGGCGCCGGTGCCGGCGCGTAGGTGATGACGTCGCCGGCGTCGTCCCGCACGGCCTCGCCGCGCAGGACCAGCACGTCGAGGTGCGCCGCCGTCTCGAGCACGGCGAGCATGCGGTCGAACGGGTTCAGCTCGTCGTAGGCGCGGCCGCGGCTGGTCCACCGCAGCCTGCGTGCGGCGTCGAGGGCCACCCCGGCGCCGGCGGCGAGCGCCTCGCGGGTGTCGGCCAGCCGCACCTCGTGGTGCTCGAGCAGCTCGCGGACGCGGGCGTGGACGCTGCCACCGGCCGGACCGTGCGCCGGCAGCAGCACCGCGTCGGGCAGCGCCAGCACCCGGGCCAGCGACCCGAGGTAGTCCCGCAGCGGGAACGGCGGCCGGTCCGGCTCGAACCCGATGGACGGCGTGATGTGGGGCAGCACGTGGTCGCCGGCGAACAGCACGCCGCGCTCGGCCCAGTGGAACACGAGGTGCCCGCGCGTGTGCCCCGGCGTCGGGACGGCGGCGAGCGCACCGCCGTCGGCCAGCGGCACCGGGCCGGGCTCGAGCCACTCGTCGGGGTCCTCGTAGAACGCGAGCGTCCCGAACCGGTCGAGCGGGATCGCGGCCAGCTCGTCGGCCAGCGCGCCGGCGCCGTGGCGGCGCAGCCGGACCGGCTGCTCGGCGAGGATGTCCGCCTCGCCCGACGTCAGGGTGCGCATCGAGCCGCGCTCGTCGGCGCCGAGGGCGACGCGGGCGCCGACCGCCCGGCGGACGGCGACCGCCTGCGTGTAGTGGTCGCGGTGGACGTGGGTCACGAGCACGCGCCGGACCTCGCGAAGGTCGCGGCCGAGGGCCCCGAGGGCCCGATCGAGCTCGGCGCGTGACTCGTCGATCGCCCAGCCGCCGTCGATCAGCGTCAGGCCGTCGCCGTCCTCCAGCGCGTAGACGTTGACGGCGCGCAGGCCGTCCATCGGGAGCGGCAGCGGGATGCGGTGCAGGCCGGGGACGACGGTCTCGGGGCCGGGCGCGGACCAGGCCGTGCGGTCGCCCGGTGCCACGCGCCGCGCTCCCCCGTCGCCGCGCGAGCCGCGCGGGAGCGCGAGTGAACCGGACCCCGAGGGCGTCAGCCGCGCCCGGCGGGCGCGGGTCCGGGCACCGGCGGCGGCCCGAGCGCCGGCCCCTCCCGCGCGAGCCAGTCCCGGACGTGCAGCGTCGCGAGCACGTCGTCGTGGTTGTAGGTGAGGATGCGGTCGCGCCACCGCTGCCGCTCGTCCTCGGACCGCCGCGGGTCGACCGCGTGGTCCCACCACACGACGGACTGCGCGCCGCCCGGATCCTCGTCCCGCCAGGCGAAGCCGAGCCCGGTCGCGATGCGCTTCAGGCCGTTGCCACCGCCGGTCACGACCTGCCGCGCCCAGACGAGCTTCAGGTCGACCCAGTGGTCGGACGCGACGAGCGCCTCGACCTCGAGCACGCGATCGGGACCGCCGGCCGCGAGGAGGAGCCGCGCCCCGTCGCGGAGGCATCCGACCTCGGCCTGCTGGTGCCAGCAGTAGAGGCGGAGGCTCGCGCCCGCGTCGTCGCAGGCGCGGCGGAGGTCGGTCAGCCACGTCCAGAAGGCGTCGAATGCCGCGGCCCCGCCTGCGTCGGTGTCCCCGTCCCAGACGACCGCAGGGTGGTAACCGGGCGTCACCACGCCGGTGCCGGCGCGGTCGGTGACCAGCGCGCCCCAGAGGTACGCGCCGCAGCCGTCCCCGGGACCCGGGTTCTCCATGTCGACGTCGACCTCGACGTCGGCGCGGGGCACCTCGACGGCGGTCAGGCCGCGGCGCCGGTGGGCGAACGCGGGCGCGACGAGCGCGCGGGCCTCGTCGACGAGGGTCGCCACGGCGGCGTCGCGCAGTCCGGGCACGCCGGCCGCCGGGTCGTGCGCGGCGAGGGCGTGCAGGGTCCCGAGACCGGCCGCGCGCAGCGCCGGCCACGCCGTCGTCCGCGTCGCGCGCGGCAGGACCGAGACGTCCCCCGACGCGACGCGCAGCGCGTCGCAGTGGTCGCGCCACGGGCACTCGGGGCAGTCGGCGACGCGGACCGGCTCCTCGAGGAGCGGCAGCGACGGGTCCTCGCGGTGCCGCACGGCCGCGTCGAACACGGCGACGCGGTGCGCGAACTCGCGGTCGTAGCGGTCGAGCGCGGACTCGCGGCGGTCGGGGTCGATCTCCTCGGACACCGACAGCCGCTCGACATCGAGGCGGAACCAGGCGAGCACGCCCTCGGCACCGATGATCCCGGCCAGCGCGGCACCGTCACCGGCGCGGACCGAGGCCCGTCCCCGCGCCTCGAGCAGGCGGTGGTAGTGGGCCAGTTGGACGAGGTCGTCGGCCAGACCCGACCCGCCCGACCCCTGGTCGGCGGGGACGCAGCCCTCCGGCGCGGGGACGTGCAGGTCCTCGAGGCGCTGGACGCCGGCCGGCAGGGCCTCGCCCTCCTCGAGCGACTCGTCGAGGACGCGGCGCAGCTTCACCTCGACCGGCACGTACCGCCACCGGCCGTCGACCGGTGCGTCGCCGACCCGGACGAGCAGGTCGGGCTCGCCGATGCGGCGCCCCTCGACGTCCCACGGGATGCGGGTCCGACGGATAAGCGCCGCGCCGGCCTCCATGGCCGCGACGGTCGTCAGCTCGCGGTCGACGCGGTCGCCGACGGCGCCGGCGTCGACGGCGCCCGGATGCGCCGCCATCAGCGCGGCGCCGATCGCCTCCTCATGGGCCACGCCACGGGCCCGCAGCAGGCGCTGGAACTCGGTCGTGGGCGCTCTCTCGGCTGGCCCGAGGACGTCCCACTGGACCATCGTCGGGCAGGACCGGGCCGCGTACGCCTGCAGCGGAGTGGGGAGTGGGGTCGTCATGCGACGACATTACGCCGGACCTCCGACACGCGCGGGGGTCGGCCCGCGGCGCCGAACCCGGGCGGTCCACCGTCAGAACGGCACGTCGGTCCCGGAGACCTTCGCGAGCTCGTGCAGCAGCTCGTCCATCCCGGCCCTGAGCTTCCCCCAGACGCTCTCGGGGACCGGCGGCCCGACCTCGGGGACCGGATCCCGGATGTCGTCGATGGGCCGACGCCGGACCGCCGGCACGACGGCGTGGCACCGGCGGAGCGCGGCGTCGAGATGATCGGTCCAGAGGTCCGTGACGTGGGGGAGCAGGACCGACCGGTACGCACGCCCGGACCACGTCGAGGCCTCGAGGACACCGACCCCGCGCCGACCCGCCACGAGGTCGAGGTGGAGCGTGTACTTCTCGGGCAGGACGTCCAGTCCATCGGGGTCTTCCCCCGTCCGCGCCGTGAAGTGGAGGCGGACCGGTTGCAGCGTCCCGGCCGGCAGGTCCTGATCCACGTCGACCGTCACGTCCTCGACGTCCTCGAGGACGATGCCCCGGCGGTGCTCGACCTCGGCGTCGCCGACCGCGTCACCGGCCGGACCCCGGCCCGCCACGGCACGCCGGGCCAGCGCGTGCTCGAACCCGGCGAGCAGATCGAGCGTCCGATCGGCCGCGTGCGCCGCGTCGGGATCGCGGTCCGCCGGGATCGCCGGGAACGGCGATACGCCCGCGCCCTCCGGCGCGCGCGCCAGGACGGTCGCGGTGGCGAGACGGTCGACGAGGTGGTCCCGGACCGCCACCGCCAGCGCCGGGAGGCTGACGTCCCCGCGGTGCTGGATGCCGAGCGCGTCGGGCCGTGCCAGCGAGGCGACGAGGACGTCGCCGACCGGCTCCGCCCCCTGCTCGGGGGCGGGGACCCGGACGCGCACGACCAGCCGGTCGCCGCCCTGCCCGTCCTCATCCGACCCGGGCAGCGGCAGCAGCGGCAGCGTCAGGGTCACGTCCTGCAGCTCCAGCGCACCCGAGCCCGTGTCGAGGCTCCACCGCCCGCGCACGTCGTGGCACGCGTCGAGGAACGCTCCGAGCGGACGCTCGGCGGGGCTGAAGCCGATGGCGGCGTTGGTCAGCTCGAGGAGCTCGACGACCTGGGCGACGAGCTGCTCGAGGTGGCGCGCGCCCCGCAGTCGCCCCACCTCGCCGACCTGATCGACCCAGAGCTCGGGCACGTGCGCGAGGGCCTCGAGGAGCGGTGCCGCGCCGCCGTTCAGCTCGTCCCACCCGTCGGCGCCCGGGCCGCCGCCCGGGCCGCCGCCCGGCCCGTCCTGCCCGTCCACCCCGTCCACCCCGTCCGCCCCGTGCCCCGTCACCGCGCGACCCCCGGACCCGGACCGTCCTCGGCGGACGGCACGGTCGACGACCGTATCCGAACATCCGTTCGGGTCAAGGGGTGCGCGGGGGTGCGCCGGGCCGGGGCGGGGTGGCCCCGACCGGCCTCCCTAGCCTCCCGACGATGCGCGACGCCCCACCGCCCCCCGACCCGCACGCGGTCGAGCTGATCGCCTACGCCGACCGGCTGGCCGGGGACCTGACGGCATTGCGCCGGGTCCTGACCGCGCCGCCGCTCGCCGACGCGGTCAGCGGCGTGCACCTCCTCCCCTTCTTCACCCCGACCGACGGGGCGGACGCCGGGTTCGACCCCGACGACCACCGGGTCGTCGACCCGCGGCTCGGCACCTGGGACGACGTCGCGGCGCTGGCGGCGACGCACACCGTGACCGCCGACCTCATCGTCAACCACGTCTCGACCCGCTCCCCCGAGTTCCGCTCGTTCCTGGCCGAGGGCGAGGCGTCGCCGCACGCTGGGATGTTCCTGACGCTCGACCGGGTGTTCCCCGGCGGCGCGACCGAGGAGCTGCTCGGTCGGATCTACCGCCCCCGCCCGGGCCTGCCGCTGACGCAGGTGACGCTGGGTGACGGCGGCACGCGCGTGCTCTGGACGACCTTCACCTCCGAGCAGGCCGACCTCGACACGTCCGACCCGGGCACGCGCGCCTACCTCGAGGAGCTGCTGGCGCTGTTCGCGGCGCACGGGGTCCGGACCGTCCGCCTCGACGCGGTCGGGTACGCGGTGAAGACGCCGGGCACGTCGTCGTTCATGACGCCCGACACGCGGGCGTTCCTCGCCTGGCTGACTGAGCGCTGCCACGCCCACGGGCTGCGGACGCTGGTCGAGGTCCACGCGCACTGGCGCCTGACGCCCGAGCTCGCGACGCTCGCGGACCTGACCTACGACTTCGCGCTGCCACCGCTGGTCCTCGACGCGCTCGCGACCGGCGACGCGACGGTGCTGCACCGGTGGCTCGGCATGCGGCCGAGGAACAGCGTGACGGTGCTCGACACGCACGACGGCATCGGCGTGATCGACGTCGGTGCGAACGCCGGCCACGGCGACGCGGACGACCCCGGCCCGGGCCTGCTGCCGCCCGAGCGCATCGACGCCCTCGTCGAGGGGATCCACGCCGCCACCGGCGGCGTCAGCCGACGCGCGACCGGAGCGGCCGCGTCGAACGTCGACCTCTACCAGGTGAACAGCACCTACCTCGACGCGCTCGGCGGCGACGAGGACGCACACGTCGCCGCGCGAGCCCTGCAGCTCGTGCTGCCCGGCGTGCCGCAGCTCTACTACGTCGGACTGCTCGCGGGGCGCAACGACGCCGAGCTGCTGGCCCGCACCGGCGTCGGCCGCGACGTCAACCGCCACCGCTTCACGCCCAGCGAACTGGGCGAGGCGCTGCACGCCTCGCCGCACGTGGCACGGATCCTCGCGCTGATGCGCCTGCGCCGGACGCACCCGGCGTTCGCGGGCGAGTGGTGGCTCGACGACGTCGACCCTGCCGCCCCGCACCTGCTGCGCACCGGGTGGCGCGGGCCAGGCGCCGACGCCGACCGCACCGTCGCGCTGACGCTGGACGTCGCGGCGCGCCGGGCCGCGCTCGAGGTGGACGGTGCGGCCCGGGCGGTCTGAGAGCGCCCGTCGTGGCGCCATCACGCCTCCTCGGCCTCGCGGTGCCGCTCGCGCTCCTGGAACGCGTGCATCACGTCCCAGACACGGTGCAGCGTCCGCTCGAAGTCACCGCCGCGGGCGCGCAGGGCGCTGGTCTTGTAGTTGGTGTAGGCGATCGCGCGCGCCTCGTCGGCGAGCCAGGCCTCGAAGTCCGCGCGGTCGACGACGACGCGGTACGCGTAGTCGCTCCCCTCCCACGGGTTCAGTTCGGCGCCGGTGCGCGCGACGAGCGGCTCGAGGGAGACGCGGTCGCGCGCCCGGACGACGAGCCGTGCGGGGTCGTCGCGATGCTGGACGGTGCTGACGAAGCCGGTGCTGGTGAAGATCCACATGGTGCGCTCCTGGTGTCGGGTGGTCGGGGATCGGAGGTCAGGCGGCCAGCGCGAACGCGCTGGCGTGGACGAGCACGTCGTCGAGCTCGAGCATCTGCCCCGCGACCCGGTCGGTCGCGACGTGGCGCTCGCGGCCGAGGCCGGCGCCGCGGGTCACGGTCGCCTCGGCGTGGGCGAAGCGGCGCAGGAACCGCAGGACCCGGCCGGAGGAGGGGTGCCCGGCCGGACGGTCCGGCAGCTCGGCGAGGTGGCTGCGGATCAGGGCCTCCCAGTTCGCGGCCAGCAGCTCGTGCGTCGCGAAGACGTCGGCCGCGACGACCCGGGCCCCGTGGGCGACCGCGAGGCCGCGCTGCCCCGGCAGGGGGCCGCGGGCGACGAGCTCGGTGACGGTCCGGCGGCGCCGCTCGTCGGACTCGACCCGGCGGTCGAGCTCCTCGAGGTCCCGCGTGGCGGACGCGAGGCCCTCGCGGTGCAGCTCATGGTCGACGGTCGCCCAGACGTGCCGCTGGTCGGCCCGAGCCCCGCGCCCCGACCTCAGGTTGAGGTCGACGGTCAGCTCGTTGGTCCGGCGGACGCGGCGCGGCGCGAAGGAGCGGCCCCGCGTGAACGCGCCCTGGCCGGACCACCGCCCGGCCTGGACGCAGGAGACCGGCACGTCGAGGGCCGTCGCGGCCGGCAGCAGGACGCTGACGTTGACCATCCGGTTCTGGAGCCCGCCCGAGACCAGCGAGCCGGCCGGGACGAGGACCGGGCGCCCGGCACCGTTCGTGAACCGCAGGGTCGGGACCTCGGCCGACGGCAGCTCCTCGATGACCAGGTCCTCCTCCCCCGAGGCGATGTCCGGGGCGGCCTGGTGGAGGTAGAGGGGGAACAGGCTGACCCCGAGCCGGGTGATCGGGGCGCCGACGGCGACGTGCTCGAGGGGCAGGGCGGGGGCGGCGGGTGCGGCGGGCATCTGGGCTCCTGGCGGTCCGGGGCGACCCCCGTTTTGAGGGTCATGTGACATCTTATCCCGCCGGCGCACTTGGTGTCAAGTTGTCCCTTTCGCCCACGACGGTCTAGGGTCGGGGCCATGGACCCCCACGCCACCGAAGTCCCCGACGCCTACGACCCGCGGGCGTTCCCACCCTTCGCGGTCACCGTGGACGTCGTCGTGATGGCCGTCGTCGACGACCGGCTCCGGCTGGCGCTGGTCCGGCGGGCCGAGCGGCCCTTCGCCGGGTGGTGGGCGCTGCCCGGCGGCTTCAAGCGGCCCGACGAGACGCTCGACGACGCCGCCGCGCGCGAGCTCGGCGAGGAGTCCGGCGCCACCGTGCCGCGCCTCGCGCAGTTCGGCGCCTACGGCGACCCCGGCCGCGATCCCCGCATGGACGTGGTCAGCGTCGGCTACTACGCGACCGTCCCCGACCCGATGCGCCTGCGGGCCGGAACGGACGCCGCGGACGCGCGCTGGGCCCCGGTCGAGGACGTGCTCGACGGCGAACTGCCGCTCGCCTTCGACCACGCGCGCATCGTCGCCGACGCCCGCGAGCGCCTCGCCGACGACCTCGAGCGGACCGACGCGGTCCTGTCGCTGCTGCCCCCCGAGTTCACGGTGTCGCGCCTGCGCCGGACCTACGAGGCGGTGTGGCGGCTGGACCTGCCGCCCGACGAGCGCGACGGCTTCGCCCTCGACAAGCGGAACCTGCGCCGCAGCCTCGCCGCCGACGGCGCGGCGTTCCTCGAGCCGACGGGCCGCAGCACCTCGGACCTCCCCGACTCGTCGCGGCCGGGCCGCCCCGCCGCGATGCAGCGGCCGACCTCGGCCTGGCGGGACGGGTCCCCCGTCCGGCGGCCGCGCCGGCGGGCGTAGGCCGGCGCGGTCAGGCCCGACCGAGCAGCCCCACGGCCACCGCGGCCAGCGTCATCCGGTCGTGGTGCTGCTCGCCGTCGGGCGCGTCGAGGCGCCCGTTCACGGCGGCCGCCCACCGCTCGGGCACCGCCCCGATCCCGTGCAGTGCCCCGGCCAGCGCGCCGGTCACGCAGGCGACGGTGTCCGCGTCGGACCCGAGGTCGACCGCCGCCGTCACCGCCTCCTCGAACCCCGCGGCGCCGCGCACGGCCCAGACCGCCTGCGCGAGGCAGCCCCACGCGCTGCCGTTGCCGACGTCGGCGTCGTCCGGGTGCCACCCCGGCGCCAGCATCTCGGCGAACCGCGGCCCCACATCCGCCGGCAGCGCGGCGACCTCCGCGTCGAGCACCGCCCACGGGTCCTCCGCGCGCACGGCCGCTCGCATCGCGGCCACGCCGAGCCATGCGGCCCATGCCGCCGCGGGGTGCGCGTGCGTCAGCCACGCCTGGTGCAGCACCACCGCCCGGGCGGTCATGTCGTCGACGTGCAGCGTCGCGGGCACCAGCGGGAACGCCCGCATCAGCGCCCCGTTCGCGGCGGTGCGCTGGGGGTCGGGATGCGCGACGTCGCGCCAGTCGGGGTGCGCGAGCGCGTGCCGCGTCGTGGCCCCGACGTCGGGCGCGTGCCGACCCCACGTCCGCCACCGTTCCCAGACGTCGTCGGGGTCGTAGCCGCGCCGCGCGCGCAGCGAGGCGGCCAGCGCCAGCCCCATCTGCGTGTCGTCGGTGAACTCGCCGGGGGCCCAGCCGAACGCCCCGCCGCCGACCATCTCGCCGGTCCCCTCGAGCAGCGGCACCGGGATGGCGCTGCGGAACGTCCCGCGCGGGAGGAACTCGAACGGCGCCCCGAGCGCGTCCCCGACCGCGGCGCCGACGACGCAGCCGACGACCCGGGCCAGCAGCGCCGGCGGCGGTGCCGACGGCGCCGCCAGCTCGAACGCCGGGACCCGTCGTCGCTCGTCCGGACCCATCCCCCACCCCCGTGCCGGACCCCGCCCCCGGGTCCCGGCCTCCCCACCGTAGGTCGCCGGTGAGCGGGGACGTCGGAGGGCGCGGTGACCGCGCGCGACCCGTGACCCGACCATGAGCGGCCCGTGAGGCGGCCCCGACACCGTCCCCGACCCCGGCGCCGAGCGGCGCCCGACCGAGGACCGCCACATGGACCGCACCGACCAGGCCGACCCCACCGCACCGCATGATCGCCGCACCGACGGGGAGGACCGCCGCGGGCGGGGACGGCGCGCGGCGCTCCTGCTCGGCGGGGTCGTCGGCCTGGCCGTCGCCTCGGTGGTCCTCGCCGGGCTGACCGCGACGACGTCGAACCCGACCCCGCAGGCGGTCGACGGCGGCGAGCTGGCCCT
The DNA here is from genome assembly GCA_041163265.1 of Actinomycetota bacterium. Classification (GTDB taxonomy): domain Bacteria; phylum Actinomycetota; class Nitriliruptoria; order Nitriliruptorales; family Nitriliruptoraceae; genus CSBr16-57R1. The sequence goes on from JBEARL010000042.1 coordinate 10,767, forward strand.
GACGCTGAGCGACGTCGGCGACGGGTTCAGCACGTCGGTCACCGACATGGCCCCGGGCGACGTCGTCATGCGGCACGTCCGGCTGGACGGGACCGGGACGCTCGACGGCGCATCGAGGTCGCGCTCGACGTCGCGGCCACCGGCGACGCCGTCCTGGTCACGGACACCGCGACGACCGAGGCGCTGACCGTCGGCATCCGCGGCTGCAGCGTGGCCTGGGACGCGGCAGCCGGGACCTGCGCGGGCACCGAGTCCGAACTGCTGGCGGCCACGAAGGTCGGCTCGCTCACGACGCCGGCGGTGTTCGCCTCGTCGCTGCCCGCCGGCGGCTCGCTCCACCTCCAGATCGTGCTGACCCTGCCCGACCAGGACGAGACCACGGTCGACGGCACCCCGCCGGACCCGACCGTGCAGGGCGCCGCGGTCGACCTGACCTACACCTTCACCATGGTCCAGCGCGACCCGGTCACGACGAGCGGCTGACGCGGACCGACGGCGCGTGACCCGTGCGGCACCGACGGGGTCGCCTCGCGGCCGACCTCCTCGACCTCGCCGCGGTCGCGCTGCTGGTGCCGCTCCTCGGTGGGGCCGCCGGGGCCGCGGCGGTCCGCGGCCTGACCGTGACCGCGGCGACGTGGGCCGCCGCTGGGGCGCCGACCGGCGACGAACCGGCGTCGGGACCCCTGGCCCCACCGTGGTCGCGCGGCGGCTCGCGGGCCGAGGCGCTCGTCGACGTCGTCGCGACCGGGACCCTCGCGCTCACCGCGGTCGAACTGCGGCTCGAGGCCGACGGGCCGGACGGCGCCGGCGCCGTCACCGTCACCGCCTGTCGGGGCGGACCCTGGGACGGCGCGAACTGCCCCGGCGCGGCCGTCGCGCTCGGCGACCTCACGGGCACGACGACCGTCGCGGTGGCGCTGGCTCCGGGCGAGCGGCTCGGCCTGCGCCTCGAGGCGGACCGGAACGTCACGAACCGGACGTCGTTCGCCCTTCGGGTGGAGGTGCCCCGCACCGCCGCGACCCCCGGCGGCAGGACCTCCGGCTGACGGCATCGGGGGCCCGCGATCCGGCCCCGCCGCGCGTCCGCTTGACTGCGACCGCGCCGACCGGGGGGAGCGCGTGGACGCCGCCGACCACGTCGGCCTCGACCTCGCGCCGGACGCGCGCGCGGCGGCCCTCCGAGCGGACCTCGCGGACCTCGTCGCGACCCGGGTGATCCCGTCGGAGGCCGCGCACCACGCTGAGGTCGCGTCCTCCGGCGACCGGCACCACCACTCCTCGGTCCTGCAGGGCCTCAAGGCCGAGGCCCGCGCCCGCGGCCTGTGGAACCTGTTCCTCCCCGACCCGGACCTCGGCGCGGGGCTGACCAACCTCGGGTACGCGCATCTCGCCGAGCTGACCGGCCGCTCACCGCTGCTCGCACCCGAGGCGACGAACTGCGCAGCGCCGGACACCGGCAACATGGAGCTGCTCCACGACTTCGGCTCGGACGAGCAGAAGGCGCGGTGGCTCGCACCTCTGCTCGACGGCGCCATCAGGTCCTGCTTCCTCATGACCGAACCCGACGTCGCGTCCTCGGACCCGCGCAACCTCGCGACCCGCATCGTGCGCGACGGCGACGAGTACGTGATCACCGGACGGAAGTGGTGGTCGTCGGGCGCGGCGAGCCCGCGGTGCCGGGTCGGCGTGCTGATGGGCGTGACCGATCCCGACGCCGACGTGCGGGGCCGGTGGTCGATGGTGCTGGTGCCGATGGACGCCCCCGGGGTCCGCGTCGTCCGCGAGGTCCCCGTCTTCGGCCGGTACGACGGCCACGGCGGGCACCCCGAGGTCGCGCTCGACGGTGTCCGCGTGCCGGTGACGAACCTGGTGGGCGCAGAGGGGCAGGGGTACGCGATGGCGCAGGCCCGGCTCGGTCCCGGCCGCATCCACCACTGCATGCGGCTGATCGGCATGGCCGAGCGCGCGCTCGAGCTGCTCTGCGCCCGGGCCGACGCCCGCACCGCGTTCGGTGGGCCCGTCTCGGACAAGGGCGTCGTCCGGTCATGGATCGCGGAGGCCCGCGTCCGCATCGACCAGGCCCGCCTGCTCGTGCTGCGCACGGCGGCGCTGATGGACGCGGTCGGGAACCGCGCGGCGCGGCGCGAGATCTCGGCGATCAAGCTGGTCGTGCCGGCGATGGCCGAGTGGGTCATCGACCGCGCCATCCAGGTGCACGGCGGCGCCGGGTTCAGCGACGACACGCCGCTCGCGATGCTCTGGAGCCACGCCCGGACCCTCCGCGTCGCCGACGGGCCCGACGAGGTCCACGCCGACGCGCTGGCCCGCCGCGAGCTGGCGCGGGCGCGCGAGCGTCGCGGCGACGCCTGATCCCGTGGAAGCGGACGGCGGCGACCGGGCCCGTGGCGCCCCCGTCGGGCTGGACCTCACGGCCCTCGGCCGGTGGTGCGCCCAGCGCGACCTCGCCGCGCCGCCGCTCCGCGCGACCGCCTACCCCGGTGGCCGCTCGAACCTGACGGCCCGCGTCGAGGGGGCCGACGGCCGGGCGCTCGTCGTGCGGCGCGCACCGCTCGGTGGCCTCGAGCACGGCGCCCACGACGTGCTGCGCGAGGGCCGCATCATGGCCGCGCTCGCCGGCACGGACGTCCCGGTGCCCGAGGTGCTCGGCGCCGAACCCGATCCGGCGGTGACCGGTGCACCGTTCCTCGCGACCGCCGTCGTGCCCGGACGGGTCGTGCGCACCGCCGCCGACGTCGCCGACCTGCCCGCCCACGCCAGGGGCGCGGTCGCCTCCGACCTCGCCCGGGTGCTGGCACGCCTGCACGCGCTCGACCCGGCGGACGTCGGACTCGGCGACCTCGGCTCGACGAGCCCGCACGTGCCGCGACTGCTGCGGCGCTGGGGCGGCCAGCTCGAGCGGGCGCGGGACGCCGAGCGGGCGCTCCTCGAGCGGGCCCGCGACGCGCTCGCGGCCGCCACGCCGCCGCCCGGTCCGCCGCGGATCGTCCACGGCGACTACCGGCTCGACAACGTCGTCGTCGACCCCGCGACGGGGCGGGTCGCGGCGGTGCTCGACTGGGAGCTCGCGAGCCTCGGCGAGCCGCTCAGCGACCTCGGCACGCTGCTGACCGCCTGGACCGAGGACGGCGACGCCGTCGTCCCGTTCCCCGACCCGCCGTCGCGCGCCCCCGGCATGCCCGACCGGGCGGGGCTGACCGCCGCCTACGCGGCGGCGGGCGGCGACGTCGACGCCGCGGCCGTGCGGTTCCACACCGCGCTCGGGCACTGGAAGCTCGCCTGCATCGCAGAGGGTGTCCACCGCCGCGTCGCGGCCGGGCAGTACGGGGACGGCGCGGACGGCGGCGGTGCGGACCTCGGGCCCCTCGTGGCGCCGCTGGCCGGACGGGCGCTGGACCTGCTCGGCGGCTGACCGCGCCCGCCTAGAGTCCGCCGACATGTCGGACCCCGGCGCCGAGAGCGCGAGCCCTCCCCACGACCCGGCCGCGCTGCGGCTCCGGGCCGGCCTGCGCGTCGAGATCCTCGACACCGAGGCGCTCGCCCTCGACCCGCTCGAGGGGGTCGTCCACCGACTCGAGGGCGCCGCGGCCCGCATCGTCGCCGACCTGCGCGCGGGGAGGACGCCGGACCTGTCGTCACCGACCGATCAC
>JBEARL010000043.1:0-10788 GCA_041163265.1 Actinomycetota bacterium
GCTCCGCCGGCGCCGCGGGTGGCGGCGGTGCGGGCGGTGGCGGTGGTGCGGGCGGTGGCGGCGGTGGCGGCGCCGGTCCCGGCAGCGCCGAGATCAGCGAGGACGTGCTCGACGCGCTGGCCGGCGCCGAGTACGACCTTCGCACCAGCACCGTCGTCGAGGCCGGTCGCGGGGACCTGCTCGGCATCTTCCGCCTGGCACCGCTCGTCGCCCTCGACCGGCCGTCCGAGCGGCTGATCCGGCGCGCCGCGCGACCATCGCCGCTACTCGCGAAGCTGCTCGGCGACGGCATCCACCTGCGCGCGATGCTCGGGACGCTCGGGTTCCTCCCGGCGCTCATCGGGCTCGGCCTCGGCCTCGCGGCGCTGGCCCAGACGGGCGGCGCGTCCGACCACCCGCCGATCCCGCTGTTCATCGCGCTGGTCGCGCTCGGCATCGTCGACGCGCTCGGCGGCGCGGTCGGCGTCCTCGTGTTCGCGCTCGGCACCCTCGCGGGCCTGGACGGCGCGGGGGTGACCGACCTGCGGCTGCTGGCCGGCGTCGTCGTCGCCGGGTTCGGCCCGATCGTCATCGCCCGCTCGACCCGGGAGTTCCGCCGCGAGCCCGGCGTCCCGGTCGCCTGGACCGAGCGGGTCGGGGACCTCGCGTTCGCCGCGCTGCTCGGCGGCTGGGTCGCGAGCCTCGTGTTCCGCGCCCTGCCCGCCCTGACCGGGCTCGCGCTGCCGGCCGGCGACCACGTCGCGACGGTCCGGATCGTCGCGACGCTCGCGGTGGTCGCGCGGGTCCTGCTCGAGCTCGCGGCCGGCCGGTGGTTCCCCGCCCGGGTCGAGCTGCTCAGCCCCGACGAGCTGCCCGACCCCTACGCCTGGCAGCCGCGGCTCGCGACCGTCGTCCGCGTCGGCGCGTTCCTGTTCGTCGCCAGCGCGTTCATGGGGACGGGGCCGGCACTGTGGCTCGCGACCGCGCTGTACCTGCTGCCGAACGTCATCGACGCCGTCGGGGACCGCCTGCCGACCCTTGCGCCGGTCTGGCACTGGCTGCCGACGGGGGCGCCGGCACTGGCGATGGTCCTCGGGCTCGAGATCCTGCTCGAGGGGTCGCTCGTCGCGATCCTGGGCGAGCACCCGGACTTCTCGGTCATCTTCGTCTGCGCGCTGTTCACGCTGCTGGCGCTGCTCGGCCTGCTCGGCGTGCTCGGACGCGACGGTCCCGACGGCGGGTGGCGGCGCATCGCCGCCGGGCGTCACGGCCGCTGGCTGGTCCCGGCCGGCGGCGCCGTGACGTTCGCGATCGTGGCGCGGTTCACGTTCATCCTGTAGCCACGTCGCCGGTCGGCGGGGCCGCGGAGCTCGTCAGGCCTCGGGGCCCGGCGCCGGCGCGGCGGCGACCGTCCCGTCCGCGAGCCCCTTCAGCAGCGCGGCCGCGGCGTGCCGGTCCGCGTGCTCGAGCTCGTGCCAGCGGTCGAGCAGCCCACGCAGGTGCGTGAGGTGCGGCGACTCGGGCGCCTTCTCCTCGGCGCCGCCGCGGAGGAAGAACGTCGCGACGCTGCCCGTGATCAGGCCGATGAGCCCGATCCCGACGGTCATCAGCACCAGCGCGATCAGCCGTCCACCGGGCGTCGCCGGCGAGATGTCGCCGTACCCGACGGTCGTCGCGGTCACGAAGGCCCACCACAGCCCGTCGGCGACCGTGCCGATCTCGGGCTCGACCGTCTGGATCGAGAGCCCGGCCAGCAGGATGACGACGACGACCACGACGACGGCCCGTCCGAGGCCGTTGGTGCCGAGCACACCCCCGAGCGTGCGGTAGGTCCGGCCGAACACGATGCCGAGCCGGAGGACGCGGACCAGCCGCACGATGCGCAGCGCCCGTGCGACCCGCAGGAAGTCCAGGGGCATGATCGCGATCAGCTCGAGCAGGTGGCCGCGGAAGAACCGCCGCTTGTCGGGGGCGACCGCGAACGCCGCGACGTAGTCGACGACGAACACGGCCCAGACGGCGAGGTTCACGGCGTTCGCGGCCGTGGTCTCGGGCAGGATCAGCAGCACGACGGCGACGAGCGCCAGTCCGCCGAAGGTCATCTGGTAGGCGGTGGTGGCCTGCGTGGTGGTGATGCGCTCCCGGACCGTCATCCGACCGCTCCCCCTCGTGCCCGCGCGGGCGGGCGGAGCCTAGGCGCAGGGACCCCGTGAGCGGCACGTGCCGCCCCCGCGAGGTCCCGGGCGGAGCCTCCCCGGCCCGACCCCGCCCGGGGTCCGGCGACGCCGGGGCCGCCGATGCTCGTCGCACCGCTGCGCACGGTCCGCACGGCGCCCGGCCGTGGCCGCGTCCCGGTCGTGACCGCCGGGGCCGCGGCCCTCGGCCTGCTCGTCGCCGTCGCCCGGGGCCCCGGGGCCGTGTCCCCGCCCGCCGCCCGGATCCTGCATCCCCCCGACGGCGCGGTCCTGGGCTCGCCGGTCCCCGTGGTGCTGGACGCCGACGGCGTCGTCCTTGTCCCGTGCGGACCGGCGGCGGCCTGCGAGGGGCACCTGAACGTGCTCGTCGACCGGCCGTGCCTGCCCGCGGGCGAGCTGGTCCCGTCGGGCTCGCTGCGCGCCGACGACCTCGGCGTCCATGCGCTCACCGACGGCTCGCGCGTGCTGCTGCTGGACCTCGCCCCCGGCGAGCACACGCTCTGCGCGCAGCTGGCGGACGGGACGCGCGTGGCGTTCGGGGTGACGGACACGGCGACGGTGACGGTCGACCACCTCGTGCCCCGCACCAGCCGCAGCGTCGTGGCTACGGTCCCGCGCGCCGCCGGGACGACCGGCGCCGACCCCACAAGGAACGACCCATGGCCCGCGCCGAGATCGGCGGCCGCATCCCGGACCTCGCCGTGACGACCCACGACGGCACCGACACCCGGCTGTCCACACTGGCCGGCGAGCGCGCCCTCGTCGTGTTCTTCTATCCGAAGGCGTTCACCGCCGGCTGCACCGCCCAGGCCTGCCACTTCCGCGACCTCGCCGCGGAGTTCGCGGAGGTCGGCGCGGCCCGCGTCGGCGTCAGCCGCGACTCGGACGACACGCAGGCCCGGTTCGCCGAGCGGCACGACTTCGACTTCCCGCTGGTCGGCGACCGCGACGGCGCAGTCGCCGCCGCCTTCGGCGCGAAGCGGATCGGCCCGGCCCCGAGCCGGCGCCAGACCTACGTCCTCGACCGCGACCTCACGCTGCTGCACGTGGTCTCGAGCGAGGTCGACATGGAGCGCCACGCCGACGAGGCGCTGGCCTTCCTCCGGGAGCGCGCGACGACCTGAGCCCCCGACCACGAGGAACGATGCACGGCAGTCCCCGCTCCCGCCTCATCGACCGCTTCGCCCGCTCCGAGCGCTCCCCCGCCGGCCCCGACCCGCGGGCCCGCGTCACCGCCGTCCTCGCCGCCCTGCTGCTCGCCCTGACCTCCGGCTGCGCCGGCGGTCCCGGCGCCTACGACGTCGGCGACCAGCCGACGGACGCGGCCGCCCGGTTCGTCTCGCCGCAGGACGGTGCCGCGGTCACCTCGCCGCTGCTGGTCGTGCTCGAGGCCGACGGCATCGACCTCGTGCCCTGCGGCCCAGCGGTCGAGTGCGAGGGCCACCTGAACATCCTCGTCGACCGACCGTGCGTCACGGCCGGCGAACTGGTTCCGGCCGCCTCCGCCGGCGCCGTCGAGCGCGGGGTCATCGCGCTGAACGACGGCACCGACCGTCGCACCATCGAGCTGGCGCCCGGCGAGCACACGCTCTGCGCGCAGCTGAGCGATGGGACCCAGCTGGCGTTCGGCGCGACCGAGACGATCACGGTGACCGTCGTGCCATGAGCGCGGTCAGCACCGCCGCAGCGTCCTCGGCGCCGTCCACCGTGACGACCAGGTCGGCCCGCCCGCGGCGGCCGACGCGCAGGCCCTCGCCCCGCCGCACGACGACGGCGCGCACGCCGGGCATGGCCCGGTAGCCCCAGCCGCCGTGGGCCATCGGCTCGACGTGCTGCACGGCGACCGAGGTGACGTCGCCGAGCGGCACGCGGATCCGCGGCCAGCCGAGCGGTCCCAGGCGGACGCTCAGACCCCGGTCCGAGACGTCGACCGCGACCCGCGTGAACGTCGCGAGCGCGACCGCCGCGACCAGGAGCGCCGGGACGACGGCGGCGGCCGGACCCGGGACGACCGCGACCAGCACCGCGGCGAGGACGACGGCGGCCGCGGGGACGACGAGCGCCGGACCGGCGGTCTGCCGGCCGACCCAGACGACGTGGTCGCCCGGCGCGACCTCGACCGGTGCCACGGTCCGCGTCACCGGCGGATGGTCCGGACGGCTCCGGGCGAGCCGCGCACCGGCGAGGCCGGCGACGGCGCCGACCCCGAGCGCGACGAGCACGTCGCCGGCGACCAGTGGCCCCGCGTCCCGCCACGTCGCGGCGCCGGCGTTCGCCTCGAGCGTCCACCACCGCAGCAGCGCGAACATCGCCGCCCCGCCGTGGGCGAGGCCGACGAGCACGCGGGCGGCGGCTCGGTCGGCCCGGGCCGCGGCCCAGAGCGGCCCGAGGACGACGAGGGCCGTCGCGGCCAGCAGCGCCAGGTGGTCCGCGAGGATCGGGAGGTTCCCGTCGGGCACGCCGCCGAACCCCCAGTGGGACGCGACCGGGTCGGGCAGGCTGCCGGCGTAGGCGAACGGCAGCAGCGCCGCGACCGCGACGCCGGCGAGCGGCAGCGCGAGCTCGGTCGGGCGGGGGCGGACGGCCGGTGGTCGGGGCGGACGGGTCGTCGTCATCGTGGTTCCTCCTCCTGCGGGGGGTCGGAGTGGTGGAGCGGCGAGCGCGGCGTTCGGCGGGCGCGGGCGCGGACCAGGTCGACGACGGCGTCGAGGTCGACACCGACCCGGGCCGCGGCGGCGAGCAGCGCGTCGACCGGTCCGGTCAGCGCCGCGGGCGCGTCGGCGCCGGGCAGCACGCGCGCGCCGCGACCGGCCCGCAGGTCGACGAGTCCCTCGTCGCGCAGGGCCCGGTAGGCGCGGAGCACGGTGTTCGGGTGGACGTCGAGCGCCGACGCCAGATCGCGGGCCGGGGGCAGCAGACCGCCCGGCGCGACCTGCCCCTCGGCGAGGGCGCGGCGCAGGGCGGCCGCGACCCGAGCGTGGAGCGGCAGGCCGGCCGCGGCCGCCGGGTCGGTGGTGAGCCGCAGGGTCAACATAGTGACATGGAGCGTAGCACTTTCGACCACCACGTCCACACCCGCGCCGGCCGAGGCCGTATCCTGCGCCGACGCACCCACCCGGGTGCGGACCCGGTGGGTGTAGCTCAGCCTGGTTAGAGCGCCTGGTTGTGGTCCAGGAGGCCGGGGGTTCAAGTCCCCTCACTCACCCCGGACCGCGGCCGGCACCGACCGCGGTCCAGCACGCGCCGCTAGCTCAATTGGCAGAGCATCCGGCTCTTAACCGGCAGGTTCGGGGTTCAAGTCCCTGGCGGCGCACCGGTACGACGGCCGGCCCTCGTGGCCGGCCGTCGTGCACCGGGCGAGCGTGGCGGAACCGGCAGACGCGCTGGGTTTAGGTCCCAGTGGGCCCTGGCCCGTGGGGGTTCGACTCCCCCCGCTCGCACGCCCGCCGGACGGCCCGCCGGACCGCTCGCACGCCCGCACGCTCCCCGCCGTCACCTCCCACCGCGACCTCCCCGCCCCGCCGGAGCCCCCATGACGGCGTCACCCCGCGCCGCGGCCGCCGCGCCCACCGCGCCCACCGCGCCCGCGATCCGCGGCGGCATCGCGGTCGCGCTCGTCTCGGCCGCGACGTTCGGCAGCTCGGGGACGATGGCGAAAGCGCTGATCACCGCCGGCTGGAGCCCCGGCGGCGCGGTGCTCGTGCGGCTCTCCGGCGGCGCGCTGGTGCTGCTCGCGATCGCCGCCGTCCGGGTCCGCACCTGGTGGCCGCTGCCGCGCGGCGCCGCGCGGATCGTCGTCGCGTACGGCGTCGTCGCGACCGCCGGCACGCAGCTCGCCTACTTCAACGCCGTCGAGCGGCTCGACGTCGCGGTCGCGCTGATGCTCGAGTTCTCGGCGCCGGTGCTGCTGCTCGCATGGTCGTCGCTGCGCACGCGCCGAGTCCCGGCCGCGGCGACGCTGGTGGGTGCCGCGGCCGCGATCGCCGGCCTGGTGCTGGTCCTCGAGCCGTGGGGCGTCGGTGGCCTGGACCTCGTCGGCGTCGGGTGGGGCCTGCTCGCGGCGGTGTTCCTCGCGACGTTCTTCACGCTGGGCGAGCGCGCCCGCGACACGGTCCCCGTCACGGTGCTGGCGGCCGGTGGCACGGCCGTCGGCGCGGCGACGATGCTGGTCGCGGGCGCCGTCGGACTCGTCCCCATCGAGGTGGCCGCGGTCACCACCGAGGTCGCCGGACGGACGACGTCCTGGCTGGTGCCGGCGCTGTGGCTGGCGCTCGTCGCGACGGCGATCGCCTACCTGACCGGGATCGCGGCCGTCGCGCGGCTGGGGCAGCGCGTCTCGTCCTTCGTCGCCCTCTCCGAGGTGCTCGCGGCCGTGCTGATCGCGTGGGCGGTGCTGACCGAGCGGCCTGGCCTGCCGCAGCTGGTCGGCGGGGCCGTGCTGGTGGCCGGCATCGCGGCCGTGCAGCGCGGCGAGCAGCTGCCCGGCGCGACCCCCTCCCCAGCGGCATGAGCGTCGACCCGCGCGCCGAGGCGCTCGCGGCCGCGCTGGCCGGCATCGACGCCTGGCCCGTGCCGCACGCCGCCGCCGTGGTCGTGGGCCCGGACGGGCTGATCGCCGCCCGTGGCGACACCGCGACCGCGCACCCCGTCGCCTCCGTGACCAAGCCGCTGACCGCAGCCGTCGTCCTCCTGATGGCCGACGAGGGCCTCGTCGACCTCGACGAACCGGTCGGCCCGACCGCCGCACAGGGGGCGACCGTCCGGCACCTGCTGGCCCACGCGGGCGGGCTCGGCTTCGAGGCGGGCGACCGCACGATGGCGCCCGGCGTGCGCCGCGTCTACTCGAACTGGGGCTACGAGGTCCTCGGCGACCTCGTCGCGGCCCGGGAGGCCCGGCCGTTCGCCGACGTGCTCCGCGAGCGGCTGACCGGACCGCTGGGGATGGCCGCCACGGTCCTCGACGGCTCGCCGGCCTGGGGCGCGCGGGCCAGCACCGACGACCTCGGCCGCTTCGTCCACGAGCTCCTCTCCCCCCGCGTGCTGCCGCCGTCGGCGCGCGCGGGCCTCACGACCGTGGCGTTCCCCGACCTCGACGGGGTCCTGCCGGGATTCGGCCGCCAGCGCCCGAACCCCTGGACGCTCGGCCTCGAGCTGCGGGACGCGAAGGATCCGCACTGGGGCGGCCCGCTGCCGCCGGACGCCGTCGGTCACTTCGGTCGGTCGGGATCGCTGGTCTGGGCCGCCCCGTCGGCGGGGCTCGGGCTCGCGACGCTGTCGGGGCGGGACTTCGACACCTGGGCGGCCGAGGGGTGGCCGGCGCTGGCCGCGGCGGTGCTGACGGCGGTCGGCGGGCCGGGTCCCGACGCGACCGCGGGTGCGGACCTCAGCGGTTGAGCAGCGCCGCGAGCTCGGGCGCGAGCGCGCGGAACGCCGCGCCGCGGTGGCTGATCGCGTCCTTCTCGGCCGGCAGCAGCTCGCCGTTCGTGCGGCCGTCGGGGGTCGCGTCGGCGACGAACAGCGGGTCGTAGCCGAAGCCGTGCGTCCCGCGGGGGGCGGCGACGACGTGGCCCTCCATCCGACCCTCGGCGACCCGCTCGGTGCCGTCGGGCAGCACCAGCGCCGCCGCGCAGACGAACGCCGCCCGCCTCGCGGCCGGCCCGACCGCACCGCTGTCGTCGAGCCGCGCCAGCAGCAGCGCGTTGTTCGCCGCGTCGTCGGTCGGCTCGCCGGCGAACCGCGCCGAGCGCACGCCGGGACCGCCGTCGAGCGCCTCGACCGCGATCCCCGAGTCGTCGGCCAGCGCCGGCAGCCCCGTCGCGGTGGCGCAGGCCCGCGCCTTGATCAGCGCGTTCGCCGCGAAGGTCGCGCCGTCCTCCACGGGTGAGGGGACGCCGAGCTCGGACATCGGCACCAGCACGGGCGGCGCTGCGGCGAGCGCCGGGACGCCGGCGAGGATCGCGGCGATCTCGGTCAGCTTGTGCGCGTTCGCCGTCGCGACGACGATCCGCGTCGACCCGCCGCTCATGCGCGGCGGGCGACCGCGAGGGCGGCGCGCTGCAGCTCCGCCAGCTCGGCGCAGCCGGCGAGCGCCAGGTCCAGGAGCTCGTCGTGCCGGGCGCGCGGGAACGGCGCACCCTCGGCCGTCCCCTGGACCTCGACGAGCGCCCCGTCGGCGGTCGCGACCACGTTCATGTCGACGTCGGCCCGGTTGTCCTCCGACTGGTCGAGGTCCAGGAGCGTCACGCCGTCGACGAGGCCGACGGAGACGGCGCAGACCTGGCCCATCAGCGCCGCCGGCGCCCCGACGGCGTCGAGCGCGAGCGCCAGCGCGACCCAACCGCCGGTGATCGCGGCGGTCCGGGTCCCCCCGTCGGCCGAGAGCACGTCGCAGTCGACGGTCACGGTGACGTCGGGCAGGGCGTCGAGGTCGACGGCGGCCCGCAGCGAGCGGCCGACGAGGCGCTCGATCTCCTTGGCCCGGCCGCCGACCCCGCGGCGGTCGCGGGCGGTGCGGGAGTCGGTCGACCCGGGCAGCATCGCGTACTCGGCGGTGACCCAGCCGCGGCCGTCACGCCACCGCGGGCCGCGGTCCGCGACGCTGACCGCGACCAGCACCGACGTCCCCCCGGCGTCGATGCGGACGGAGCCGGCCGGGTGCCGCTGGACCCCCGGGGTCAGCGTGACCGGACGCAGTCCGGCCGGCCGGCGTCCGTCACGGCGGAGCTCGTCGCCCTCGGACATCTCGCACCCCCGGACCGGTCGACGGCCGCCGGAGCCTACGGGCGGGGTCCGTGCCGAGGTCGCGCCGACCCGCTAGCCTCTCTCCGACTCCGGTAGTTGCCCGCCTCGCGCGGCGTGACGACGGGGTGTCCGGACCGGGGGGCGGTCCCACTGCACGCGGAGCCCCGCCCGACCGGCAGCAGCACGCGCGGGCCACGGAGATCCCGGGTCCGCGGCACATGGAACGAGGAGACAACGTGAGGAAGCGCAACGTCCGGCTCGCGTCGGTCGCGCTCGCCGCCGGTCTGATCCTCGCCGCCTGCGGCGGCGAGGAGGAGGCCGCCGACGCGCCCGCCGCCGACACCGGCACCGAGGACACCGTCACCGTCGAGCCCGCCCAGGAGGCTGGCAGCCTGCTCGACGCCGTCAAGGCCCGCGGCACGCTGAAGTGCGGCGTCAACACCGGCCTCGCCGGCTTCGCCGCGCCCGAGGGCGACACCTACGTCGGCTTCGACGCCGACTACTGCCGCGCCGTCGCGGCCGCCGTGCTCGGCGACGCCGAGGCCATCGAGTGGATCCCGCTGTCGGCGTCCGCCCGGTTCACGGCGCTTCAGTCCGGAGAGATCGACGTCCTGATCCGCAACACGACCTGGACCGCCACCCGTGACGGCAGCGAGGGTGCGTCCTTCGCCGCGACCACGTTCTACGACGGTCAGGGCATGCTGGTCAACACCGACAGCGGCTTCGACTCGATCGCGGACATGAACGGGACCACCGTCTGCGTCCAGGCCGGCACCACGACCGAGCTGAACCTCGAGACGTACTTCGCCGCCGAGGGCCTCGCGTACGAGCCGCTGGTCTTCGAGGAGAACGACCAGCTGCAGGAGGCCTACTTCGCGGGCCGCTGCGACGGCTGGACGTCGGACCTCTCGCAGCTCGCCGCGTTCCGCGGCACGTGGCCGGCCGAGCAGGGCGGCACCGCCTCGGTGAAGATCCTCTCGGACGTCATGTCCAAGGAGCCGCTCGGCCCGCTGACGATCGACGGTGACTCCAAGTGGTTCGACGTCGTCCAGTGGGTGACCTTCGCGACCATCCAGGCGGAGGAGTTCGGCATCACGCAGGCGAACGTCGACTCGCTCGTCGCGTCGACCGACCCCGAGGCCGACCCCGGCGTCGGCCGGTTCCTGGGCCTCGTCGCCGACTTCGACCCGGGCCTCGGGCTCGACGCCGAGTGGGCGGTCCGCGTGATCCAGGCCGTCGGCAACTACAGCGAGATCTACGAGCGCAACGTCGGCCCGGACACGGCCCTTGGCCTGCCGCGCGGCGTGAACTCGCTCTGGACCGAGGGCGGTCTGCTGTACGCCCCGCCGTTCCGCTGATCCACCCGCACTGACGCCGGGGGCCACGTCCACGGACGTGGCCCCCGGTCGTCGGGGGTAGGGTTCACGACCGGGCGCGCCGGGGGGCGCGCCGGACGGCTCGGGGGGACGATGGCAGGGACCGGCCTGTCCGTGGGACGGGCGCCGCGCGTCGCCGTCTGGCGCGACGTCCGCATCCTGCGCGGCGCGCTCCAGGTGGCCTTCGTCGCCGGCGTCGTGTGGCTGCTCCTGTGGCTGTTCGACAACCTGGCGACGAACCTCGACCGCCTCGGCATCCGGCGCGACTTCGCGTTCCTGCAGCAGCCGGCCGGCTTCCGCATCCTCGGCTCGGACTTCGAGGCGTCGGGCTCGATCCGCGAGGCCCTGATCGTCGGCATCACGAACTCGGTCCGCGTGGCGCTGATCGGGATGATCCTGGCGCTGCTGCTCGGGATCGTGGTCGGCGTCGCCCGCCTGTCGCGGAACTGGCTGGTCGCGCGCGTCGCCAGCGCCTTCGTCGAGCTGCTGCGGAACGT
>JBEARL010000044.1:0-17733 GCA_041163265.1 Actinomycetota bacterium
CGGCGGCCGGCGCGAACCCCGGTCCGCGCAGCGTCAGCTCGGCGGCGGAGAGGTCGAGCGTGACCGTCGCCGGCTCGCGGAGGTTCGCGAAGCCCTGGTCGGTCGTCGCGAGCGTGAGGCGCACCCGGCTGCCCTCGTCGACGAGGTGCGCGACCGGCGGGATGCGCAGCGTGACGGGGACGGCGGCGGCCGGATCGGTCGGCAGCCCGGTCAGGCGGGCCGGCGCGACCTGAGTCCCGACGAGCTCGACGGCGCCGCCGGGGGCGACCTCGGCGAGTCGGAGGAACAGCTGCGCCTCGCCCGACGTCGAGGACACGGCGAGGGTGACCTCCCCGCCGCCGAGCAGGAGCACGTCCGCATCGAGCGGGTCGGTCGTGAGGTCCGCGTACTGCCCGGGGACGTCGAGCGCGCCGAACAGGTCGGCCAGCTCCCCGACGGCTCCGAGGCCCGGGAACGTCGTGAGCGCCGCGGGCAGCCCGCCGGCCGGCGCGACGACGTCGACGCGGCCCGCGTCGAAGGTCCAGGTGCGCGCGCCCTCGGGCGCGTCCAGCGCGAGCGACCGGGTCGTGCCGGCGAGGTCGTGGACCACGACGCCGTCGGCCGCGCGCGCGTCGGTCCCGCCGAGCAGCCACCGGTCGAGCCAGGCGTCGACGTCGCGGGCCGCCTCCCCCGCGCCGATCGCGGCGCTCGCCTCGCCGTGCTCGCCCTGCACCAGCCGCAGCCGCACGGGTGAACCGGACCCGGCCGCGACGCGGGCGTTCGCGAGCGCCTGCCCGACGCCGAACAGCGTGTCGCCGACGCCCTGCACGAGCAGCGTCGGGGGCAGCGGCCCCGTGACGTCGGCCGCGGCGAGCCGGGCGCGTCCGGCCGGGTCGAGCCGGCCCGCCACGGCGGCGCGGTCGGCGAGGTCGCAGACCTCGGGGTCGAACCGGCCGCAGCGTCCGAGCTCGACGCCGTCGGCGTCCGGGCCCCCGGCGAGGCCCGGCAGGGTTCGCGACGCGAACAGCACGCTCGTCCACCCGACCTTCAGCGGACCCGTCCCCGTCGGACCGTCCGCGGCCGCGTCCGGCGCGAGCGCGTCGGCGAGGTCGTGCCACGTCGCGACGGCGACGACGGCATCGACCCGCGGGTCGAGGCCGGCCGCGACCAGCGCGATGCCGCCGCCGTAGGACAGGCCCGCCAGCGCCACGCGCGGGTCGCCGGGCGCGTCCAGCCGGACGGCCGGCTCGGCCGCGAGCACGTCGACGAGCGCGGCGACGTCGCGGCCCTCGCGGTCGCGGTCGGCCAGCGTGACGGTCCCGCCCGACGCGCCCGAGCCGCGGGCCGAGGGCAGCAGCACCGCGTAGCCGTCGGCGACGAGCTCGGCGGCGCGGTCGGCCAGCGACGTCCGGTCCCCTCCGAACCCGTGGAGCAGCACGACCGCCGGCACCGGCGCGTCGGCGTCCGCGCCCTCGGGGACCGCGAGGGCCGCGTCGATGACGACCGGGGTCGCGTCAGCCGGGGACGTCGGGACGGCGACCTCGAGCAGGCGGACGTCGGCGCCCGGCAGCGTCGGCGGCGCCGCGTCACCCGGGGTCGCGGGGTCGGCCGGACCGAGCACGGGCGGCGCGCCGCCGGGCGGCTGCGCGAGGAGTCCCGGTGCGACCGGCGCCGGGTCACGCCACTCGGCCAGCGCCCAGACGCCCACGTACGCGGCGAGGGCACCCGCGAGCGCGACGAGCGCGACGGCCCGTCGTGTCACGGGGTGCTCCTGCGGCCCGGGATCCTCAGCGCCGCTCGGCGAGGAACCGGACGAGGTACCAGAACAGCAGGGCGACGCCCGAGAACAGCTGCATCGCCGCCGCGGTCTCGCGGCCGACCGGCGTCGTGCGCAGGATCGTCTGCGTGTCGTGGAGGATCGCGGCGCCGGCGAAGCCGATCATCGCGAGCGAGAACCAGGTCCCGAGGACGGCACCCGTCAGCACGCTCAGCACGATCGCCGCGATGGCGAGGAGCCCGACCCAGCGGAGCGCCGCGCCGAGCCAGGTGAAGTCCCGGGCCGAGCGCACGGCGATGACGCTGAGGCCGACGAACCCGACGACCGCGTACTGCCCGGCCTGGACGACGACGCCGGGGACCTGCAGCTCGGCGAGCAGCAGCAGCGGCGCGAAGATGACGGCGTTCGCGGCGACGAGCAGGACCAGCCCGCCCCACTGCGCCACCTCGCCGCCGGCACGGTGCGCGACCGAGTTCGCGAGCCAGGACACCAGCATGAACCCGCCGAGGATCAGCAACCACGACGTGCCGACGACCAGCTGGGTGATGGCGACGGCCAGCCCGGAGGTGAAGAGGAACCACTCGAGACCGACGAACAGCGCGACGGCGCCGACGAGGCGCGTGTAGACGCGCGTCATGAACGCCGTGCGGACCTCGGGTGACTGCAGTCCGACCGGGATCGCGGGGATCGCCTGCTCCATCTCGACGTCGCTCCTCGTGGGTGGCGGCGGTGGTCGCCGCGTCGGCGCCGACCGTGCTCCGACCGGCCCCATGAGGGTACGGAGCGCGGCCCCGGCCGGACGGAGGGCCGTCGTTACCCTGCGCCGTCCCGCCGCACCCCGCGGCCCCGCGAGGTCGTGATGACACCGTCGGAACAGGACGCGTCGCGATCGGGTTCGACGCCCGACCGGGACCTCGACGACATCCTCGCGCGCATCGACGCGCTGCGCAGCGACACGCGGGCGCGGATCGCCGCGCTCGGCGCGGACCCGGTCGGCACCACGGCCGCGCCGCCGGCCCCCGCCGCCGCGCCCGCGCCGGTGCCCCCGGCGCCCGAGCCTCCGGCACCCGTTCGCGTCGTCCCGCCGGCACCGGCACCCTCCCCTGCGCCGCCCGTCCCCGCGGCGGTCGCCCCCGCGCCGGCGGCTCCCCCACGTCCGGCCCGTCCCGCGCGTCCGCGCACGGTCCGACGCCCGACCCGGGGCGTGCTGGCCGTCCGTGCGGTCGGCCTGCGTCGCCGGACGGCGGAGCTCGCGGCGACCCTCGTCGCCACCCTCGGCGGCGTGCTGCGCCGCGCGGTCCTCGCGTCGAGCCGCGCGGCCGTCGCGGTGCGGGGCCGCATCGCCGTCGTCACGACCGCCGCGGTCGCACGGCTGACGGCATGGTCGGGCGGCGCGGTGGCGCGCACGTCCGGCGCGGCCGCCGCCGGTGCGGCGGCGCTCCGCACCGCGGTCGACGGCGCCGCGGGTCGTGTCCCGACCCTGCTCGGAGCCGCTGGGACCGCCGTCCGGGCCGGGGCGGGGCGCGCTCGCGCCACCGCGTCGCGGGGCGCGGTCCAGGCGCGGCGCGTGGGCCGCTCGGCCACCGACGCGCTGCGCGGCCTCGCGGCGACAGTGGGTGCAGCGGCCGCGACCACCGCCGCCGCGGTCCCCGCGGCCGCGCCGGCGGTCGCGCGCGGACTCCGGACGGCCGCGGCACGGGTCCCCGTGCGCGCGGCCGCGGCGGGCCTCGCCCTGGTCGCCGTGGGGGGCGCGGTCACGCTGGTGCTCGGGGCGGCCTCGGACCCCCCCGCCGGCGTCTCCGACGCCACCGCATCCGCGCCGTCGGTCGAGGCGGCGTCGACCCCGGTCGTCGAGGTCCCGGCGGCCGACGAGCCGTTCGCGCCGATCGTCCCGCCGACCGCCCCGTCCGGGGCGCGCGAGCCCGAGCCCGCCCCGGAGGTCGCGCCGGTCGAGCCGCCGGCACCGACGGCCCCGGTGCTCCCGCGCCGACCGCCGGCGCTGCTGCGCATCCCCGCCATCGGCGTCGAGGCGGCGACCGTCCCGGTCGGCCTCGAGTCCGACGGTGCGATGGAGATCCCGTCGGACGTCGGCACCATCGGGTGGTACGAGCCGGGCGAGGGCGTCGGCGTCGCGCCGGGCCAGGTCGGCACCGCGGTCCTCGCAGGGCACGTCGACTCGCGCACGCAGGGCGCCGGCGCCTTCTACTACCTCCGCGACCTCGCGGTCGGCGACGAGGTGGTCGTCGACCACGCGGACGGCTCGTCCTCGACCTGGCGCGTGACCGAGGTCATCCAGTACGCGAAGGACGCGCTGCCGATCGACGAGGTGTTCGTCTGGGACGGCCCGCCGCGGCTGGCGCTGATCACCTGCGGCGGCGCGTTCGACTGGACCGTCCGCTCGTACACCGACAACATCGTCGTGCACGCCGAGCCGGTCACCGTCGCGGCCGACGGCCCGCCGTCGGTCCCGAGCTGATCCGATGCGCCGCCGCCTCCGCGCCCCCGACCGGCTGCCGCGGCTCGCGGACCTCCCGCCGCGGCGCCGACGTCAGGTCCGGCTGCTCCGCACCGTCGCGCTGCTCCTCGCGGCGGGCGCGGTGACGGTCTGGCTGCGCACGCCCTCCGGCGACGTCGACACGGCGGTCGAGCCGCTGCCGCCGGCGCCGGCGGTGCTGCCGCCCGCCGCGAACGGACCCGACGCGGAGTCGGAGCCCGCGCCCGAGGTCGCGCCGCCGCGCCTGGCGCCGCTGCGGGTCCGCGTCCCCGCCATCGACGTCGACGCGCCGGTCGTGCCCGTCGGCATCCTGCCCGGCGACGTGATGGAGATCCCCGACGACGTCGACGACCTCGGCTGGTACGACCCGGCCGGGACGGCCGTGCTCGCCGGTCACGTCGACTCGCGCACGCAGGGTCGCGGCGCGCTGTACGACCTGCGCGAGCTGGCGGTCGGCGATCTTGTCGAGATCGCGCTGGAGGACGGCTCGGTCCAGGCCTGGCGCGTCACGGACGTCATCCAGTACTCGAAGGCGACGCTGCCCTACGACGAGGTGTTCACCTGGTCGGGGTCGCCGCGGCTCGCGCTGATCACCTGCGGCGGCGAGTTCGACCGGACCGAGCGCAGCTACCTCGACAACATCGTCGCCTACGCCGAGCCGGTCGCGTCGTCGTCCTGAGCGGGCTCGGCGACCTCGACGCCCGCCTCGCGCAGCAGGTCCTCGAACGCGGTCAGCCGCGCCCGGAGCCGCTCGATCGCCGGCCGGTGGACGTCGCGGAACGCGCGCATCGCCTCGCCGGTCGGGACGCCGCCCCGCTGCACGTCCTGGATGAACCGCTCGACGGCCGCGAGCTCGGCGTCGAAGTCCGTGTCGTCAGCCATGCGATCCCTCCGGGAGGTGCGCGGGCGCCGGGCCCGCCGTGTCGGCGTCCACCGCGTGCCGGTGGACGGTGTCGATGGTCGCGGTCACGGTCGCGTCCGCCGTCTCGAGGACGATCGCCGCGCCGGGCTCCAGGACGGCCGGTCCGCCGTCGGGGGCCGTCACCAGCGCCATGCCCCGCGTGAACGACGCCAGCGTGGCCGCCGCGGTCGCGACGCGGCGGCGCAGCTCGGCGAGGCGCGCCGCGACCGCGACGCCCAGCGCCACGCGGACGCGTCCGACGCGCTCGCGCTCGGCCGCGACGCGCGCGGCCAGCACCGGACCGACCACGTCGAGGCCGCGGATGCGCTGCGCGGCGCCGAGGTTGTGGTCGGCGAGCCACCGGCCGGCCTCGGCGGTGTGCCGCACGCGGTACCCCGCGACGCGGTAGATCAGCGGGGTGTGGTCGGCGTGCCCGACCGCGACGAGCACCGGCAGGCCGCCGCGCTGCAGGCGGTCGACCGCGCGCAGCAGCTCCACGTCGTCCCAGCCGCTGATCGGCTCGATCGCACCGCCCCGCATCACGGCCACCAGGTCGAACGGCCCCTCACCGTCCGCGAGCGCCGACGCGACGCCCCGCTCGACGAGCGCGCCGAGGTCCGGCGAGTCGCCGGGCAGGCTGCGGTGCACGATGAGCGGCGGCTGCCAGCCGCCGAGGTCCCGCGTCAGGTCCCCGAGCGTCGTGCCGACCGGTGCGAGCAGCAGCAGCCGCGACAGGAACAGCGGCAGGCGGGGCACCACCTCGCCGAGTCGCTCCTCGGCGATGGCGCGCTGCGCCGCCTCGTAGGCCTCGCGGGTCGCGGCGGCCCCGACGCGGACCAGCGTCGTCGCGCGCAGCTGCACCTGCGCGCGGTTGATCCAGAGGTCGATGCTCCCCTCGGCCTGGACTCGGGTCTGTGGCTCGAGGGCGGCCGGCAGCACGGCCCTCGCCTCGCGCGGGCCCATGTTCACCGAGAGCCGCGTCGGGTACCGCCCGACCGGCTCGACGTCGCCGAGCGTGACGGTCATGAACCCGCCGTTCGCGACGCGGTGCTCGACGACGACGCCCTCGACGACGACCGGCCCGTCGAAGGCCGCGGCCAGGCGGTCCTTCACGACCTCGAGCAGCTGCGTCGGGCTGAGCGCGGCCGGCGCCGCCGTGTCGCTCACGCGTCGGGCCCGGCTGCGCGCAGCGCGTCGTCAGCGTCCGGCGCGTCGAGGGCGTGGGCGAACAGCGCGTCGCGGTCGCACCAGTCCAGCGCCGCCGGATGCGTCGCGGCCAGCACGACCGGCGGCGCGACCCCGGCCTCGTACGCCTCCTGCCAGCGCGCGGCGCAGAGGCACCACCGGTCGCCGGGCACGAGGCCCGGGAACGCGTACTCGGGCCGCGGCGTCGAGAGGTCGTTGCCGACGCGCCGCGAGAACGCGAGGAACTCGGCGGTGACCTCGGCGCAGACGCCGTGGACCCCCGTGTCGGCCCCGCCGACGTTGCACGACCCGTCGCGGTGGAACCCGGTCAGCGGGTCCATCGAGCAGGTCCCGAGCGCGGTGCCCAGCAGGTTCTCGGCCATGGTCCGAGTCAACCAGCGCCGGCGAGCGCGCGCAGCCCCGCGGCGAGACCACCGACCCGGACCGAGCGCCGCACGACGCAGGCGCGCACCGCCGCGGCGTCGCCGACGATGACCGCGTGCTCGCGCGCTCTGGTCACGGCCGTGTACAGCAGCTCGCGGGTCGCGAGCGGGGAGTCGGCGGCGGGCAGCACGACGACGACGGTCGCGAACTCCGAGCCCTGGCCGCGGTGCACGGTGACCGCCAGCGCGCTCGCGATGGGTCCGGCGAGCGCCGGCGGGCGCTCCAGCGGTCCACCCCCCGCGGCGGGATCGGCGACGTCGAACACGATCCGCTGGGCCGCGCCGCGGCCGACGACGACGCCGACGTCGCCGTTGGCCAGCAGGCCCGAGCGGTCGTTCGCGAGGACCTGGACCGGCTCGCCGGTGAGGAAGACCGGGACGAGCCGGGCCCGCAGCCGGGCGGTCCAGTGGGAGACCCCCCGCGGCCCCTCGCGGTGCGCGCAGAGCAGCCGGACGCCGCGCAGGGCGGCCAGCGCGGTCGCGGCGTCGCCGTCGCGCGCGGCCGCGGCGGCGCCGAGGAGGCCGGCCCCGCCGGGCGCACCGAGGAGCGGGGCGAGGATCGCCTCCTCGCGCTCCGCCGGTGGCATGACCTGCTCGGTGTCGACCCAGGCGAGCCCCGCCCGACCGTCGGCGGAGGTCAGCGCCGCGAGCGCCGCGTCCGCGTCCCCGTCGCGGACCGCGCCCGCGAACCGCACCCGGTCCTCGGCGGCACCGAGGTCGCGGTGGCCGTGGCGGAGCCGGGCGACCGGGCCGCCCGCCGCCGCGCCGGCGTCGTCGTCCTGCCCCAGCCCCGCGACGAGGGAGCCGAGGACCGCGCCGGTCTCGATGCTCTCGAGCTGATGGGGGTCGCCGACCAGGACCAGCTGCGTCGCCGGCGCGAGCGCGTCGAGGAGTTCGGCGGCGAGCGGCAGCGCGAGCATCGACGCCTCGTCGACGACGACCAGGTCGTAGGGCAGCGGCGCGGTCCGCTCCCGCCGCGACCGCGTCGCCCGCAGCCCGAGCAGCCGGTGGACAGTCGAGGCCTGGAGCCCCGCGACCGCGGCGGCGACGTCGTCGCCGTGCGCGGCCGCGACCGCATCCCGCCGCCCCTCGACGGCCTCGCGCAGGCGCGACGCGGCCCGGCCGGTCGGCGCCGCGAGCGCGACGCGCACCGGTCCTCCGCCGTCGGCCGCCGCGACCACCGCGGCGACGAGCGCGGCGACCGTCGTGGTCTTGCCGGTCCCGGGACCGCCGACGAGGACGCCGACGCCGCGGGTCCGTCCGGGCCCCAGCAGCGCGGCGACGGCGGCCCGCTGCTCGGGGTGGTCCGCGGCCACGACGGGCGGGACGCTCAGGGCGTCGAGGACCCCGGCCCGGCGGGCGAGCGCGGCCACGATGCGCCGCTCGGTCCGGTGCAGCCGGTCGGTCGCGAGCCGCGTGCCCTCCAGCACGAGGGGCCGGACCGCCTCGGGTGCGACGGCGGCCGCGGCGGTCGGGTCGGCCGGGTCCACGGGCTGCGCGACCCGGACGGCGGGGCTGGACGTCAGCGCGGCGAGGGCCGCGTCGAGATCGAGGTCGGGCACGTCGGTCAGCTCGAGCGCCGCGTGACCGTCCACCGCCGCCTCCACCGTCAGTCCGGCGAGGCGCAGCACCAGATCGTCATCGACGCCGAACCGCCGGCGCAGCAGGTCGTCGAGGTGCGGGCGGATCACGGCGCGGACCTCCCGGCACGGTCGGTCCCGCCGAGCAGTTCGTCGGCGAGGACGATGACCGCGGGGTCGGGCCGCCAGGCCAGCACGCCGGCGCGGGCGCCCTCGACGAGCGGCGCGTCGGGACCCCCGAGGCCGCGGAGGTAGAGGAGGGCCGCACCGCCGAGGTGCCGAGCCGGCTCGTACCCCGGCAGGCGCCGTCGCAGCAGGCGGTGCGCGGCGACCTGGTAGAGGAGGAGCTGCAGCGCGTAGTCGCCGTCGCGCACCGCTGCGCGCAGCGCCGCACCGTCGTAGCGGCGCCGGCCGGCGGCGTCGCGGACCACGTCGGTCTTGTGGTCGATGACGACGTGGCGACCGGCGATCGCGTCACCGTCGCCGTCATCGACGCGGACCAGCAGGTCGATCGAGCCCGTGAGCCAACCGGCCACCCGCGTGCGCCCGAGGCGCCGTCCGAGGTCGCGCAGGGCGGGCGCGAGCGGATCGTCCCCGAGCGCCTCCGCCACGCTCGCGCCGAAGCGGTCGAGGTCGACCGGACGCCGGGTGTCGGCCAGCGTGAGGTCGAAGCGCAGCTCCGCGAGCCGGTCCCGCGCGGGGACGTCGCGCAGGGACCGTCCCGGCAGCACGGGATCGAGGGGCGTCGCGAGCGCCGTGGCGAGCGCGTCGGCCAGTTCGGCGACGTCGAGACCGGACCGAGGCGGGATCCGCGCAGCGAGGTGGGCCCGCAGGCGCTGCGCGAGGTCGGCTCCGGACGGGTCGACCGCCTCGAGCGCACCGTGGACGAGGACCCCGAACCAGCGACCGCCGCCCGCGACACGGTCGAGCGGACCGCCCCCGGGAGCGGTCGCTCCGTCACCCGCCGAGCCGCCCTCGCCGCGGTCCTCCGATCCAGCGGGCTCGCGGGTGTCGGGGTCGGTGCCGGGACCATCGGTCAGGCGGGAGTACGACCAGCGACCCAGGGCGGGGTCCGTCACCTGGCGGGTGAGCCGGGCGACGGCAGGGACGGCGGGGCCGGGGGACGTCGCGCCCGGTCCCGACCACCGGCCAGCCGGCCCTCCCGGGGTCCAGGCCTCCGACGGGAAGGACACGACGGCCGCCGTGCCCCCGGCGGCGGTGATGCGTTCCGCGAGGTCCGCGAGCCGTCCGGCCGGCGCGTCGCCGGCGAGGTCGGCGAACTTCGGGACCTTCGGGTCGTCCCTGAGCGCGGCGGCGTCATCGCGCGCACCGAACAGCAGGGTGTGGAGCAGCGATCCGCGGGCGCTGGTCGTCGGGACCCACCACACGATCAGCTGCTCGCGCGCACGCGTCAGCCCGACGTAGAGCAGACGTGACTCGTCGTCGGACTCCTCCGCCTTCGACGCGTCCTTGCGCCGGCCCTGGTCGAGGTGCAGCGCGTCGGGGTGGTCCGGGTCGCCCGTCGCCGGCCCCCACGCGACCCACGAGGCCGCGTCGACGATCCGACCGGACGGACCGCCGAACGCGTAGGGCCGCCTGCTCCGGACCGAGAGCCCACCGAACGGCAGGAGGACGATCGGCCACTCGAGGCCCTTCGCCGTGTGCAGCGTCATCACCTGCACGGCCGATCCGTCGCTCGCGAGCCGCCGGACGCCGGGGTCGTCCCCGGCCTCGTCCCCGACCGGTCGGGTCAGGCGCAGCTCGTCGAGGGCGCGCAGCGCGGCCTCCGGCGTGGCGCCGCGGTCCTGCAGAGCGACGTGGACGAGCTCGCAGAGGTGCTCGAGGTCGGTGATGCCCCGCTCGCCCGCCGTCGCGAGCGCGACCGCGACGTCCGGTTCGCCGCGCAGTCGCGCCCACAGCGGGAGCAGCCCGTGGCGCTCGAGCTCGCGCCGCCAGTCGTCCATCCGCTCGCGCGTCGTCGCGATCAGGACCGGGTCGACGAGCGCGGCCGGCGGTGCGGCGAGGAACCAGGACACCAGCACCGCTCGGACGAGCCGTTCGTCGTCGGATGCCGCGAGCGCGGCCAAGAGGGTGCGCAGGTGACCGACGGCGGCGCTGTCGTAGACGCTGCCCCCCCGGGGCTGCGCCGCCGGGACGCCGGCGCGCTCGAGCGCGGCGACGACGAGCCGGGCCTGGTCGTTGTCGCGCACCAGCACCGCGAGCTCGCGCGGCAGCGGACGCCGCCGCCCACCCTCGCCGTCCGGGAGGCTCGCGGTGCCGAGGGCGGCCACCACGCGGTCCGCGACGTCGGCCAGGACGACGGGGCCGACCATCGGCTCGAGCAGCAGCCCCTTCATCCGCTCCGACCGCCACTCCTCCCGAGCGGGTCGGAGCCAACGGATCTCGAGAGCCGTGGGGTGGCCGGCCGGGTCGACGGGTCGGGCCGCGGCGACCGGCTCGTGGCCGATGCCCGGACCGAGGCGGGCGCCGCTGAACAGCACGTTCAGCGCCGCGACCAGCGGCGGTGCCGCGCGATGGCTGTGGCCCAGGGCCCGCAGCGTCCCCGCCTCCCCCCGCGCGGCGAGGTAGGCGGCGACGTCGGCCCCGCGGAAGCGGTAGATCGACTGCTTCGGATCGCCGACGACCACGACGTCGGCCGGCGGGGCGTCCGGACCGAGGTCGTCGCGGAACGCCCGCCGCAGGACCGACCACTGCACGGCGTCGGTGTCCTGGTGCTCGTCGACGAGGACCAGCCGGTGCCGCGCCCGCAGCATCCGAGCCACGGCGTCGCCGTCCGCCGCGATCAGTCGCGCGTGCAGGCCGAGCACGAGGTCGTCGAACCCGGCCGTGCCCGCGGTCACGAGTCGGCGCCGGAGCTCGGCCACCACCCCGGCCGCGAGGGCCGCGGTCCGGTCGGCTGCGGACGAGTCCGACGGTCCGAGCGGGGCCGGACGGGACCCGGCGGCGGCCAGGAGGCCCCGCACGACCGCGGCGAGGTGCGACTCGATATCGGCGGGCGTGCCGTCGCCGAGCGCGAGCAGCGCGGCGGCGTCGGGATCCTCGAGCAGCCGGGCCAGCACCGCGTCGCGGACCACGTCCCGCACCAGGGCTCGCTGGTCGGCTACCAGGCGCGGGGACGGGCCTCCGGCCCGCAGCCCGATCAGGTCCAGGGCGGTCGCGCAGTAGCCGTGGAGGGTCGTGACCAGCGCCCGGTCGAGGTCGAGCAGGGCCGTGCGCAGGCGGGCGACCCGCTGCGCGTGCTCGTCGGCGTCCTCCGCGCGCAGCGCGACGATCCAGTCGTCCGACCCGCCGACCCCGTCGTCCCCGTCGTCCCGCCCGTCCCGGACCGGGCCCGCGACGAGGCCCGCGAGGCAGGTCCGGATCCCGCCGCGCAGCCGGTCGCGCAGCTCGACGGTCGCGGCCCGGGTGAACGTCACGACCAGCAGCTGGTCGGTCCGGACCTCGCCGACGGCGAGCGCCCGGACCGCCATCGCGACCAGCGCGTACGTCTTCCCGGTTCCGGCCGAGGCGTCGACGGCGAGGAGCCCGCGCGGCCGCGGCGCGGTGAGGTCGAGGAGCGGCGTCGCGGCCCGGCTCACGCGCCGACCTCCGGACGGGTGCTCGCCGCCACCGCGCCGACGAGCACGGCGGCGACGCGGTGGGCCGCCGGACCCTCACCGGGCAGCCCCGCCTCGGCCGGACCGGGGGCGAGTGTCGCGAGGGCGTCGGCGGTGAGCGGTCCGTGGACGAGGACCGCCTCGGGGTCGCGGAGGTCGGCGACGAGGTCGTCCGCGATCGCCTCCTCGGAGCGGTCGGGTCCGGCGAGGCGCCAGGCGGTCCGCGGCAGCAGCGCCACGGGGCCGCGGCGGGCGCGGAGCGCGAGGTCGACGACGACGGCCAGCGCCGCCGGGGCCGCCGCGGTCGTGACGTCGAGGTGCCGGACGACCGCACCGGACCCTTCGCGGCGGACGATCGTCGCACCGCGGACGGCCTCGACGCCGGGCGCTCCGGCGGCGGCCGCGGCGCGGGCGAGGAGGAGCCCGAGCCACGGGGCGACGACGTGCGACGGATGGTCGGTCCGGACGCCGGTGTCGACGACCCGGCCGTCGCGCAGGGCGAGTCCGCCCTCGACGCGGAGCCCGGCGACCTCGACCGCGAGGGGCAGGACGGTCCGCTCGCCGTCACCCGCGGCGGCGTGGATCGTCGCGACCTCCTCGGCCACCTCGTCGAGCAGGCGCAGGCCGAGCCGGCCCGGCGGCAGCCCTCCCCGCGCCGGACGCGCGGCGAGCCAGCGTGCCGCCTCGCCGCCGGCCTCGACGTGGCGCAGCAGCGCGTCCCCGAGCTGCCACCGCAGCAGCCCGTCCGCGCGACGGTCGAGCCAGACCGGCAGGCTCCGCGGCGGCAGCTCGACCTCGGGTGGTAGGCGCAGACCGAGCCCGTGCCGCAGCCAGGCGCGGGCGGGGTGGGCCAGCGCGTCGCGCAGCTCGGCCAGCGTCAGCACCGCCGGCGGCACAGGGTCGGGCCCCGCGCGGTGGGCCGCACGCAGCCCGACCCCGGCGCCGGCGCTGGCCGCCAGCGCCGACGCGGCACGCAGCGCGGAGGGCTGGAAGGTCCAGGGACGACCGCCGGTGAGCCGCGCCAGCGCCGCATCGCCGCCGAGCGTCCGCGGGTCGGCGAGGTGGCGCGGGTGCCGGACGACCAGCGGCGCCCCCCCGTCGACGTCGGGCAGCGCGTCGAGCAGCTCCTCGACCGCGGTCGGCAGCGGCAGCTCGGTCCCGGTCCGCACGTCCTGCCCGTCGCAGGTGAGGATCAGGCGCGTCCGCGCGGCGAGGACCGCGTCGAGCAGCCCGGCCCGGGGCTCGTCGCGCGGATCGCGCTCCCCCGGCTGCGGCGCCGCGGCCATCAGGTCGTCGGCGTCCGGCGGCGCGGGCGCGGTGACGGCGCCGACGTCGACGACGGCGACGATCCGGGCGGGCACCCCGCGCAGCGGCGTGAGGGACGCGACCGTCACGACGCCGCCCCGGGGGTCGCCGCCCGCGCCGCCGCCGGTCGCGACGCGGTCCGCGAGCGCGGCCCTGACCTCGAGCAGGTCGAGGGGCAGGTCGACCCGGGCGGCCTCCGCCTCGGACGAGAGCGCGAGGACCGCGGCCCGCACGGTGCCGGCGGCGACGGCCTGGGCGTGGTGCGCGTCGTCGTCCGAGCGCGGCGGGAGCAGCCAGCGGTCGACCACGTCGACGAGCACCGGCGCCCACGCGGCCATCGGACGCCGCGCGTCGGCGAGGTCGACGAGGTCGCGGAGCGCGCATAGCGCGTCGGCGAGCCGCGCGAGGGCCGGGACGTCCTGCGTGCGGACGTCGGTCGCCGGCGCCAGGCCGGCCACCACGTCGTCGGAGGGGTGCAGCAGCACCCCGGCGAGCAGCCGGTCCATCCCCTCGCGCCACGTCCCGGTCGCGACGCCAGACGGGTAGCCCCACCGCTCGCGGTGCGCGCCGTCGACGCCCCAGCGCACGTCGAGGAGGTCGGCGGCGCCCTCGAGCAGCGCGAGGTCGTCGTCCTCGAGCCCGAGCGCCGCCCGCACCACCGGCAGCGCGAGCAGGGCGAGGACCTCGTCGCGCTCGGCGCGGCCGGCGGCGACGTCGAGGACCGCCTCGAGCGCGGCCGGCACGGGAGCGGGGGCGAGCGCCGAGCGGTCGGCGACCCGGACCGGCAGTCGGTGCCCGGCGACGTCGGCGCCGAGGATCGGACCGACCAGGGGGGCGACGCGGCGCAGGTCGGGGCAGAGCACGAGGACGTCCCGGGGCTCGAGCTCGTGGTCGTCCTCGAGCGCGTGCAGCAGCGCGTCGCGGAGGACCTCGAGCTGCCGCACGAGCCCGTGGCAGGCGTGGACCTGCACGCTGCCGTCGCCGCCCCGGTCCTCGGCACGGACGGCGGATGCGACGGGCGCGTCGACGCGGTCGAGGGCGACGCCCGACCGCAGCCGGTCGAGCTGGCTCGGGCGCGCGGGGGCGCCGCCGGGGGCGACGTCGGGGGCGGCGCTCGGGCGCACCGTCGGTGGGATCGACCGCGCGCCGAGACCCGCCAGCACGCCCGCGGCGGCGACCGCGGACCGACCCCAGCTCGCGAGCAGCGGGTGCGCCGGCGCGACCGCGCCGTCGACCGCGCTGTCCACAGCGGCGGGACGCTCGGAGAGCAGCGCCGGGGAGGGGACCGGCGCGAGCACGAGCACGTCGCGGTCCTCCGCGCAGCGCCGCAGCAGGGTCGCCGTCGCCGGTGCGAGGTCGGCGACGCCCACGACCGCGAGGCGGTCGGGCAGCCCCCGCGCCGAGCGCGGTGACGGCGTCCGGGCGGCGTCGGCAACGAGCAACTCGGCCGGCGACGGCGTGCCGACGCGGTCGCGGACGCGACGCCAGAGGTCGGCCTGCCAGCCGCCGCGCTCGCCCCGCGACCAGGCCGCGATCAGCTCGGGCCGCTGGGTCGCGTAGCGGTCGAGGAGGTCGGCGACCCGCCGGGCGAGGGACCACGGCCGGGCGGGGGTCCCCGACCACGGAAGGCCGGCCGGCGCGTCGGGACCGTGCAGGACCGCGAGCACGTGCCACGCCAGCCGATCCGGCCGCCAGGGATCGGCGTCGACGTCGGGCAGCGCGAGGAGGCGCGCGCGCAGCTCGGCCGGGAAGATGAACTCGACGCCGGCGAGGACGCCAGCGCGGTCCGCGACGGCCGTCCCGACCCACGACCGCACGCCAGCGTTCGGGACGACGACCACGTCCGAGCCGAACGGGTCTGGCCGGGACCCGTCGAGCCAGTCGAGGAGGGCCGGGAGCAGTTCCTCCGCGTGCGCCGAGACCCGGACGTCGAGCCCCACGCGCGCCTCCCCGGCCGCCCCGATGACCCCGGTGACCCCGTCGCTCGGTGGCCGCCGGAGCCGGACGACGCTACTGCGGTCCTGCGACACCTCCGGGGGATCCCGCGCCACCGGCGGCCACCCGCGCCGCGACCTGCCGCTTCAGCCGGAACAGCACGCCGTCCATCCCGCGCATCCGCAGCGGGCTGATCACCTCGGCGAGGCCCATGTCGTGGTGGAAGTCGGCGGGCACCGCGAGCACCTCGGCCGCCGTCGCGCCGTCGAGCCCGGCGTGCAGCACTCCCGCGAACCCGCGGGTCGTCGGCGCCTGCGGCGGGCAGTCGAAGTGCAGGTGCACGGTCCCGTCGGCGTCGACCTCGGTGGCGAGGAAGAACGGGGTCTGGCACTCCTCGACCCGCTCGAACCGGTCGCGGTCGCCGGCCAGCTCGGGCGGCAGCGCCGGCAGGCGATCGGCGTGCTCGAGCAGCAGCTCGGTGCGCAGCTCGGCCGGGGCGGAGCGGAAGTCGTTCACCACGTTCGCAAGCCGCTCGGGGAGCGCCACCGCTGCACCTCCTACCTTCTCCGGTCCGCACGACGCTACCGACGGAGCCGCCATGCCCATCGCCGACCTCGACCCCGCCTACGCCGCGTACCACGACCCGTCGCGGCTGGTCTCGACGGCGTGGGTGGCCGAGCGGCTCGGCACGCCGGGTCTGGTCATCGTCGAGTCCGACGAGGACCCCCTGCTCTACGACGTCGGGCACGTTCCGGGCGCGGTCCGGGTCGACTGGCACACGGAGCTGCAGGACCCGGTGACCCGCGACTACGTCGACGGTGCGGGCTTCGCGGCGCTGATGGACGCGAAGGGCATCGGCCGCGACGACACCATCGTCGTGTACGGCGACAAGGCCAACTGGTGGGCCGCCTACGCGCTGTGGGTGTTCACGCTGTTCGGCCACGCCGACGTCCGCCTGATGGACGGCGGCCGGACCGCCTGGGAGGCCGAGGGCCGGCAGTGGTCGAAGGACCGCGTCGCGACGGCCGCCGGCGGCACCGGTGGCCCCGGCCGCTACCCCGTGGTGGTGCGTGAGGACGCGGCGATCCGCGCCTTCCGCGAGGACGTCGAGCGGCACCTCGCCGCGAAGGGACAGCTGCTCGACGTGCGCAGCCCCCAGGAGTTCACCGGCGAGCGCACGCACATGCCCGACTACCCGCAGGAGGGCGCGATGCGCGGCGGCCACATCCCCGGCGCGCGCAGCGTGCCGTGGGGCCGTGCCGTCGACGCGACGACCGAGCGGTTCCTCCCCGTCGAGCAGCTCCGCGAGCTGTACCAGGTGAAGGAGGGGCTGGACCCGGCCGAGCCGACCGTCGCGTACTGCCGCATCGGCGAGCGCTCGAGCCACTCCTGGTTCGTGCTGACCCACCTGCTCGGGTTCCGGGACGTCCGGAACTACGACGGGTCGTGGACCGAGTGGGGCAACCTCGTCCGCGCGCCCATCGAGAAGGGCGAGGCGAAGCCCGTCGGGTGAGCGTCCCGCGGCCGGGCCTGCGGCGGTCGCCGCCGTCCTAGCCTCACCCGGACCGCCGGCCGCCGCCGGCGTCGCGCATGGGCGGGAGCGACGATGTCCCTCGACGAGCTGGAGGCCGAGGCGATCTTCGTCCTGCGCGAGACCGTCGCGCAGGCATCGAACCCGGTCCTCTTCTACTCCGTCGGGAAGGACTCCTCGACGCTGCTGCACCTGGCCCGCAAGGCGTTCCACCCCGGGCCGGTGCCGTTCCCGCTGCTCCACGTCGACACCGGCTGGGAGTTCCGGGAGATGTACGCGTTCCGCGACCGGGTGACGGCCGAGCTCGGCGTCGAGCTGATCGTCCATCTCAACGAGGAGGGGCGGGACGCCGGCGTCGACCCGGAGCACCCCGAGTACACGGACATCATGAAGACGGTTGCGCTGCGGCAGGCGCTCGACCACCACCGCTTCGACGCCGGCATCGGCGGCGCCCGCCGCGACGAGGAGCGGAGCCGCGCCAAGGAGCGCGTGTTCTCGTTCCGCGACGCGGACCACCGCTGGGACCCGCGGGCGCAGCGGCCCGAGCTCTGGGACCTCTACCAGGGCCGCGTGAACCGCGGCGAGTCCGTCCGGGTGTTCCCGCTCTCCAACTGGACCGAGCGGGACATCTGGGAGTACGTCCTGCGCGAGGGCATCGACGTCGTGCCCCTCTACCGCGCGGCGCCGCGGCCGACCATCGTGCGCGACGGGACGCTGCTGATGGTCGACGACGACCGCATGCCGCTGCGCCCCGGCGAGGTCGTCGAGGAGCGGTGGGTCCGGTTCCGAACCCTCGGCTGCTACCCGAACACCGGCGCGGTCGAGTCACGGGCGACGACGATCGCCGAGGTCGTGGCCGAGATGCGCGACGAGCGGCGGAGCGAGCGTGCCGGCCGCCTCATCGACCAGGAGGGGAACGCCGCGATGGAGCGGCGGAAGTCCGAGGGGTACTTCTGATGGCCGCCGCAGCCACCGCCTCGGAGACG
>JBEARL010000045.1:0-10680 GCA_041163265.1 Actinomycetota bacterium
CCTCGACGCCGCCGAGCGCGACGGACGCGGCGGGGCGTCGGACCGGCGCGAGCGAGGCGCCGCACCGCTCGCACGCGACCACGTCCCGGTCGCGAGCGCCGGTCACGCGCCGCGGCGGTCGAACGCCGCGAGGAGGTCCTCGGTCAGGCGCCGCTCGCAGACGTCCTGGGGTGCCTCATCGAGACAGGCGACGTAGGTGCGGGCGGCGTCACCGAGCCGGCCCCCCGTCCCGTCCGCGAGCAGCAGCACGGCGAACCAGGTCGTCGCGACCGCGGTCAGGCCCCCGAGCAGCGCGGCGCCCAGACCTGCGGCGGCCATCCCGCGGCCGCGTCCGCGTCGCGTCGTGCGCCGCAGGCCGAGCACGGCCAGCCCGACGCCGACGACGGCCACGCCCAGCCCCAGGAACGGCACCCAGCCGAGGAGCGCGGCCGCGATCCCCACCACGAGGGCGGCCACGGCGACGCCGGGGGCGGGCGCAGCGGCCGCGCCGGTGCGCACGCCCTCCGACGGGGACGGTGCGGCGGGGAGCGGGTCGATGGCGGCGACGCCGGCGTCGGCGACGTGGGCCGTCCACTCGGCGCCGTCCCACCAGCGGTGGTCGTGGCGACCGGTCGGGTCGGGGTACCAGGCGGGGGGGAACCGCATCGCTGCTCCGGCCGACGTCTCGGGGGGCGCGGGACGGTATCGCCGGTGGGCCCGTCGGTAGGCTCGCCGGCGATGCGGCGGGGCCTGCCGCCGACCCCGCGAGGGGGGGCCGTGACCACGCCGACGACCTCCGACGCCTCCGACGCGGTCCCCGCGGCGGCGGTCGATCCCGCGGTCCTCCGGTTCGGGCCGGACGGCCTGATCCCCGCGGTCGTGCGCGACGTCGCGGGCGACGTCCTGATGCTGGCCTACATGGACCGCGAAGCGCTGGCGCGGACGCTGGCCGACGGCACGACGGTGTTCTTCAGCCGTTCGCGGCGCGAACTGTGGCCGAAGGGTGCGACGTCCGGCCACGTCCAGCGCGTCGTGGCCGTCGCGACGGACTGCGACGCCGACGCGCTCCTCGTGACCGTCGAGCAGACCGGCGTCGCCTGCCACACGGGGGAGCGGTCCTGCTTCCACCGTCCGCTCGTCCCGGACCCGGCCGGCGCCGCCGGGTCCGACGCGGGGCGGGGCCGGTGACCGCCGCCGCCCCCGCCGGGGCCCTCGGCGTCCCCGTCGCGCCCGACCTCGACGCGTTCCTCGCGGCCGCACGCGGGCACGGCGTCGTCCCCGTCCTGCGGCGGGTCCTCGGGGACCTCGACACGCCGCTCGCCGTGTACGACCGGCTCCGCGGCGACGGACCCAGCTTCCTGCTCGAATCGGCCGAGCACGGCGAACGCTGGGGGCGGCACTCCTTCGTCGGCGTCGATCCGTTCCTCGTGGTCCGCGCCCGGGGCGGTCGAGCGGTCGTCGAGGGCGAGGTCCCCGCCGGCACGCCGGAGGGCGCCGGCGTCCTCGCGACGCTCGAGCACCTCCTCGGCGTCCTGTCGGCCCCGCGGGTCGAGGGCGTGCCGCTCCACGGCGGGGCCGTCGGGTACCTCGGCTACGACGTCGTCCGCGAGGTCGAGCGGCTGCCCGCGACGGCGGTCGACGACCTGGGCCTCGACGACGCCGTGATGATGTTCCCGCGGCACGTCGTCGCGCTGGACCATCTCCGCCAGACGGTGACGGTCGTGACGAACGCGGTCGTCAACGGGCTCGACGACGACGGCCTCCGCGCGGCGCACGCCCGCGCCGTGGCCGAGAACGCGGCCGTCGTCGAGCGGCTGGCGGCGCCCCGTCCCCCCCGTCCGGCCGTGCCGCCGCCGGCGCCGGTCGCCGCCGAGGACCTGCCCCGCGCGACGTCCTCCATGCCGGACGGTGCGTACGTCGCGGCGGTCGAGCGCATCCAGGAGCACGTCCGCGCCGGCGACACGTTCCAGACCGTGCTGAGCCAGCGCCTGTCGGTCACGACGGACGTCGACCCGCTCGACCTCTACCGGGTGCTCCGCGTCATCAACCCCTCGCCGTACCTGTTCCTGCTCGACACCGGTGCCGCGCACGTCGTCGGCTCGTCCCCCGAGGCCCTCGTGCAGGTCCAGGGTCGGCGGGTCGTCACCTGGCCGATCGCCGGCACCCGCCGACGCGGCGCGGATCCCGAGGAGGACCGGGAGCTCGCCGACGAGCTGCTCGTCGACGCGAAGGAGCGCGCGGAGCACGTGATGCTCGTCGACCTCGCGCGCAACGACCTCGGCCGGGTCTGCGCCCCGGGGACGGTGCAGGTCGACCAGCTGATGGAGGTCGAGCGGTACAGCCACGTCATGCATCTGGTCAGCGCGGTCAGCGGGCGGCTCCGCGACGGGGTCGGCGCCGTCGATGTGCTGCGGGCCGCGTTCCCCGCGGGCACCGTGTCCGGCGCACCGAAGGTCCGTGCGATGGAGCTGATCGACGAGCTCGAGCCGACGCGACGCGGTCCGTACGCGGGTGCGGTCGGGTACCTCGACCTCGCCGGCGACATGGACACCTGCATCACGATCCGCACCGTCGTCCTCCACGACGGCGTCGCGCACGTCCAGGCCGGCGCCGGTGTGGTCGCCGACTCGGTCCCCGTCGCCGAGGAGCGCGAGACCCGGGACAAGGCGCGGGCGATGCTGGCCGCGATCCGCGCGGCCGAGCGGCTCCGCGGCGCGGGGGACGGAGGATGACGCCCGCACCCGTCCCCGACGTTCTCGCGCGACAGCTCGAGGACGCGCACCGGCGCGTCGCCGCGGCCGCGGAGCGCGAGCCGCTCGTGGACCTGCGGGCACGGGCGCTCGGGACGCCGGCAGGCCCGTCGCTGCGGGCGGCGCTGTCGGTGCCGGGCACGTCCGTCATCGCCGAGGTGAAGCGCGCCTCCCCGTCGCGCGGTGACCTCGCGTCGATCCCCGACCCGTTCGCCCAGGCGCGGGCCTACGTCGCGGGCGGTGCGGCCGCGGTCTCGGTGCTGACCGCACCGCGGGGGTTCGGCGGGTCGCTCGAGGATCTCGCCGCCGTCGCCGCCATCGGGGTGCCGACGCTGCGCAAGGACTTCGTCGTGGACGAGCGCCAGGTCTGGGAGGCCCGCGCGGTCGGCGCCTCGGCGGTCCTGCTGATCGCGATGGCGCTCGGGGACGACGAGCTGCGCGCGCTCACGGCGGTGGCGACCGAGGCGGACCTCGACGTGCTCCTCGAGGTCCACGACGCCGAGGAGATGGCCCGCGCGGCGGCGCTCGGTGCCGACCTGGTCGGGGTGAACGTCCGCGACCTGCGCGACTTCTCCGTCGAGCGGGCGCGGTTCGGGCCGCTCGCCGCCCTCCGCCCGTCCGGGGCCCTCCTGGTCGCCGAATCAGGGGTCCGGGGTCCCGAGGACGTGGCCGCCTACGCGGCCGCCGGGGCCGACGCGGTGCTCGTCGGCGAGCATCTGGTCCGCAGCGGCGACCCGGTCGCCGCGACGGCGGACCTCGTCGCCGCCGGTGCGGCGGTGACCGCGCACGCGGGAGGGACGGCATGAGCGCAGGCACGGTCGACACCGACACCGACGCCGGGGCCCGGCCCGGCTACTTCGGGCCGTTCGGGGGCCGGTTCGTCCCCGAGGCGCTCTCGGGCGCGCTCGACGAGCTCGAGGCCGCCTGGGCCGAGGCCTCGGCGGACGCCGCGTTCCTCGCCGAGCTCGACGCCCTGCGCCGCCACTACGGCGGGCGTCCGACGCCGCTGTACCGCGCCGGCCGCATCAGCGAGGAGGCCGGCCTCGAGGTCTGGCTGAAGCGCGAGGACCTCGCGCACACCGGGTCGCACAAGCTGAACAACGTCGTCGGCCAGGCGCTCCTGACCCGCCGCATGGGCAAGCCCCGCGTCATCGCCGAGACCGGCGCCGGCCAGCACGGCGTCGCGACCGCGACGGCCGCCGCGCTGCTCGGCCTGTCCTGCACCGTCTACATGGGCGCCGAGGACTGCCGCCGCCAGCGCCTGAACGTGGTCCGGATGCAGCTCCTCGGCGCGACGGTCGTCCCCGTCGAGAGCGGGACCCGGACGCTGAAGGACGCGATCAACGAGGCGATGCGCGACTGGGTCACCAACGTCGACGACACCCACTACCTCATCGGCTCCGCGATGGGGCCGCACCCCTTCCCGACCCTCGTGCGCGAGCTGCAGCGGGTCATCTCGACCGAGATGCGGGCGCAGTTCGCCGCGCAGGCCGGCGGGCTCCCGGACGCGGTGATCGCCTGCGTCGGCGGCGGCTCGAACGCGATCGGCGCCTTCGCGGACTGGATCCCCGAGACCGACGTTCGTCTGATCGGCGTCGAGGCGGCGGGGGAGGGCGTCGCGTCGGGACGGACCGCGGCCACGGTCTCGTCGGGACGCGAGGCGGTGCTGCACGGGTCGCGCTCCCTGGTCCTCGTCGACGACGAGGGCCAGGTGCGGCCGGCCCACTCGGTCTCCGCCGGCCTCGACTACCCGGGCGTCGGACCCGAGCACGCCTGGCTCGCGACGAGCGGCCGGGCCGAGTACGTCGCCGCGACCGACACCGAGGCCCTCGAGGGCTTCCGGCGCACCTGCGAGCTCGAGGGGATCATCCCCGCCCTCGAGCCGGCGCACGCCATCGGCTGGCTGCTGCGCCACGGCGCCGCGCACCTCGGGGAGGGGGCGCGGGTCGTCGTCAACCTCTCGGGTCGGGGTGACAAGGACGTCGACGAGGTCGTGCGCGTGGCCGGCTGGGACATGGGGGTCGACCGGGCGTTCCGGGGCGACGCGGGGTGAGCGCCCCCGCGCGCGGCCCGGCCGCGATCGCCGCGGCCATGGAACGCGCCCGTGACGAGGGCCGTGCCGCTCTGATCGCGTACCTCACCGCCGGGTACCCCGATCCCGCGACGTCCCGCGCCTGTCTCGAGGCGGCCGTGGCCGGCGGCGCGGACGTCGTCGAGGTCGGGCTGCCGTTCTCGGACCCGATCATGGACGGTCCCACCATCCAGGCCGCGAACCAGGTGGTGCTCGACGCCGGCGTCCGCCTCGACGAGCAGCTCGCCATCGCCCGTGACGCGCTCGCCGGCACCGGGGTGCCCGGCGTCGCGATGACCTACACGACGGTCGCGGACACGCGCGGCTGGGAGCGGTTCGCCGCGGACTGCGCGGCGGCGGGCCTCGACGGCGCGATCCTGCCGGACCTGCCGGTGCCCGAGGCCGGGCCGTGGCGCGCGGCCGCCGCCGCCCGGGACCTCGCCACCGTGTTCCTCGCCGCGTCGGTCTCGACGGACGCCCGCCTCGACGACATCGCTGCGGCCAGCGTCGGGTGGGTGTACGCGGTCGGCCTGCTCGGCGTGACGGGCGTCGACGGCGTGGACGACGCGGCGACGCGCCGGCTGGTCGAGCGCGTCCGGGCCCGGACCTCGACGCCCGTCGCGGTCGGGATCGGCGTCCGGGACGCCGCGGACGCCGCCCGGGTGGCGGCCTACGCCGACGGCGTCATCGTCGGCTCCGCCCTGCTCCGCGCGGCCGGGGACGGGGACGCGGCGGGCGCGCCGGGGCGCGTGGAGCGCCTCGTGGCCGACCTGCGCCGCGGGGTGGCCGCGGGCGGGCGTCGCTAGCATCCCGACCGGTCCGCCCCGGGCGGGCCCCGGGCGCCGCGGACGCGGTGGACCCCGGACCGGCCGGCCCCCGTGCTGGAACCGGCAGACAGGGCGGACTCAAAATCCGCTGCCCGCGAGGGCGTGTGGGTTCGACTCCCACCGGGGGCACCCCCGCGGGCCGCGGACGACGGGCCCCAGGACTGGAGCAGCGGTGGCCGACGGTGGTGCGACCCGCGTCCTGATCGCCGAGGACGAGGCCCTGATCCGGCTCGACCTCAAGGAGATGCTCCTCGAGGAGGGCTTCGAGGTCGTCGGCGAGGTCGCGGACGGCGCGTCGGCCGTGCGGCTGGCACGCGAGCTCCGGCCCGACCTGACCGTCCTCGACGTGAAGATGCCGGTCATGGACGGCATCGAGGCCGCCGAGGCGATCTCGAAGGAGCGCCTCAGCGCCATCCTGATCCTGACGGCGTTCAGCCAGCGGGACCTGGTCGAGCGCGCCCGGCGGGCCGGCGCGCTCGCCTACCTCGTGAAGCCGTTCCAGAAGCACGACCTCCTGCCGGCCATCGAGATCGCGACGTCGCGCTTCCGCGAGCTCAGCGGTCTCGAGGCGACGGTCGACGACCTCCAGGGCCAGCTCGCCGCCCGCAAGGTCGTCGAGCGCGCGAAGGGACTGCTGCAGGAGCGCGAGGGCCTGAGCGAGTCCGAGGCGTTCCGCGCGCTGCAGCGCGAGGCGATGCGCCGGCGCATGACGATGGCCGCCGTCAGCGAGGAGACCATCGCCCGCCTCGGCGGCTAGGGTCCTCCCCACGACCGCGGTCGTAGCCGCGGTCGAACCGTCCCTGGAGGACCCATGCGCACCCGAGTCCGCGCGGCCGCGTCGGCCGCCGCCCTCAGCCTCGTGCTCGTCGCCTGCGGCGGCGACGAGGCCGCGGGCCCGCTCACCGTCTGCTCCGACATCCCCTACCCGCCGTTCGAGTTCGAGGACGCGTCCTCCGACCTCGGCTACTCGGGCTTCGACATCGAGCTGATCGCCGCGATCGGCGACGAGCTGGACCGCGAGGTCGAGATCGTCGTGACCGGCTTCGACGCCCTGACCTCGGGCACCGCCATGGCCGCCGGCACCTGCGAGCTGGCCATCTCGGCGATGACCATCACCCCGGAGCGCGACGAGCAGATCGACTTCTCGGACCCGTACTACGAGGCCGACCAGTCCCTGCTCGTGCCGAACGGCTCCGCGATCGCCTCGATCGCCGACCTCGTCGCCGGCGTGGTCGTCGGTGTCCAGACCGGGACGACCGGCGAGCTCTACGCCAACGACAACGTGCCCGGGGCCGAGATCCGCGCCTTCGAGGGCGGCGGTGACCTGCTGACGGCGCTCGCCGCCGGCCAGGTCGACGCGGTCATCCAGGACCTGCCGGTGAACGTCGAGGAGGCCGCGAAGGGCGCGACCACCGTCGTCGAGACCTACCCGACCGGTGAGTTCTACGGCATCGCGTTCGAGGAGGGCAGCGACCTCGTCGGTCCCGTCAACGAGGCGCTGGCCGAGCTCCGCGAGGACGGCACCTACGACGCGCTGTTCCAGAAGTACTTCCCGACCGGCGGCTGAGCCGGACGGACGTCCGTCGGGAGGGGGCCCTCGGGCCCCCTCCCGCGCGTCCGGGCACACGGCGCCCTAGGGTCGCCGCCCCGGGCGGGACGGGGGTCGGGTGACGCGGCGGCAGCGGCAGCGGGTCCTGCGCGGCGTCCTGTACGCGAGCGCCGTCGCCGCCGTGGTCGCGCTGGCGGGGCTCGCGGACTGGGTGCTGCTGCGCCGGAACTTCCTCGACCTCGACATCGCCGCGACGATGTTCCCCGACGTGCTGCTGGTGGCCGCGCGGAACACGATCGTCTACACGGCCCTCGCGTTCGCCTTCGGGCTGGTTCTGGGGCTGGCGCTCGCGCTGATGCGGCTCTCGAGCATCCCGCCGTACCGATGGTTCGCGACCGTGTACATCGAGGTGTTCCGGGGCCTGCCGGCCCTGCTCACCATCTTCCTCGTCGGGTTCGGGATCCCCATAGCGTTCCAGACGCGGTGGCCCGTGCTGCTGCAGATCACCCTCGGCCTCGGGATCGTCGCGGCCGCGTACATGGCCGAGACGATCCGCGCCGGCATCGAGGCGGTCCCGCGCGGGCAGATGGAGGCGGCCCGGTCGCTCGGGATGTCCCGCGGTCGGGCGATGGCCTCGATCATCATCCCGCAGGGGTTCCGCATCATCGTCCCGCCGCTGACCAACGAGCTGGTGCTGCTCATCAAGGACACGTCGCTGCTGTTCGTGCTGGGCACGACGCCGGCGACGAAGGAGCTGACGAAGTTCGGACGGGACATCCTGACCGCGCGGGCGAACGCCACGCCGCTCATCGTGGTCGGGGTCGTCTACCTGCTGATCACCGTGCCGCTGACCCAGCTGGTCGCGGTGCTCGAGCGGCGCAACGCGAGGTCGCGGTGAGCGCGGCCGGGGAGGGGTCGGACGTGGTGCGGGAGGGCGTCGCGGCGATCCGGGTCGAGGGGCTGCAGAAGTCCTTCGGGGCGAACCACGTGCTGCGCGGCATCGACTTCCGCGTCGACGTCGGCGAGGTCGTCTGCGTCATCGGGCCATCGGGGTCGGGCAAGTCGACCCTGCTGCGCTGCGTGAACCGCCTCGAGGAGGCCGACGCCGGGAGCATCCTCATCGAGGGCGAGGACATCCGCGATCCCGACGCCGACGTCGATCTGCTGCGCAGCCGCATCGGGATGGTGTTCCAGTCGTTCAACCTGTTCCCGCACCTCTCCGTCCTGCGGAACCTCACCATCGCCCAGCGCCGCGTCCGCGGCCGCTCCCGTGAGGAGGCCGAGCGCGTCGCGCGCGGGAACCTCGACCGCGTCGGGCTCGGCGAGAAGGCCGACGCCTACCCCGCGCACCTGTCCGGGGGGCAGCAGCAGCGCGTCGCGATCGCGCGGGCCCTCTCGATGGATCCCGACATGATGCTGTTCGACGAGCCGACGTCGGCGCTCGACCCCGAGCTGGTCGGCGAGGTGCTGGCCGTCATGCGCGACCTCGCGCGCGACGGCATGACGATGATGATCGTGACCCACGAGATGGGGTTCGCGCGCGAGGTCGCGGACCGCGTCGTCTTCATGGACGGCGGCGTGGTCGTCGAGGAGGGGTCGCCCGAGCGGGTGCTGGGCGCCCCGGCGCAGGAGCGGACCCGCCGCTTCCTCCAGATGGTGCGCTGAGGGGCCGCGTCGGCCTCAGAACAGCGCGCGGGCCAGGCGGCTGCGAGCCGGCGCGACGTGCGGGTGGTCGTCGCCGAGCAGCGAGAACAGCGCCAGCAGCTCGCGACGTCCCGTCTCGCGCGCCTCGCCGGCCGAGGACTCGACGAGGCGGAGCAGCACGTCCAGCGCCTCGAGCTCGGACCCGGAGGCCGCCAGCGCTCGCGCCAGCGCGGTCGCCGCCTCGGGGTCGCCCGCCTCGGCGCGGGGTCGCAGCGCCGCGACGTCCGCGTCGGCGGCCTCGGCCAGCGCCGCGCGGGCCATGACGCGATCCGCGCCCGGTGCGCCGGGGTGGCGCGCGACCAGCTCGCGGGCGCGGGCGGGGTCCCCGGCGACGAGCAGCTCGGCCAGCGCGATCGCCAGCCCCGGGTGGGCCGGCGAGGTGGCGAGGGCGGCCTCCAGCGTGGCCCGGGCCGACTCGGGGTCCTGGGCGGCCGCGGCGGCGAGCGCCCGGTCCTCGGCGCTCGGCGCGATCGCGTCGAGGAGGGCCTCGATGCGCGACGCGGGGACGGCGCCGGTGAAGCGGTCGACGACGCGGCCGTCGCGCAGTCCCATCACCGCGGGGATCCCCTGGACGCCGAAGCGCTGCGCGAGGGCCTGGGCGTGGTCGACGTCGACCTTGACCAGGACGACCTCCCCGGCGCGGCGCTCGACCGCGGCCTCGAGCATCGGGCCGAGCGTCCGGCACGGGCCGCACCACGCGGCCCAGAAGTCGACGACGACGGGCACGGTGCGCGAGCGGACGATCGCCTCCTGCTCGAAGGTCTCCGCCGTCGCGTCGACGACCGTCCCGACCGCGCCCGCTCCCATCCCGTGCCTCCGTCCGTCCGACGCCGCGCCGACGTCGTCCCGCCGGTCGCACCGGGTCGGGAAAGTAGGCTGGCCGGCGGCGCCCCCGCGCCGCGGAGGATCGTCCGCGCGGGCCGAGCGGCGGCGCGAGGACGGGGCATGGCCGGCCGCGCGCGCACCGCCACTCCCGGCGTCCGCCCCCTCCTCCTGCTCCTCGACGGGCACAGCCTCGCCTACCGCGCCTTCCACGCGCTGC
Organism: Actinomycetota bacterium; assembly: GCA_041163265.1. GTDB lineage: Bacteria > Actinomycetota > Nitriliruptoria > Nitriliruptorales > Nitriliruptoraceae > CSBr16-57R1. The sequence continues at coordinate 9,923 of JBEARL010000045.1, forward strand.
CCGACACGCTCCGGACCGCCTCGGGCGAGGTGACGAACGCCGTGCACGGCTTCGTCTCGATGCTGCTGCGGCTGCTCGGGGAGCGCGGGCCCGCCGCCATCGCCGTCGCGTTCGACGTCGGCGAGGACGAGGAGCGGACCGAGGCGTACGCCGAGTACAAGGCCGGCCGCGACGAGATGCCCGACGACCTCTCGGGCCAGATCGAGCGGCTCCACGAGGTGCTCGAGGTCCTCGGGATCCCCGTCGTCGAGGTCGAGGGCGTCGAGGCCGACGACGTCCTCGCGACGCTGGCGACCATCGGCGTCCGCGCGGGGCACCGCGTCGAGATCGTGACCGGCGACCGCGACGCGATGCAGCTCGTCGACGACGACATCACCGTCCTGTACACGCTGCGCGGCATCAGCGAGGTCGGCACGATGACGCCGGACGCCGTCCGAGAGCGCTTCGGCGTCCCGCCGGACCGCTACGTCCAGCTCGCGGCGCTCCGCGGCGACGGCTCGGACAACCTGCCGGGCGTGCCGGGGGTCGGTGCGAAGACCGGAGCGGACCTCATCACGCGCTTCGGGGACATCGACGGGATCTACGCGCACCTCGACGAGGTGCCCGGGAAGAAGGTGCCGGCGATGCTGGCCGAGCACCGCGACGTCGTCGCGCGCAACCTCGCCCTGATGACGCTGCGCCGCGACGTGGCGGTCGGCGTCGGGATCGAGGACCTCGTCCGGGGCGAGCCGGACGGGGCCGGGTTCGAGCAGCTCTTC
>JBEARL010000046.1:0-10561 GCA_041163265.1 Actinomycetota bacterium
CGGGGGGCCGGACCGTCGGACGCGGCGGCGACCTCGTCGGCGAGGCCGAGCAGCTCGGGCACGGCCCCCTCGCGGTGGGCGACGACGGGCACGCCGGACGCGAGCGCCTCGAGGGCGGCGAGCCCGAAGGCCTCGGTCGGGCAGGGCGCGAGGACCGTGTCCGCGCCGGCGACGACGCGCGCGACCTCGTCGCGGGTCACGTGGCCGTGGAAGGTGACCCGCGTCCAGGGCGCGCGGCGCTCGAGCCGCGTCCGCAGCGGCCCGTCCCCGAGCACGTCGAGGTGGACGTCGTGCCCGCGGGCGATGAGGACCGTCGCGGCGTCGACCGCCTCCGCCGGGGCCTTCTCGGCCGAGAGCCGTCCGACGAGGGCCAGCCGGATCGGGCCGCCGTCTGGTCGGACCGAGGCGGGCGGGAACGCGGTCCGGTCGACGCCGAGCGGCACGACCTCGGCGCCGCCGGCGGGGAAGGTGCGGGCGACGCTGCGGCTCGCGACGACGACCGGGCCGGCCGCCTCGGCGAGCCGGCGGTTCGCCTCGGCCTCGGTCCGTCCGGCGACGACGCCGGGGAGGTGCGCGAACGCGCGCAGCGGCGTCAGCAGGCGCTCGTGGACGACCAGCGTCGCCGGGATCCCGAGCCCGCGGAGCCACGGCACCAGCCAGGCCAGCGTGAAGCGGTCGTGGACCTCGACCGCGTCGGGGGCGAGGGCCTCGACGGCCGCCCGCACGGCCGCGCGATCGACGAGCACGCGGTAGTCGGTGCCGGGCAGGCGCGGGCCGGGCAGCGTCGCGACGGTCCCCTCGGGGGTGCGGCGGCGGACCCGGCGCCGGCCCGGCACGAGCAGCAGCGGTTCGACGCCGCGCGCCGCGTACTCGTGGGCAAGGGCCCCCAGCGCGGTGCGGATCCCGCCGGAGGTCGGCGTGACGAAGTTCGCGACGCGGAGCAGGCGCATCGGATCCCCTCAGGCCGCGACGCGACGCGGCGCGCGCCGGTCGTCCGCCGCGGCGACGGCGGGTCGGGCGCCGGGTCCCGTGCCACCGCGACGACGTGCGGCGCGGTCGATGACGGTCCGGTACTGCAGCTCGAGGTCGTCGACGACCGCGGCCCAGGTGCGATGCCGGACGCTCGGTCGGGCGGCCGCCGCGAGGCGGGCCCGCAGCACGTCGTCGGCGACGAGCCGTGCGACCGCCGACCGGAGCGCCGCGCCGGGATCGCGGACCGCCGGGTCGAACAGCAGCCCGTTCACGTCCGGCTGCACGAGGTCGCGCGGCCCGCCGGCGGCGGGGGCGACGACCGGCACGCCGGAGGCGAGCGCCTCCTGCACGGCCTGGCAGAACGTCTCGTGCTCGCCGGGGTGGACGAAGACGTCGAGGTCCGCGTACGCGCGGGACAGCTCGGCGCCCTGCAGCGCCCCGGTGAACGTCGCCCGGGGCAGGCGGCGCGCGAGCCGCTCGCGGACGGGGCCGTCGCCGACGACGACCAGCTCGGCACCGGGGAGACGGTCGAGCCCGACCAGCCGGTCGAGCTGCTTCTCGCGCGCGAGCCGGCCGACGTACCCGATGCGGACCGGACGGGCCCCGCCGGCGGCCGGGCGCGTGCGGTGCTCGGGGGCGAACGCGACGACGTCGACGCCGCGCGGCCAGAGATGCACGTCGCCGATGCCCTCGGCGTGCAGGTCCTCGACGGCCGAGGTCGACGGGGCCAGCGTGACGTCGGCGCGGGCGTGCACCGTCCGGAGCCGCCGCCACGCCGCCCTGCCCGCCGCGCCCAGCCGGTACTGGGAGGCGAACCCGGCGACGTCGGTCTGGTAGATCGCGACGACCGGGATGCCCAGCCGCACCGCCGCGCTCGCGGCGGGACCGCCGAGGACGAACGGCGACGCGAGGTGCACCACGTCGGGCCGGACCGTCGCGACCGCGTCCTCGACCGTCCGCGTCGGCAGGCCGACGGGGAACTGGCGCAGCCCCGGAAGGCGGACCGACTGGACGCGGACGACGCGGAGTCCCTCGAACACCTCGGGCCCCGGGCCGGGCGCGACGATCGTCACCCGGTGGCCGCGTCGGCTCAGCTCGCGGACGACGGTGGTGACGCTGCGCGCGACGCCGTTGACGCTGGGAGCGAAGGACTCGGTGACGACGAGGACGCGCATCACGCCGCCGCCGCGCCGACCCGGTCGGCCGCCGCCCGGTCCCGGAACGCCCGCGTCCGGCCGGCGAGGGGCCGCGCGACCGTGGTGCGCCAGACCGGCTGACCGGCCAGCCACGAGAAGGTCGCGCTGCGCTCGCGGTGGCCGAGGACCGCGCCGGCCCGCGTCAGCGCCTCGGTCGGCATCCCCTCGGGGAAGTTCATCTCGCCGTACCAGCCGTCGAGGCCGCGCGCCGCGACGAGGTCGTCCATCACGGCGGCGAGCCGGTGCCCGACGTCGTTCCCGCGGACGCCGGCCTCGAGGTTGAAGTGGGCGTGCGCCGGGTGGGGCGGCGGCGGTGCGTGGCGGAAGGCCCGCCAGCCGTCGACGATCCGCAGCCGCAGGAACCGCCGCAGGCGCGCCCCGCCCCGCAGTCCGACGAGCACCGGCAGCGACGCGGCGAGCCAGCGCAGGCCCTCGCGGCGCGACCACCGCGCGTGGTCGCGCTGGTCGAGGCAGCAGAGGAGGTAGCCGCGCACGCGGCCGTCCTCCTCGACGACGAACGCGTCGCCGCGGGTCAGGTACCAGTCGAGGCAGAGCCGCGCGTAGGCCTCGGTGTCGAGCCCCGGCACGTCGGGCGGCGACCCGAGCGCCATGGTCGCGACGAAGATGCGCCGCACGTCGGCGTGGTCGGCCGCGCGGGCCGGACGGATCTCGGCCATGCCTGCCTCCGACGCGGCCGGGCGCTCGGACGCCCGGTCCGGTCACCGCGGATGCCAGTCGCGCGCGGTGACGGCGAGGAGGAGCCGCGGTGACGCGACGCCGTCGGACGGCGACGGCACGGCGACGCGTCGGTGACGGTCCGGCCACGTTCCACAGCGCCGTCCCCGGGCTGTGGACGGGCCCGGCGCTACGTCTCGTCGACGCCTCGGCGCGGCACCGGCAGCTCGAGGCCCGCGAGACGGCTCCCGACCCGGAGCGCGGCGGTGACGCCGGCGGCCAGCGCGAGCCCCGCGCCACCGAGCGCCGGCACCGCGACGAACGCGACGGCCGCGCCGACGGCCGCGGCCGACGCGTAGAAGTCGCCGCTGCGGTAGAGGATGCCGGGGACCTCACCCGAGAGGATGTCGCGGATGACACCACCGCCGACGCCGCTCAGCACCCCGGCGAACACGGTCCCCCAGAACCCGAGGCCGACCGACAGCGCGCGCTCGGCACCGAGGGCGGCGAAGACGGCGAGCCCGGCGGTGTCGAGGACGTAGAACGCCCGACCGGTCCGGATCCGACGGTGCAGCGCCGCGACGACGAGCGCGGTCGCGAAGATCAGCCAGAGCAGCGCCTCGTCGGTCAGCGCCGTCGGCGGCACGATGCCCACGATGAGGTCGCGGACCGAGCCGCCGCCGATCGCCGTGACGAAGGCGAGGATGACGATGCCGACCAGGTCGAACCCGCGACGCACGGCGGCCAGCGCACCGGCGCCGGCGAAGGTCACGGCCCCGACCGCGATGAGCACGTCCTCCACCGCGACCCCCGGACCGGTGCGGCGGGGACGCTACTTCGGTCCCGGGCCAGCCGGCCCGTCGAAGTAGCGTCGGCAGCGGGCCGGCGTCGGGCGCTCGGGCCCGGATCGACGGAGGACCCCGTGGAGCGACGCCGGGTCCTCGCGGCCGTAGCGGCCGCGGTCCCGCTCGCCGTCGCCGGCGCCGGCGCGGCGCTCCGGAGCCGTGGCGGCGCTGCACCGGCGGCGCCGGACCCGACCCCGCCCGCACCGGACCCCGCCACGGCGCCCGTCGCCCCGCCGCTCGGCGACGAGACGGCATCGGAGCCCGAGCCGGCGCCGGCGCCCGAACCCCTCGACGTCATCTGCCGCGACGCGCTGGGCCTGGTCCCCGCGCTCACCGGCGGCGTCGCGCACGAGGCGGTCCGCGTCACCGTCCACCACTCGGCGTTCCTCCTCGAGGATCCCGCCGACGCGCCGCGGCAGCTGCGCGCGTTCCAGCGCGACCACCAGCGCCGCGGCTGGGTGGACGTCGCCTACCACCGCGCCGTCGACCCGGCCGGGAACGTCTACGAGCTGCGCGACCCGGCCATCGAGGGCGACAGCGGCACCGACTACGACACGACCGGCCACCTGCAGCTGCTCTGCCTCGGCGACTACGACCAGCAGGAGCCGACGCCGGTCCTGCTCGAGTCGCTCGCGCGGCTGATCGCCGCCGAGTGCGCCGCCCGCGGCCTGCCGCTCGCGACGCTGTCGGCCCACCGCGACCACGTCCTGACCTGGTGCCCCGGCGGCGCCCTGTACGCGCGGCTCGAGGCGGTGCGCGCCCGGGCCAAGGAGCTGCTCGCCGCCGGCGCGCCGGTCCTGCGACCGCTCTGCGGCGACGAGGGCACCGCCCGGGTCGCGGCGATCGAGGTCGGGGCCTGACGGTCGGCCGTCCGGTCGGCCGTCCGGCCGCTCAGCCGGCCGCGGAGACCGCCACCGCCCCCTCGACCTCGAAGCGGCCGGCGTCGTGCGGCAGCCCGACCCGCATGAAGAACCGGGCGAACGCCTGCGCGAAGTGCTCGCGGTACGGCGATGCGAGGCGCAGCCGGGGCCGATGGTCGGGCCGCGCGACGTGCTCGTCGATGCGGCCGCGCTCGACGACGTGGAGCTCGCGGAGGTCCACGACCGACCACGGCAGCGTCGGCGCGGCGTCCCGCGCGTGCAGCAGCGTCAGCGGCGGGACGTCACCGCGGACGAGGCTGCGCCGGAAGGCGGCGCTCCGGACGGCCTGGTTCCCGGCGGCGACCTGCGCCGCGACGAAGTCGGCCCAGCCGACGACGCGGGCCACGAGCACCGTCCCCACCTTGTCGTTCACGAGGTCGCAGGTCTGCGTGACGACGATCGCGTCGAGGACCTCGACCTCGGACCGGACCGTGGCCGCACCCCCCTCCATGTCCACGCCACCGACGCGGACGACGGGGAGGTCACGCAGCAGGTCACCCTGCTCGAGTTCCGGACCCGACGTCGTCGCCCACCACTCAGACAACGGGGACCCCCGCCGCCCAGTCCTCGAGGACCGCGGCGTCGTCCCGGACGACGACCGGAGCCGGACGCACACCGGTGACCGACGTCGCAACCGGGACCACGGTCGCGGGCCGGACCCGCGCGAGGGCGCCCGGGTCGAAGGCCTCCGCGCCGGCGTCCGGCGCAGGGTGGCCGCCGGAGGATCCGGCGACGCCGAGGACGGCCGCGACCGCCTCGTCGACGTCGAAGCGCCGGTGGCCGCCCGGGGTCGTGTCGTACGGCAGACGGTGCTCGCGCGCGTACTTGCGCACCGTGGCCGGCTTCACGTTGAGGGCGGCGGCGACCTGCTCGGTGGTGGCGGTACGGCGCACGGTGACCTCCGGGTCGGCGCACCATGATGGTAAGCACGTCTGTGACGGTTGTCACGGTTCGGGCGGAGAAGGCGGCCCGGGCCCTCCGGCCGAGCTGGGACGTCGCCCCGTCCGGTAGCCTGCCACGGTCGGCGTTCGCCGACCCCTTCCGCCGGGAGCGCCGATCGGCGCACGGACCCGGCCCTTCCCCGCCCGGCCCCCGGCCCGCGCGCTCATGCCGGCCCCGGTCGCACCCGACCGCGGAGCCCGACCTCGGAGCGCCGACCGCCCCGCGCGGCATCGGAGCAGCACCTTGACCACCACCTTCACCGACCTCGGCGTGCCCGCCGACGTCCTCGCGCGGCTCGTCGAGATGGACCGTGCGACCCCGTTCCCCGTCCAGGAGCGCACGCTCCCGGACGCCCTGGCCGGCCGCGACCTCTGCGCCCAGGCCCCGACCGGGTCCGGTAAGACCCTCGCGTTCGCCCTGCCCGCCGCCCTGCGCGGTGGCCGCGGCCGCGCCCGCCGACCCCGCACCCTCATCCTCGTCCCGACCCGCGAGCTCGCGACCCAGGTCGCCGCGACGCTGGCCCCGCTCGCGTCGGTCCGCGGCCTCCGCGTCGCGACCGTGTACGGAGGGACCAACATCACGCGCGACCAGCGGGCCCTGCGGCAGGGGGTCGACGCGCTCGTCGCGACGCCCGGCCGCCTCGCCGACCTCGTCAACCGCGGCGACTGCGACCTCGGCGACGTCGACCTCGTCGTCCTCGACGAGGCCGACCGGATGGCCGACATGGGCTTCCTGCCCGAGGTCTCGCGCCTGCTCGACCGCACGGCGGCGGACCGGCAGACGCTGCTGTTCTCGGCGACGCTGGACGGCGACGTCGAGAAGCTGATCCGCCGCTACCAGACCGATCCGGTCCGCCACGCCGTCGCGGCCGAGCCCGAGGAGCTCGGCGACGTGCGGCACGCGTTCTGGGCCGCCGGCCGCGAGGACCGGCGCCGCCTGACCGGACAGGTCGCCCGCCGCGCCACCTCCACCATCGTGTTCACGCGGACCAAGCACGGCGCCGACCGGCTGACCCGCCAGCTCGAGCAGGACGGCGTGCGCGCCGCCGCCATCCACGGCAACCGCAGCCAGGGCCAGCGCGAGCGGGCGCTCGCGGGGTTCCGCTCGGGCGCGATCACGACGCTGGTCGCGACCGACGTCGCGGCCCGCGGCATCCACGTCGACGACGTCGAGGTGGTCGTGCACTACGACCTGGCCGGTTCGGACCGCGACTACGTGCACCGCTCGGGCCGGACCGGCCGGGCCGGTGCCGACGGGCTGGTCATCTCGCTCGTCGACCCGAGCCAGCGCGCCGACATCACCGCGATCCAGCGGGCGCTCGACCTGCCGCTCGGCCTGCACCGCGTCGACCCGACGCTGGTCGGGTCCGACGCCCGACCCGAGCTCGTCGAGCGCTGGGAGGCGCGGAACGGCAACGGCGCGACGCCGGCTGCGAAGGGCGGTGCGAGCGGCGGCGGCCGGAACCGCACGACGGGTGCGGCGAAGGGCACGGCGCAGCGGTCGTCGAACGGCGGCGGCCGGAGCAGCGACGGCCAGCGCCGCACCAGTGCACCGACCGACACGACCGGGCAGCCGCGACGTCGCGCACGGACCGGAGGGCGGGCGCGCGCCCGCGCCGGTCACGCGCGGACCCGGGCGGCGTAACCTCTCCGCATGAGCGCGGCGCGACTGGCGGCGATGTCCTTCGCGGACCTCCGTGCCGCGTACGTCGCGAAGGCCGAGCGGAAGGGCCGGACCGCGGCGGAGGTCGATCGGATCCTCCGCTGGGCGACCGGCTGGACCGCCCGGCAGCTGACGCGGCTGGGCACCTCGGGCGCGACCTTCGGGACGTTCATCGACGACGCGCCGCGGCGCAACCCCGACCGGGACCTCGTCACCGGGGTCGTCTGCGGGGTCCGGGTCGAGGAGGTCGCCGACCCGTTCATGCGCGAGGTCCGCATCATCGACAAGCTGGTCGACGAGCTGGCCAAGGGCCGACCGATGGAGCGCATCCTCAGGAGCCGGCCCGCCGCGTAGCCGCTGCGGCGGTCGAGCGGTGGGGGGCTACTGCTTCCGACCTACCCTGCCGCCGCCGGGCCCCCGTAGCTCAGTGGAGAGAGCATCGGCTTCCTGAACCGTGCGCGTAGGCTCAATCCCCTCCGGCGGCAGCCTCAACAGGTTCATCGTGGGTCCGAGCCGAAAGAAGGCCGACGAAACCGCCCGAGTCCAGCTAGACGGGTCGGAGATCACCGGCCGCACCTGCGGTCCGCGGCGTGCCTACCTCCGTGGTGTCCCGCAGTTGACTACCCCACGTGAACATCAAACACGTCGTTGCTGCCGAGGCCGTGGTCGGTGGTGCGGGTCACGAAGGTGCTCCCACCATTCGTCGAGATGCTCAACCCGGCACCAGAAGTGGCGACGCATACCGTCGACCCGGACGCGGACACTGCCATTGTGAAATTGCTTGCGAGGCCGTCGCTCACGGTGCGGTTCGAGAAGCTTCCCGAACTCCCACCATTCGTCGAGATGCTCAATCCGCCGTCAGTGGCGGCATACACGGTCGATCCCGACACGAAGACGCCTCTCACCCTGTTTGCGCCGAGGCCGTCGCCAGTGGTGCGGTTCACGAAAACGTGGTTGAACTCAATACCCGTCGAGATGCTCAGCCCGCCTTCAGTGGCGGCGTACACCGTTCCGCCCGAGACGAACACGCCGTGGACCCAGTTGGCGCCGAGGCCGTCGGCGACGTTGTGGCTGAGGAAGTTTCCCCCCCCGTTGTCCGAGATTTCCAGTGCGCTAGTGCTGGCGGCGTACACCATGTTGTACACCTCCCCACTCGATGCGAAGACGTCATCAATCTGGTTGTTGGCCAGAGAGGCGTTGAACGTTGTGCGGGTGTCGCTGAAGCTGACCCCACCATCCGTCGAGATGCTCAGCCCGCTGCCGGTGGCGGCGTACACCGTCGATCCCAATGCGTACACCGAATTTACGGAGGCGTCGCCGAGGCCGTGGTCGGTGGTGCGGGTCACGAAGCTGCTCCCACCATTCGTCGAGATGCTCAGCCCGCCGAAGGTGGCGGCGTACACCGTCGACCCCGATGCAAACACTCCTTGGACAAACTCGCCAGCAAGGACGTTCTCGAAGGTGGCTCCACCATTCGTCGAGATGCTCAGCCCGCTGGTGGTGGCGGCGTAGATGACAGAACCCGCGGGCGGCGAGTCGTCGTGCGACGTGGCGCTCGCAGCCTGCGGGAGCACCAGCGTTGCGATGCCTGCGGCCGAGAGCGGCACAGTCTTGATGGCCTGCCGGCGCGGCACGCCTCGTGCGCCATTGCCACCGTTCTCAAGGTCCTCCTCGGCACGATCCATGTCGACGTTCTCCCGTACAGAGGTGCGGCGAAAAGCAGCCGAACCATGGTGTCGGATTTGCAGCTTGCGTTCTGAGGCGTCAGACTAATTCCGACCACGCACCAGTCTAAGGCATCTTCCCTACAGGCCGCGCGCGATGACTCGATCCCCGCCGAGGGCCCGGCAATCTTCGACGAGGCTGAGTGCCGCCGATCGCGCACCGTGGCCATAACCCACTCCCCTCCTCGCCCCCCCGGCCACCGACGGGCTCGTCATCTCGCTCGTCGAACCGAGCCAGCGCGCCGACATCACCGCGATCCAGCGGGCCCTCGACCTGCCGCTCGGCCTGCACCGCGTCGACCCGACCCTGGTCGGGCCCGACGCCCGACCGGAGCTCGTCGAGCGCTGGGAGGCGCGGAGCGGGAATGGCGCGAAGCCCGCTGCGACGGGCGGCGGGGGCGGTGGCGGCCGGAGCCGCTCGAAGGGCGCGGCGCAACCCGGACCGGGACCTCGTCACCGGCGTCGTCTGCGGCGTCCGCGTCGAGGGGGTCGCCGACCCGTTCATGCGCGAGGTCCGCATCATCGACAAGCTGGTCGACGAGCTGGCCAAGGGCCGACCGATGGAGCAGATCCTCAGGAGCCGCCTCGCCGCGTAGGCACCGCTGCGGGTGGGCGGCGGAGCGCCACGACCTCCGACCTATCCTGCCGCCGCCGGGCCCCCGTAGCTCAGTGGATAGAGCATCGGTTTCCTAAACCGTGAGCGCAGGTTCGATTCCTGCCGGGGGCACCGGGCGACCGGGTCAGGCCGCTCGGGTGACCAGCGGGGCACGACGGCCCCGCCCCCAGGCGACGAAGAGCATGACCGCCATGATCACCGCGTTCAGCGGACCCGTCGTCGCGAAGCTGCCGTGATCGACGTGCCAGATCATCGCGCCGACCATCACGACCGCGAGTCCGAGCGCCGCGAGCGGGACCAGCTCGGTCCGACGACGCGTGACGGCCGGGAGGATCAGCCCGAGTCCGCCGAGGATCTCGAAGGTCCCCGACACCGCATGCAGGGTCGGGCTGAGGTCGTACATCCACGACATCTGCGCGGGCAGCCCCTCGGGCAGGACGAAGTGGAGGACGCCGATGGCGACCCAGTAGATCCCGAAGACCCACTGCAGGGCCCAGAGCAGACGGTTCACGACGTCCTCCTCGACCGGCCGCTCCGGACGAGCTTCCGGGCCCCCACCGTAACGGATGCCGTCGTGCGTGGAGGCGTCAGGGGGAGGCCCCCGGGGGAGCGCGAGAGGGAGAGGCGCGCGCCCCCGGGTGCGACCCGTCGTCCGATCACCCCAGCGCGCCGATGACGAGCACCGTGGCGAACGTCACGTGCAGGGCCAGCACGAGGGCCCGGTACATCACCCAGGGCGCCTTCCGGAACTCCTGGACGATCGCGAGATCCTGGAGCTCCGGCGCGATGTCCTTCGTGCTGACCGACACGTCGCGGATCCCGGCGTCGTTCCACAGCCACATCAGCAGGTTCGCGCCGATCGCGACCGCCGAGAACTGCAGCCCGAGCTCGCTGACGTCACCGAACGCGAGCACGGCGAGCAGGAGGACGTTGCCGAGCAGGGCGTATCCGGCCCCGACGCGGACGTCGACCTGCCGGATGCCCGCCCAGTGCGTGTTGAAGTCGTTCC
>JBEARL010000047.1:0-10169 GCA_041163265.1 Actinomycetota bacterium
GAGTCGTCGTCGAACTCGAAGCGGCTCGTGGAGGTCGCGCGCGACCGCGGCGTCCCGTCGCACCTCGTCGACGACGCCGGCGGCATCGACCCCGCCTGGCTCGAGGGCGTCGGCACCGTCGGCCTGACCTCCGGGGCCTCGGCGCCGGAGGAGCTGGTCGAGGGCGTCATCGCGTGGTTCCGCGCCCGCGGCGAGGTCACCGTCGACACGGTGATGGTCGTCGAGGAGGACGTCGAGTTCGCGATGCCCTCGGTCCTCGCCCGGCGGCTCGCCGAGCTCCGGGGCGAGGACGCGAGCACCGTCCCCGACGACGACGCGACGCTGGACGCGGGCGACGCGGACGTCGCCCCGGCTCAGGCGTCGCGGTAGGCCGTCCAGAGCACGTCGCCGAGCAGCTCGCGCTGCCACGGTCGCAGCCCCGCCGCGTCGCAGAGCGCCGCCTCGTCCTGCGGGTCGAGACGCACCGCCTCCTTCAGGACCTTCGAGGGGCAGAGCACTCCCGGGTCGAGGCCGAGGTCGGCCGCGACGTCGGCCCGCGCCGTGCGCAGCCGGTCGAAGGCCCGGTCGTCCTGGTCGGTCCACCGCCGCCGGTCGGGGTCGCGCGGCGGCGGCTCGGCCTCGAGCCCGCGGGTCACCGCGTCCATCAGCGCCTCGGCCTCGTCCTCGGCGATGGGACGGCGGCGGCGGCCGCGGCGCGCGAGCTGCTTCGCGGTGGTCGGCGGCTCGGTGGCCAGCGCCAGGATCGACTGCTCGTGGAGCAGCAGGTTCGGGGCCACGTCGCGGTCGCGGGCCAGCTGCTCCCGGGCCTCCCACAGCGCCCGCGCGACCTCCTGGGCCCGCGGGGCCAGCCGGCCGACGCCCCGCACCCGCCGCCAGTCCCGGGTGTCGGTCGCCGCGGCGGCCAGCGCGGCCGCGAGCTCCTGCTCGTACCACGTCGTGCGACCCGCGGTGGCGAGCTCGCCCTCGAGCGCCGACCACAGCGCCGGGAGGTGGACGACGTCGCCGGCGGCGTACGCCAGCATGTCGTCGGGGAGTGGCCGCTGCGCCCAGTCGGCGCGCTGGAACCGCTCCTTCTCGGCGGTCAGCCGGACCTCGAGCACCTCGCCGAGCAGCGCGTCGAGCCCCGTCGGACGACCGAGCAGCGCCGCCGCGACGGCGGTGTCGGCCAGCCGCGCCGGCGCCACGCCGCGCGACGCCAGCGGCGCCACGTCGTTCACCGCGGCGTGCAGCACCGGCAGCCGGTCCCCGAGGAACGCGTCCAGCTCGGGCAGCTCGTCGAGGGCCAGCCCGTCGATCAGGACGCAGGTCCCGACGACGCCGACCTGCACGAGGGCGGCGTGCCGGTGGTAGTTGTCGGCGTCGGCCCGCTCGACGTCGACGCCGACGACCGTTCCCGAGAGGTCCGCCAGCGCCGGCGCGACCCGGTCGCGGTCGGCCACGAGCACCAGGTCCGGGGCGGCCGACGGCGGCACCGGGGCGCGCGTACCGTCGGTGTCCTCGCCCACGCGGCGAGGCTACCGCCGCACCCCGGTCCCGACCGGGGTCCACGCCGCAGGGGGAGCCCGTGCCCGACACCGCCACGCTGCTCTGCGTCCACCCGCACCCCGACGACGAGTCGATCGCCTGCGGCGGGCTCCTGGCCCGCAGCGCCACCGCCGGGATCCGCACCGTCGTCGTGACCTGCACCGACGGCGAGGAGGGCGAGAACCTCGGCGGCATCGACCTCGGGGGGCGCGACCTGACCGACGTCCGCCGCGACGAGCTCGACGCCGCGATCCGGATCCTCGGCGTCGACGTCCACCACCGCCTCGGCTACCGCGACTCGGGCATGGTGGGCACGCCCGGGAACGAGCACCCCGACTGCTTCCACCGCGCCGACACCGAGGCGGCGGCGCTGCGCCTCGCGGCGATCGTCCGGGCCGAGCGTCCCGAGGCGGTGGTGTCGGACGACGTGCGCGGGACCTACGGCCACCCCGACCACATCAAGGCGCACGCCGTCACGGTCCGAGCCGTCGCGCTGGCCGCCGATCCGGAGGCGCCGCTCGACGGTGCACCGTGGCGGGTCGCGCGGCGCGCGGTGCACACGATCTCGCACGGTCGCATCCGCGCCGCCGGCGCGGCGCTCGCGGCGGCGGGGCAGCCGTCGCCGTTCGAGGAGCGGCCCGACGGCTTCGGCACCCCCGACGACGCGGTCACGACCCGCGTCGAGGTCGCCGACCACGTCGCGACGAAGCTGGCCGCCATGCGCGCCCACGCCAGCCAGATGTCGCCCGACTCGTTCTTCCTGAACCTCGCCGACCTCGCGGCCGCGTTCTTCGCGGTCGAGGAGTTCGTGATCGAGGAGGGCGAGCGCGTCCCGGGCGACGACCGCGACCTCGTCGTCGGCCGCTGAGGCGACCGCCGGCGCCGGCGACGGTCAGTGGGGCGTGCCGAACAGCCGGTCGCCGAAGTCGCCGAGCCCCGGGACGATGTAGCCCCGCTCGTCCAGGCCGGGGTCGACCGCACCGACCACGACCCGCACCCTCGGGTCGGCCTCGAGGACCCGGTCGAGCCCCTCGGCCGTCGCGACGACCGAGAGCACGACGAGGTGCGCCGCGCCCTCGGCGTCGAGGGCCCGCACCGCGTCGGCCGCCGACCCGCCGGTGGCGAGCATCGGCTCGAGGACGAGCACCCAGGCGCCGGCCAGCGGCGGGACGTTGAAGTAGTACCGCCGCGCCTGCAGCGTCTCGGGGTCGCGCTGCAGCCCGATCATCCCGACGAGCGCGCCCGGCAGGGCGTCGTGGACGCCGGCCAGCAGCCCGAGGCCCGCCCGCAGGACCGGCACGGCGACGATCGGCGGGGCCGGCCGGACGCTCGGCGCGGGTCCGAGCGGCGTCGTGGTGGTCCCGGCCACGATCGGGATGTCCGCGACGGCGTGCATCGCCAGGACCGAGCCGAGGCGGCGGGCCTGCTCGCGGAACTCGACCGGCGGCGTCCGCGCGTCGCGCAGGGTCGCGAGGGCCGTGCCGGCGACGGGGTGGGACGACAGCTCGGTCACCCGGTCCACGTCGCCCTCCCCGGTCGGCGTCCGGCGTCCGGCGCCGCGCCCGCGGCCAGCCTACGACGCGCCGGAGCCGGACCGCCCATGGGCCGCGCTGCCGCCGTCCGCGCGGCGGTAGGCCGTAGGCTGCCGCTCTCCGCATCCCGCGCACCCCCGGAGGCTCCCGCTGCGCAGGGTCAAGATCATCGCGACGCTGGGTCCGGCCCTCGACGACCCGGAGCGCCTCGCGGCGGCGATCGCCGCCGGCGTCGACGTGTTCCGTCTGAACTTCTCGCACGGGACCGTCGACGACCACCGGGCCCGCATCCAGCTGGTCCGCGACCTCGCCGCCCGCGAGGGCCGCCTCGTCGGGACGCTCGGCGACCTGCAGGGTCCGAAGATCCGGCTCGGCCTCCTCGTCGACGAGGGCGTGATGGTCCCGACCGGCGGTGAGGTCGTGCTGCTCGCGGGCGTGCCCCGCGTCGAGGCGGAGGTCGCGGCCCGGTGGCCGTCCCACCCGGTGCTCCCCGTGGTCTACCCGGGGCTCGCCAAGGACGTCGCCGCGGGATCGTCGGTGCTGATCGATGACGGCTCGATCCGCCTGACCGTGGTGTCGTCCGACGTGACCACCGGCGAGGTCGTCTGCACGGTCGACGCCGGCGGTCGCGCCACCTCGCGCAAGGGCGTGAACCTCCCGGGGGTGCGGGTCTCGGCGGACAGCATCACCGAGAAGGACCGCGCGGACCTCGCCACGATGGTCGAGCTGGGCGTCGACTGGATCGCGCAGTCGTTCGTCCGCTCGGTCGACGACGTGCTCGAGGTCCGACGGCTCGTCGAGGCCCACCACGGCACGCAGCCGGTGATCGCGAAGCTCGAGCGGCCCGAGGTCCTCGACGACCTCGAGGCGATCGTCGCCGCCGCCGACGCGGTGATGATCGCCCGCGGCGACCTCGGGGTCGAGATCGGCCCCGAGCGCGTGCCCGCTCTCCAGAAGGAGATCATCGACCTCGCGAACCGCCTGAGCCGCCCGGTGATCACCGCCACCGAGATGCTCGAGTCGATGATCCGGAACCCGCGGCCCACGCGCGCCGAGGCCTCGGACGTCGCGAACGCCGTCTTCGACGGGACCGACGCCGTGATGCTCTCGGGCGAGACCGCCGCGGGGGACCACCCGGTGGCGGCGGTCCGGACGATGGCCCAGATCGTCGAGGTCGCCGAGGCGGCCGCCGAGCGCGTCCACCCCGTCGCGCCGGAGACGGCCGGCGTCCTCGGACGCGTCGTCGCCAAGGCCGCGACCCAGATCGCGACCGACGTCGACGCCGTCGCGATCCTCGTGTTCAGCCTCTCGGGCCGGTCGGTCCAGCTGGTCTCGAAGTACCGGCCCCGCCAGCGCATCGTCGGGCTGACGCCCGACGAGCGGGCCCTGCGGCGGTTCGCACTGATGTGGGGCTCGGACGGGGCCATCGTCCCGACCGAGGACCGCTCGCTCGACCTCATGCGGTCGGCCGACGCGGTCTGCCTCGAGAACGGCGTCGGCGTCCCCGGCGACCGCGTCGTCATCGTCGCGGGGGTCCCCGGCGGCCGGGGCGGCACCAACCGTGTCATCGTCCACGAGCTCGGGGACGAGACGAACCTCTCCATCGGTCGCTAGGGACACGCGTGGAGCTGCCGGCCGAGGCGCTCGAGCACCGCTACTGCCGCCTGACGACGCGGACCCACGAGCGCGCGCACACCGCCGAGCTGTGGTTCGTGCCGGCGCCCGGCGGCGTCCACCTGTTCTCCGGCTCGGGCGGCCTGACGTCGTGGTGCCTCGCGCTGCAGGCGGAGGAGGAGGGCGTGCTCCGCATCGGACCCCTCACCTGGCAGGTCCGGGCCGCGTTCCTCGCCGAGGACGCGCCCGAGCGGGCCGCGGCCCTCGAGGCGTTCCACGCGCGGTACGACCCGCCGGGCAAGGACCGCCGTGCCGCATGGCTGCGCGAGGCGGTCGTCGTGCACCTCGTCCTGGTCCGCCCGCTCGGCTGAGCGGTCAGGGCCCGACGTCGACCGGCGCTGCCGGGGGACCGTCGCGCAGCAGCGCCGCGAGCGCCTCGGGCAGCGCGGCCGGGGCCAGCACGTCCGGCGCCGCCGCGGTCCCGAGGTCCGTGATGGACCACCAGCGTCCGCCGGCCGTGCCCGGGTCGGCGATGGGCAGGGCGTCGGCGTCGGGCGCCCCGCCGGGTCCGAGCCGCACCAGGAACCACCGCTCGTGCTGCGCGATCCAGACGCCGCGGAAGGCGAACGACGCCGTCCGCTCCCAGACCCAGGGCCCGAGCGGCACGTCCAGCCCGACCTCCTCGCGCAGCTCGCGCGCGGCGGCGGTCGCGTGGTCCTCGCCGGCGTCGAGCCCGCCGCCGGGCGCGGTCCAGACGCGCCGCCCGTCGCCGGGCAGGTGCGCGATCAGCAGCACCCGGTCGTGGTCGTCGAGGAGCAGCACCCGGGCGCCCTCCCGCGGGATGGGTCGGTCGCGCGTGCCGCCCTCGGGCTCGGGCGGGACCCGCGGGTGCGGGGGCACCAGCCGGGACGCGACGACGGTCGCCGGGTCGAGGACGTGGACGAAGCCGGTCCGGTCGACCACCAGCACCGCGTCGTCGTCCCAGGCGAGCAGCCGTCCGACGCGGTCCGTCGGACGCGGCCCGTCGCCGTCGTCGACGAGGCTCCGCAGCGAGACGCGCCGCCCGACGTGCTCGGGTCCGACCTCGCGCCGGAACCGGACGCGGCGGACGTCGACGCGCGGCGCGGGGCCGGGCGCGTCCGCGCCGCCGCCGCGGTCGCCGGTCCCGCCGCTCACGCCGCGACCCGGCCGCGCACCGCGACGCCGAGTCCGAGCGTCTCGCGCAGCAGGGCCGAGCGGTCGCTCAGGGCCCGCGCCACGACCGGGTCGTCGTGCGCGGAGCCGGTCGTCGTCGCGAGCGCCAGGGTCGTGCCCTCGAGCCGCGCACCGGCGAGGTGGATGCGCTGGTCGTGGCCGGCGTCGAGCGCGTCGGCGACCTGCAGCAGCGCCAGCAGCGTGGCGCAGGCCTCGCGGTCGCGGCGGTCGAGCGCGGTCAGCGGCGGGAACCGCCGCGACAGGCCGCGCGAGGGGTGGAACCGGACGAGCGTCGCGATCATCGCGACCTCGTCGGGACCGAGGCCGCGCAGCTCGGCGTGCTCGACGAGGTAGGCCCCGTGCTCCTGCTGGCGGCGCAGGGCGAGGGCGTTCCCGATGCCGTGCAGGCGGGCCCCGGCGACGAGCAGACGGCGCTCGCGGGGGCCGAGGCCGTGCCGCGGCGCGGTCGCGTCGAAGAGGTCCCCGGCCAGCGCCGCGACGTGGTCCGGGTGCGGGTCGTCGGTCGAGAACGCGCGGCGCAGCCGCTCCACCTCCGCGTCGCGCAGCGCGTCGGCGTCGCGGACCGTCGGCGTGCCGAACCGGTGCAGGAGCACGCCCTCCCGGAGGCCCCAGTCGCTGACCACGGCCTCGGGTCCGCCGACGCGGGCGAGCACGTGCGCCAGCACGAGGGCGGCCACGTGGAGGTGGTCTGCTCGGCGCTCCTTCACCCCGGGCAGCTCCGCCCGGCCGGCCGTGTCGGTCGCCAGCAGCGCCGCGGCCGCGTCCGCCAGTCGCTCCGTGGGGAGCGGCGCCATGTTCACGGTCGCCGGCAGCCAGCGGTCGTCGCGGGCCGCGAGATGGCGGGCCAGCGCGCGGACGGTCCCACCGACGGCGATCACGGCGGCGGGGCGGTGGCGGCGCAGGGCCGGCAGGACCGGCTCGAGCTCGGCGTCGACGGTCGCGCGGAGCGCCGCGGCCGCGTCCGACGGGACCGGACCGTCGCCGAGCACCGGCAGCAGCCGGCCCGCGCCCAGCGGGAGCGAGCTCGCCCAGACGGTCCGCGCGCCGTGGCCGACCGCGAGCTCGAGCGAGCCGCCGCCGAGGTCGAGGACGAGCGTCGGCTCTGCGGCGACGGCGACGGCCGCCCGCGCGCCGAGGTGCGCGAGCCGCGCCTCCTCCACGCCCTCGAGCGGCTCCACGGGGACGCCGGCGGCGGTCGCGAGCCGCGCGCACAGGTCCTCGGCGGCCGGGTCGCGCAGCGCCGCGGTCGCGACCGCGACCGTCGCCGTCGCACCCGCGCGGGCGGCGAGGTCGGCGAGCCGACCGACCGTCGCGACCGCGCGGTCGGCGACCGCGGCGGGGATCCGGCCGGAGGACGCGACGGTCCGACCGAGGTGGAGCATCTCGCGGCTGCGCCGGACCGGGACGACCTGGGGGCCGTCGACGTCGGCGACCAGCAGGTGGAACGAGTTGCTCCCGAGGTCGAGGACGGCGCGCCTCATGCCGTCGGGCCGGTGCCGAGCGCCGTCCGGACCAGGCCGAGGTCGGTGGGGTAGGTCAGGAGGTCCTCCAGCGCCGCGGCCGGGACCCAGCGTGCCACGTCGACCTCGTCGTCGGCGGGACGCGCCGCCGGGTCGCCGTCGAGGGGCCGCATGCGGAACCAGGTCACGCGCTTGGGGCCGCGGGGCAGGTCGTAGCGCGTGACCCCCAGCTCGCCGAGGACCTCGCACCGCACGCCGGTCTCCTCGGCGACCTCGCGCACGGCGGCGTCGACGGCGGACTCCCCGGGGTCGAGGTGGCCCTTCGGCAGCGACCAGTCGTCCTGACGACGGCGGTGCACGACCAGCGCCTCGGGTCCGCCGGCGCCGTCGCGCAGGACGACGCCACCGGCCGCCTCGATGACGCGGACCGGCTCGGCCGCCGGCCTCCCGTCCGACCCGCCGGTGCTCACGCCGCCGTCCGGGCCCGGCGCCGCGCCCGCTCCTGCAGGGTCAGGTGGGCGTCGACCCCGACCCGGGCGGGCACGCGCCGCCACCGGGCGTCGGGACCGAGCTCCCACGCGAGCAGGTCGTCGGCCCACCCCACGTCCAGCACCTCCTGGAGGCGCGCGGTCAGCACCGGGTCGGTGACGGGCGTCAGCGCCTCGACGCGGCGGTCGAGGTTCCGCGGCATCAGGTCACCCGAGCCGATGAGCCAGTCGTGGCCGCGCGCGACGCTGCCGAAGCGGTAGATCCGCGAGTGCTCGAGGTACCGGCCGACGATCGACCGCACCCTGACGCCCTCGGAGCGGCCGGGCAGGCCGGGCCGCAGGCCGCAGATGCCGCGCACCAGCAGGTCGACCCGCGCCCCGGCGGTCGCGGCCGCGCAGAGCGCCTCGACGAGCTCGGGGTCGACGACGGCGTTGAGCTTCAGCGAGACGTGGCCGTCGCCCGCGGCCGCCTCGCGCGCGATCAGCTCGAGCACGCGCCGGCGGAACCCGTCGGGCGCGACGACGAGCCGCCGGTACCGCGGGGGGCGCGCGTACCCCGTCAGGACGTTGAACAGGTCCGAGAGGTCCGCGCCGAGCTCGGGCTCGGCGCTGAGCAGCCCCAGGTCCTCGTAGACGCGCGCCGTGACGTCGTTGTAGTTGCCGGTCCCGACGTGGACGTACCGCCGGACCGTGTCGCCCTCGGCCCGGACGACCAGCGCGATCTTCGTGTGGGTCTTCAGCCCGACGACGCCGTACGCGACGTGGACCCCGGCCTCCTCCAGCGCCCGGGCCCACTCGATGTTCGCCTCCTCGTCGAACCGCGCCTTCAGCTCGACGAGCGCGACGACCTGCTTCCCCGCCTCGGCGGCGTCGAGGAGCGCGCGGATGATGGGGCTGCCCGGTCCCGACGTCCGGTACAGCGTGATCTTGATCGCGAGCACGTCGGGGTCGTGCGCCGCCTGCGCGACGAACGCCTGGACCGAGGACGCGAACGCCTCGTAGGGGTGGTGGACGAGGAGGTCGCGCTGGCGCAGCGCCGCCAGCACGTCCGCCTGCTCGCCGGTCGGTGCCGCCAGCGCGGCGGGGACCGTCGGGGTGAACGGCGGGTGCAGGAGGTCGGGTCGGTCGAGGTCGGCCAGCGCCGAGAGCCCGTCGAGCCCCAGCGGCCCGGGCAGCACGACGACGTCGGCGCGGTCCAGCTCGAGCTCGTCGCAGAGCAGCGCCAGCGTCGCGGGGGGCATCGTCGGCTCGACCTCGAGCCGGACGGCCCGGCCGAACCGGCGGCGGTTCAGCTCGCTCTCGATGGCGAGGAGCAGGTCGTCGGCCTCGTCCTCCTCGACGTCGAAGTCGGCGTTGCGGGTGACGCGGAAGGCGTGGTGGTCGAGGACCTCGACGCCGGGGAACAGCCGGTCGAGGTTCGCCGCGATCACCGACTCGAGCAGCGCGTACCGCCGTCCGCCGGGCAGCGGCAGCAGCCGGGGCAGGATCGGCGGGATCTTGACCCGAGCGAACCGCTCCTCGCCGTCGTCGTCGCGCAGCAGCACCGCGAGGTTCAGCGAGAGGTTCGAGATGTAGGGGAACGGGTGCGCCGGGTCGACCGCGAGCGGGGTCAGCACGGGGAAGACCCGGTCCTCGAACACGCGGGCGAGGTGCGCCCGCTCGTCGGCGTCCGGTCCGCTCGCGCGGCCGCCGTCCACCACGACCTCGACGCCCTCGGCGGCCAAGGCCGGCAGCAGCTCGTCGCGGACGACGGCGACCTGCCGCGCGCAGAGCTGCTGCGCGAGGGCTCGGATGGCGTCGAGCTGCGCCGCCGGCGTCAGGCCGTCGGGGTTGGTGCCGACCGCGTCGGCCGCCTGCTGCTCGCGCAGGCCCGCGACGCGGACCTGGAAGAACTCGTCGAGGTTCGAGGTGAAGATGGCGGAGAACCGGATCCGCTCGAGGAGCGGGAGCCCCGGATCCTCGGCCATCGCGAGGACCCGGTCGTTGAACTGCAGCCACGACAGCTCGCGGTTGAGGTGCAGCGCGTCCGCCGGGTGGTGGGGGAGGACGTCGATGCCCTCGACGCGACGCGCGGCGGCCGTGGCGGGGACGGCGCCCGGGAGCAGCACGCCCGCGTCCGCGACCATCCGCCCTCCGATCCGCCCGAGGTCCCGCCCGAGGTCCCGCCCGAGGTCCCGCCCGACGTCCCGGGCGCGGCGAGGCTACGGACGGCCGGTGAACGGGGGGTGAACGGACCGGTCCGCCGCGCGCGGTCGGTATCCTCCGGGCGCGGACCGGGGGCACGCCTCGCGCCCGCCCGAACCGCACGAGTCCCGGAGGACGGCATGACCTACACG
>JBEARL010000048.1:0-9913 GCA_041163265.1 Actinomycetota bacterium
TCAGCGTCTCGCGGTCGTCGACGACCAGGCCCGCGACGAAGGCGTCGGCCTCGCCGACGGGGAGCGCCGTCAGCTCGGCGATCGAGAGGTCGCCGACCGTCACGGCCAGGACCTCGGGTCGGAGACGCCGGCCCTCGCAGTCCGGGCAGGGCACCTCCCGCATGTACTGCTCGATGCTGGCCCGCTGGTGCTCGGAGTCGGTCTCCTGATGGCGGCGGAGCAGCGACGGCAGCACGCCCTCGACGTTCGCCTGGTAGGAGCGCACGCGGCCGTACCGGTTGCGGTAGTCGACCTGGACCCGCTCGTCCATCCCCTCGAGGACGGCCCGTCGTGCGGCCGCGGGGAGGCGCCGCCAGGGCGCGGCCGGGTCGGCTCCGTGGTGCGCCACGACCGCGCGCAGCAGCTGGCGGTAGTAGCCGGCCTGCATCCCCGTCGCCCACGGGAGGATGACGCCCTCCTCGACCGAGAGGTCCGGATCGCCGATGACGAGCTCCGGATCGACGGTCAGCTGCACGCCCAGGCCCGAGCAGGTCCCGCAGGCGCCGTACGGCGAGTTGAACGAGAAGCTGCGCGGCGCGAGGGCCTCGAACGAGACGTCGCAGGTCGTGCAGGCGAGGTGCTCCGAGTAGGTCCGCTCCTCGGAGGCGGCACCGGCCGCCGCGTCGCGCCCCGGGAGGACCTCGACGACGAGCACCCCCTCCCCCAGCCGCAGCGCGGTCTCGACCGAGTCGGTCAGGCGTCGCCGCACGTCCGCGCCGGCGACCAGCCGGTCGACGACGACCTCGATCGTGTGCTTCCGGGTCTTCGCGAGGCGCGGCACCTCCTCGATGGGGTGCACCGTCCCGTCGACGCGGACCCGCGCGTACCCGTCGGCGGCGAGACTGGCCAGCAGCGCCGCGTGCTCGCCCTTCCGGCCCCGAACGACCGGCGCGAGGACCTGGAACCGGGCGCCGTCGGGCAGCTCGGCGACGCGGTCGACGATCTGCTCGGCGCTCTGCCGCGCGATGGGCGAGCCGCAGGTCGGGCAGTGCGGCCGCCCGATGCGGGCGTACAGGAGCCGCAGGTAGTCGTAGACCTCGGTGATCGTCCCGACCGTCGAGCGCGGGTTGCGCGACGTCGACTTCTGGTCGATCGAGATCGCCGGCGACAGCCCCTCGATGAAGTCGACGTCCGGCTTGTCCATCTGCCCGAGGAACTGCCGGGCGTAGGCCGAGAGGGACTCGACGTACCGCCGCTGGCCCTCGGCGTAGATGGTGTCGAACGCGAGGCTGGACTTCCCCGACCCGGAGAGTCCGGTGAACACGGTCAGGCGGTCGCGCGGCAGCTCGACGTCGACGTCGCGGAGGTTGTGCTCGCGGGCACCCCGGACGACCAGCCGGTCGTGCGCCGCCGGCGCCGCGGCGGTCCGCCCAGCGGCCCGGGCGGTGACGGTCCGCGCGGGGGTCGACCGACCCCGCGACCGCGACCCCGTCGTCACCCGCACCCCCGGAGCGACCGCCGGTCGCGTCGTCCCGCCGCGCCCGGTGGCGCGTGCGGTCCCCCAGCCTACGCTCGGACGCCGGCGGCCCCGTGGCCGCGGACCGGGACGACGGGGGCGCGATGCCGGACGCGGCGGATGACGCGCGCCTCCATGTGGACGCCGGCGGCCCGTGGCTCGAGCGCCGCGACGGACCCCTCCTGCTGCGGCGCCGTTCGGTCTCGGAGATGGACAACGCCGTCCACGTGCTGTCCTGCGCGCGGACCGGCGCCGCGCTGATCGTCGACGCGGCTGACGACGCGGCGGCGATCCGGGCCATGGTCGCCGATCTCGCGCCCGTCGCCGTCGTCCAGACCCACGGCCACTGGGACCACGTGCGGGCGTGGGCCGAGCTGCGCGCCGACCCCGGTCTGCCCGTCTGGGGTCACGAGGGCGACCTCGACCTCTACCCCGCCGCCCCCGACCGCCTGCTCGAGGACGGCGAGCGGCTGGCGGTCGGTGACCTCGTCGTGGAGGTGCTGCACGTGCCGGGCCACACCGAGGGCTCGCTGGTCCTCGCCGTGGCCGGCGCGGAGCGGTGGTGGCTCTGCACCGGGGACAGCCTGTTCCCGGGCGGCCCCGGTGCGACCCTCGGGGACCGCGGACGCCACGCGCGCCTCATGGACGGCCTCGAGACCCGGATCTTCGCCCGCTTCGACGACGCGACGGCGGTGCTGCCCGGGCACGGCGACGCGACGACGCTGGGCGCCGAGCGGCCGCACCTCGCGGAGTGGCGCGCCCGGGGCTGGTGACCCGGTCCGCGACGGGCCTCAGGCGCTCGCGACGAACACGGCCGCCACGACCAGACCGAGCGTGCCGAGCAGCCCCTGCGCGGCGACCCGGGACGAGCCGCTGCGGCGGGCCCGCGCCAGCCCCGCGTGACCGACGCCGAGGGCGGCCACCGCGATCAGGGGGTGCGCGTACGCGATGAGCGCGTCCCCGTCCCACCATCCGCCCACCACGTAGAGCGCGATGCCGACCGTGACGTGGACGTCGAGCAGCACCATCGTCAGCGACGACAGCCGGGACACGGGGGGCGTCGCCGCGGCCCGGTACGCCAGGACCGTCGCGACGAGGACGACGACCACGACGAGGTAGCCGAGGTTGGTGTGGATCGTCTGGAGCGTGCTGGCCATGGGGGGCTCCCGGGTCGGTCCGGTGCGGACGGGCGGCCGCAGGCTAACCGTCGGACCGTCCGTCAGGCGCCGGCGGCCTCCATCGAGGCCAGCTCGCGGCGGAGGTCCGCGATCTCGTCGCGGAGCCGCGCGGCGTACTCGAAGCGCAGCTCGGCCGCGGACTCCTGCATCTCCTCGTCGAGCCGGAGGATGAGCGCGCGCAGCTCCTCGCGCGGCAGCAGCCCCGACCCCCGGTCGTCCGCGCCGCGCTCGGTGCGCTCGACCGGCGCGTAGGCCTCGCCGAGCTCCTCGGCCCGGACCGCCGCGATGATGTCGCCGACGCGCTTCCGGATGCTCTGCGGGTCGATGCCGTGCGCCGCGTTGTGGGCGAGCTGCAGCTCGCGTCGGCGGGCGGTCTCGGACAGCGCGCGGCGCATCGCCTCGGTCTCGCCGTCGGCGTACATGATGACGGCGCCGTCGACGTTCCGGGCCGCGCGGCCGATCGTCTGGATGAGGGACCGCTCGCTCCGCAGGAACCCCTCCTTGTCGGCGTCGAGGATCGCGACCAGCGAGACCTCGGGCAGGTCCAGGCCCTCGCGGAGCAGGTTGATGCCGACGAGGACGTCGAACTCACCGAGCCGGAGGCTGCGCAGGATCGCCACGCGCTCGACGGTGTCGACGTCCGAGTGCAGGTACCTGACACGCACGCCGTTCTCGAGGAGGTAGTCGGTGAGGTCCTCGGACATCCGCTTCGTCAGGGTCGTGACGAGGACGCGCTGGTCGCGCTCGACCCGGCCGTGGATCTCGCGGAGCAGGTCGTCGATCTGCCCGCGCGTGGGGCGGACCACGACCTCTGGGTCGACGAGACCGGTGGGACGGATGAGCTGCTCGACCACCGTGTCGGACCGCTCGAGCTCGTGCGAGCCGGGCGTGGCCGAGAGGTACAGGGTCTGCCCGATCCGGGCCTCGAACTCGGCGAACCGGAGCGGACGGTTGTCGGCGGCGCTGGGCAGCCGGAAGCCGTGCTCGATCAGCGTCGCCTTGCGGGCGCGGTCCCCCTCGTACATGCCACCGACCTGCGGCACGGTGACGTGGGACTCGTCGATGAGCACCAGCATGTCGGGCGGGAAGTAGTCGAGCAGGGTCGACGGCGGCTCCCCGGCCCGCCGGCCATCGAAGTGGAGCGAGTAGTTCTCGATGCCGTTGCAGAAGCCCAGTTCGCGGATCATCTCGAGGTCGAAGCTGGTGCGCATCCGCAGGCGCTGCGCCTCGAGCAGCCGCCCGCCGCGCTCGAGCTCGGCCAGCCGGTCGGCCAGCTCGGCCTCGATGCCGGCCACGGCGCGGTCGACCACCTCGCGCGAGGCGACGTAGTGCGAGGCGGGGAACACCGCGACCTGCGTGACCGGAGGGGAGACCTCCCCCGTCACGGGGTCGACGCGGACGATGCGCTCGACCTCGTCGCCGAAGAACTCGATGCGGACGGGCCGCTCGTCGTCGGCCGGGAACACCTCGAGCACGTCGCCGCGGACCCGGAACGTCCCGCGGGTCAGGTTCAGGTCGTTCCGGTCGTACTGGAGGGCCACGAGGCGCCGCATCGAGGCCTCGAGCCCGGCCGGCTGCCCCGCGCGGAGGAGCAGCATGTGCTCGAGGTACTGCTGCGGCGAGCCGAGGCCGTAGATGCAGGAGACGGAGGCGACGACCACGACGTCCCGACGGGTCAGCAGAGCCATCGTCGCACGGTGCCGGAGGCGGTCGATCTCCTCGTTGATCGTGGCGTCCTTCTCGATGAAGGTGTCGGTCTGCGGGACGTACGCCTCGGGCTGGTAGTAGTCGTAGTACGAGACGAAGTACTCCACGGCGTTGTCCGGCAGGAACTCGCGGAACTCGTTGGCCAGCTGCGCGGCGAGCGTCTTGTTCGGGGCGATCACGAGCGCCGGCCGCTGCAGCCGCTCCAGCACCTTCGCGGCGGTGAAGGTCTTCCCGGTGCCCGTCGCGCCGAGGAGCGTGACGGCCCGCTCCCCCGACTCGAGGGCCGCGACGATCCCCTCGATGGCGCCGGGCTGGTCGCCCGATGGCTCGAACTCGCTGACGACGCGGAACGGCGTCGCGTCCGAGGCGAAGGAGTGGAGGGCGTCGCTCACGCCGCACCTTCGTCCGCGCCGGTCGACCGGGCCGCCGCGGTGGCCCGCAGCTCGCGCAGCAGCTCGTCGACGGTCCGCTCGAGCGCCCCGAGGTCCCCGTCGTTCATGACGACCCGGTCGGCCGCGGCCCGGCGCGTCGCGTCGTCGGTCTGGCGCGCGATGCGGGCCCTGACGTCGGCCTCGGTCAGCCCGCGGCCGGCGACCGTGCGGGCGACGCGCAGCTCGACGGGCGCCTCGACGACGACCACGGCGTCCACCCCCTCGACCCCGCCGGTCTCGACGAGGAGCGGGTGCTCGACCACGACGACCTCCGGAGGAGGGGTCGCGGCCGCGAGGTCGCGCAGGCGGGCCGCGACGCCGGCCCTGATGCAGGGGTGCGTGATGGCCTCGAGGTCGCGCAGCGCGGCCCCGTCGGCGAAGACCACCGCGGCGAGCGCGGCGCGGTCCAGTCCGCCGTCCGGAGCCAGCACCGTCCGTCCGAACCGCTCGACGACGGCCGCGAGGCCCGGCGACCCGGGCGCCGTGCAGGCGCGCGCGACGTCATCGGCGTCGACGACGGGCAGGCCCCGCTCGCGCAGCAGCGCCGCCACGGTGGACTTGCCGCTGCCGATGCCGCCGGTCAGGCCGAGGACGAACGGAGGGGTCATCGCCGCCGCACCGCCCCCGGGCTCACGCGTCGGCCGCGGTCCCCTCGCCGTCCGACGCGTCCGCGGCGTCCGCCGCGTCGGCCACACCGAGGCCCGCGGCGGCCAGCGCGGCCGCCATCGCCCCGCCGCCCGCGGAGGCGTCCTCGCCCGACGAGTACGCCGCGCGCGACGGCTCCTCGGGCTCGTCCTCGGCGCGGGCCGTGGCCGCGGCGGCCGGCGGCGAGCCGGCCGGACGCATCGAGAGGCTGACGCGACGCCGCTCCTCATCCACGTCGATGACGCGGACGGTCACGGTGTCCCCGACGTTCACCACGGCCTCGGGGGCCTCGACGTGGTCGGTCGACAGCTCGGAGATGTGGACCAGGCCCTCGATGCCGTCGGCGACCTTGACGAAGGCGCCGAACGGCACCAGCTTCGTCACCTCTCCCGGCACCTCGGAGCCGACGCCGTGCTCGCGGCTGAACCGCGTCCACGGGTCCTCCTGGGCCTGCTTCAGCGAGAGGCTGACGCGCTCGCGCTGCATGTCGACGTCGAGCACCACGACCTCGACCTGGTCGCCGACCTCGACGACCTCGGACGGGTGGTCGATGTGCTTCCAGGACAGCTCGGAGACGTGGACCAGACCGTCGACGCCGCCGAGGTCGACGAACGCACCGAAGTTCACGATCGAGGACACGACACCGGCTCGGACCTCGCCCGGCTGCAGGGCGTTGAGGAACTCCGAGCGGAACTCGCTCTGCGTCTCCTCGAGGAACTTGCGCCGCGAGAGGACGACGTTGTTGCGGTTGCGGTCCAGCTCGATGATCTTGCACTCGAGCGCCTGGCCGATGAACGGCGCGAGGTCGCGGACGCGGCGCATGTCGACGAGCGACGCCGGGAGGAAGCCGCGCAGCCCGATGTCGACGATGAGGCCGCCCTTGACGACCTCGATGACGGTGCCCTGGACGGTGCGGTCCTCGTGGTAGATGCGCTCGATCGAGCCCCACGCGGCCTCGTACTGCGCCCGCTTCTTCGAGAGGACCAGGCGGCCGAGGTCGTCCTCGCGGTTCATGACCATGGCCTGGACCAGATCGCCGACCTCGACGATGGTCTTCGGGTCGACGTCGGCCTTGATCGAGAGCTCGCGGACGGGGATGACGCCCTCGGACTTCCAGCCGATGTCGAGCAGCACCTCGTCCGGGTCGACCTTGACGACCGTCCCCTCGATGACGCGGCCCTCCTCCATCGCGCCGACCGAGGACTCGAGGGCCGCCTCGAACTCGGCGTCGGTGAGGTCGTTCTCGACGATGGGGTCGCCGGCGGAGGTCAGGGTGCCGCCCGGGTCGGGCAGGACGAGGCCGTCGGTGGAGGTGGAGGCGTCGGGCATGGGGTCGGGGTCTCGGATCGGGTCCCGGCGGTCGCGCGGACGCGCGCACGCCCGGACGGGCGGAGGGTCGGGGGCGGCACGCCTCGGGGGCGGGCCGCCGCGAGCCTAGCCCCGACCGCGCGGTGCGGGCCGCCGGGGGTCCGGAGGGGTCGGGCGGTAGCGTCCTTGCACTGCGGCGGACCTCCCGGGGGCGGCGATGGCACGGGACGGGTGGCTGCGCCGGGCCCGTCGGCGGCGCGTGGCGCCCGACGGCGTCGTCCCCCTCCCCGACTCGCACCCGAAGGCCGGCCTGCTCGCCGAACCCCTCCGGGTGGCCCTGCTGGACCACGTCGCGACCGATCCGCTGGACGACGGCACCAACCGCGTCACGTTCCTCGTCGAGGTCCGCGCGGCCGACGACGCGCGCTGCCCCGCGATCGCGGTCGAGGCCCTCGTCGCGGGCCCCGAGCGCGCGCGCACGGTCTCGGGGGCGACGGACCTGTTCGGACGCATCCGCTTCCGGATGGCCGGACCGCCCGGCTCGTACACGTGCACCGTGACCGACGTGGCGGCGGGTGGACTGGTCTGGGACCGCGCCGCCGGCCCCACCTCGGCGACCGCGACGGTCCCCGGACCCTCCGGGCCCGGCGCGACCGGGCGGTGATGCGCCGCACCCTGGCGCTCGGCCTCATCGCGGGCGTCGTCCTGGCGGTGCCGGCCCTGACCGGGCCGGTGGTCGGCGACGGGGCCCCGCTCGGCGACGACGCGGTCGCGGTCGCCGCACCGGCCCCCGCGGCCGACGCGGACGGTCCGGCGCCCGCCCCGACCACCCCGCACGACCCCGGCCCGGTGGCGGACGCCGGCGGGGCCGCGGCCGGGGGGATCGGCCCCGGGGGCGCCGGCACCGCACCGACGGCCACGTCCCCGGAGGGTCATCTGATCGCGCCCGGCGGAGCCGCCGCGGGCACTGGGCCCGTCCTGCGCTACTCGGTCGAGGTCGACCCCGTGACCGGCCTCGATCCGGTGGAGGTCGCGGCGATCGCCGAGACGGCCCTCGGTGACGTTCGATCGTGGGCGCGCATCCGGCGGCTCGTCCGGACCGACGACCCGGCGACCGCCGACGCGCGGCTGCTCGTCGCGCCGCCGGCCGTCGTGGACGCGCTCTGCGCCGAGGCCGGCCTGAACACCGCCGGCGTCTACAGCTGCTGGAACGGGCGGTTCGTCGCGCTCAACGCCCTGCGGTGGACGACGGGCGCCTTCGGCTTCCCCGACGTCGCCACGTACCGGCTGTACCTCGTCAACCACGAGGTCGGGCACGTGCTCGGACGCGGCCACGTCGGCTGCCCCGCCGACGGCGCGGTCGCGCCGCTGATGATGCAGCAGACGAAGGGCCTCGGCGGCTGCGTCGCCAACGGCTGGCCGTTCCCGGGCTGAGGCCCGCCCCGCCTCAGTGCTTCTGGGCGTCGAACCAGGTCCGTCCGAACGCCGTGTCCACGACGAGCGGCACGCGCAGCTCGGCCACCCCGGCCAGCGCCGCGACGGTCAGGGCGTGGACGTCGTCCTCCTCGCCGGCCGCGACCTCGACGATGACCTCGTCGTGGACCTGCAGCACCTGTCGTGAGCCGACGCCCGCCGCGGCCAGGTCGCGGTCCAGCGCGACCATCGCCAGCTTGATGATGTCGGCGGCCGTGCCCTGGATCGGTGCGTTCAGGGCCATCCGCTCGGCGATGCCGCGCCGCGTCCGGTCCCCCGACGTCAGGTCCGGGAGGTAGCGGCGGCGTCCGTACAGCGTCGTCGTGTGACCGTCGCGGGCCGCGCGGGCGACGACGTCGTCGAGGTAGGACCGCACGGCGGGGAACCGCTCGTCGTAGGCGTCGACGATGGCCTGCGCCTCGTCGGGGGGGAGGCCCAGCTGCCGGGCCAGCCCGAAGGCCGTCAACCCGTACGCGAGGCCGTAGTTGACGGCCTTGGCGCGGTCGCGCGTCGTCGCGTCGACCTCGCCGGGCTCGAGGTCGAACAGCCGGGCGGCCGTCGTGGCGTGCACGTCCTCGCCGGCGGCGAAGGCCCCGAGCAGGCCCTCGTCCTCGGAGAGGTGCGCGAGGATCCGCAGCTCGATCTGGGAGTAGTCGGCGACCAGGAGGGTGGCGAACCCCTCCCCCGTCACGAAGGCGCGCCGGACGGCGCGTCCCTCGGGGCGCCGCACCGGGATGTTCTGGAGGTTCGGGTTCGAGGACGAGAGCCGGCCCGTGGCGGCCGTCGTCTGGGACAGCGTCGTGTGGATGCGCCCGGTCGAGGGGTCGACGAGCGGTGGCAGCGCGTCGACGTAGGTCGAGAGCAGCTTCGAGACCTCGCGCCACTCGAGCACGGCCCCGACGATCGGGTGCGCGGCCGCCAGGTCCGCGAGCGCGGCCGCATCGGTCGAGTGCCCCGTCTTCGTCCTGCGTGTCAGCGGCAGCCCGAGCTCCTCGAACAGCACCGTCTGCAGCTGGGGCCCGGACGCGACGTTGAAGGGGTGCCCCGCGTGACGGTGCACCTCGGCCTCGAGCTCGGTGACGCGCGCCGCGAGCTCGGTCCGGAGGCCGTCGAGCACGGCGGTGTCGACGGCGACGCCGACGCGCTCCATGCCGGCGAGGACCCGGGCCACGGGCAGCTCGATCGCGTCGTGCAGCGCCGTCTGGTCGCGGGCCGCCAGCTCGTCGGCGAGGGGACCCGCCAGCGCGAGGACGTCGGCCGCCATCAGCGCGGCCGCGCGCCAGGCCTCGTCCCCCGGCACCTCGAGGTCCAGCCGACCCTCGCCGCCGCCGGCCCGGGCGGCGGGGCGCCCGAGGTGCGCCGGGACGAGCGCCTCGAGGTCGTGGTGGCGCTGGTCCGGCGCGAGGAGGTAGCCCGCGAGGGTCACGTCGAGCTCGACGCCGACGACCGGACGGTCGGGCCGCTCGAGCGCGTGCAGCAGCAGCTTCAGGTCCTGCACCGCCTTCGGCCGCGCCGGGTCGGCGAGCCAGGCGTCGACGGCGGC
Source organism: Actinomycetota bacterium (assembly GCA_041163265.1). Lineage (GTDB taxonomy): Bacteria > Actinomycetota > Nitriliruptoria > Nitriliruptorales > Nitriliruptoraceae > CSBr16-57R1. The sequence continues at coordinate 9,781 of JBEARL010000048.1, forward strand.
ACCCGCCCCGGGGGCGAGGTCCGCACCGGCGACGGCGACGGGCGCCGCGCCCCGCGCGGCGAGCCCCACGTGGCGGGGGGTGACGTGCGGGGGCCGTCCCTCGGCGACGACGGCGACGGCCACGGTCCCGTCG
>JBEARL010000049.1:0-9024 GCA_041163265.1 Actinomycetota bacterium
ACGGCGACCGAGTGGGGCAGCTCGTCGGCGAGGTCGGCCATGACCTTCTCGCGGACCACCTCGGCCGCGAGCACCTCGGCCGGCTGGTCGCTGACGCGCCCCGTCGGGAACAGCCGCGGCGCCTCGGGGAGGTGCGCGGTCAGGACCTCCTCGAGCCGCGCGGTGTTCTCGCCGGCGACGGCCGAGACGGGGACGACCTCGGCGAACGGCGGCCCGTCGGTCAGCTCGCCGACTCGTGCGAGGACCGGCAGCAGGTCCTCCGGCCGGCGCAGCAGGTCGATCTTGGTGACGACGGTGACCACCGGCGCACCGGCGTGGCGCAGCTCCTCGGCGAGGTAGGCGTCACCGGATCCGATACCGGCGGCCGCGTCGACGAGGAACGCGACCGCGTCGACGCCGGACCAGACGTCGCGGACCAGCCGGTTCATCCGCTGCCCCATCGCGGTCCGGGGCTTCCCGACGCCCGGCGTGTCGACGAGGACCAGCTGCGCGCCGGGCCGCGTCAGCACCGCCCGCACGGCCGATCGCGTCGTGCCGGGCACCTGGGTGACGATCGCGACCTTCGTCCCGGCGAGGTGGTTGAGCAGCGTCGACTTGCCGACGTTCGGCCGGCCGACCAGCGCGACGACGCCGCAGCGGTGACCCGGGGGGACCGGCTCGTCGAGGCCCGCGAGGATGCCCTCGAGGTCCCCGGCGCTCAGCGCTGGCCCTGCGCGAGGCGGTGCGGCCCGAACCCGTGCGGCAGCAGCTCGGTGATGCGGGCGATCAGCGGATGACCGCCGTCGCCCGAGGCGTAGACGACCGCGTCGGGGCCGAACTCGAAGATGGTCTGGCGGCAGGCGCCGCAGGGCGTGCAGGGGTCCTCGCCGTCCCCGACGACGGCGACGGCGACGATGGGCCCGCGGTCGCCCTCGGCGACCATCCGGGCGATGGCCGTCTGCTCGGCGCAGGTCGTCATCCGGTACGAGGCGTTCTCGACGTTCACGCCCTCGTAGGTCGCGGTCGGGGTGACGACGACCGCACCGACGTGGAACTGCGAGTACGGCGCATACGCCCGGGACCGGACCGTCCGCGCGCGGCGCAGCAGGTCCGCCTCGTCGTACGCCGGTCCGCCGCGGGTGTCGGGTCGCACGCCGTGCTCCTCGGTCGCTCGCGCCATGCTACGCGCGGCGGGGGCCGAGGGACCGCGTCACCAGCCGAGGCGCTGGCTCGAGTACCGCGTCAGCGTCGCGAGGTAGTTGGCCCGCTCGAACCCGGCCGGGTCGGCGACCCGCTCCTGGCTGACCGCGCCGATCATCTCGCGGACCGACGCGTAGCCACGCTCCTCCAGCCACTGCCGCAGGTGCGCCAGCAGGATCTCGGCGTGCGCGGCGCCGTGGCGCAGCAGCGCCGAGGTCGCCATCACGACGTCCGCCCCGGCGAGCAGGCCCTTCACGACGTCGGTGCCCGTGTGCACCCCGGAGGTCAGCGCGAGGGAGGCGTCGACGCGACCGCGCAGGATCGCGCACCAGCGCAGCGGCAGCCGCAGCTCGTCGGAGGTCGAGAGCACGAGGTGCGGCTCGACGGCGAGGCGGTCGACGTCGATGTCCGGCTGGTAGAACCGGTTGAACAGCACGATGCCGTCGGCGCCCGCGTCGGCGAGCCGCCGGGCCATGTCGGCGAACGCCGACCAGTACGGCCCGACCTTCACCGCGATGGGCACCGGGCTCGCGGCCCGGACCGCCTCGACCAGCTCGAGCGTCTCGGTCTCGACCTGGCGGCCGGTGATGGCCGCGTCGGCGGCGACGCGGTAGACGTTCAGCTCGATGGCGTGCGCGCCGGCGTCGGCGAGCATCGCCGCGTACCGGGTCCAGCCGCCGCGCGTGACGCCGTTCAGGCTCGCGATGACGGGGACGCCGAGCGCCTCCCGGGCCTCGCGGACGAGCCGGACGTACCGGGTCGCGCCGGCGTTGTACTCGTCGAGCTCGGGCGTGTACCCGCCGGTCGCCTCCGGGTGGGCCTCGGCCTCGAGGCCGGAGAGGTCGGCGGCGGTCGCGAGCTCGTGCTCGATCTGCTCCTCGAACAGCGAGGGCAGCACGACCGCCCCGACGCCGGCCGCGTCGAGCGCCGCGAGGCCGTCGAGGTGACCGGTGAGCGGGCTCGAGGACGCGACCAGCGGGCTGCGCAGCTCCATGCCGAGGTAGGTGGTCGAGAGCTCGAGCGGACCCTCGGCGGCGGGCCCGGAGGGGATGACGAGGCCCGGGCCGGCGAGGCCGTCCTCGTCGGGGTCGTCGGGGAGGAACCCGGGTAGGTCACGGCCGCTCACGCGTCACCTCCTGCGTCCGGAGCGTCCGGAGCGGTGTCGTCGCCGTCCACGTCCTCGCCGTCGGCCCAGGCGTCGGCGTGCTCGCCCATCGGGGAGGCCGGCGTGATCGGGTAGAGGGCGACGGTCTCGCTCAGCGCGTAGGCGACGCGGGCGACCGCCTCGTTGCCGTCGATGCAGACCGCCACGCGCCGCTCCTCGGGGCCGCGCGGGGTCGCCGGCGGCTCCTCGGGCACGCTACGGACGGGCCCCCTGGGCGATGGGCGCCTGAGGTCCCCCATCGCCGGGACCGTCGGCCCCATCGGGCCCGGACGCCGGCGCGACGCGGGTCACGACGACCTCGACGATGCGCCGGCCGCGCCGCGCGGAGACCGCGATGCGCAGCCCCGCCACCTCGACGGCGTCGCCGACGCGGGGGATGCGGCCGAGGAGTCCGAGGACCAGGCCGCCGACCGAGTCCCACTCCTCGTCGGGCAGCTCGACGCCGAGCTCGGCTCCGAGGTCGTGGACGTTGACGCGGCCCGCGGCCCGCCACCGGCCGGCCCCGAGGGCGACGACGGCCGGCGCCTCGTCGTCATGCTCGTCGACGATCTCGCCGACGATCTCCTCGAGGACGTCCTCGATGGTGACGAGGCCGCTCACCCCGCCGTACTCGTCGACGACGAGCGCGAGGTGGACGGCCGCGGCCTGCAGCTCGCGCAGGAGGTCGTCGGCCCGCATCGACTCGGGGACCAGGTGCGGGGCGCGGACGAGGTCGTCCCAGCCGGCCTCGCCCTCGCGCAGCCGCTTGAACAGGTCGCGGGCGTGGACCACCCCGACGATGCGGTCCGGGTCGGCAGGGTCGTGGACCGGCAGGCGGGAGCGGCCGCGCGCGAGCGCGAGGTCGACGACCTCGGTGAACGTCGCGTCAGCTCCGACGGTGATCATGTCGGGCCGTGGGACCATGATCTCGCGGGCGGCGGTGTCGTCGAGCTCGAGGATCGAGCGGATCATGCGGCGCTCGTCGGGGTCGAGGACCGTCTCCTCCCCGGCGCCCGGCTCCTCGTCCTCGTCCTCGTCGCCGTCCTCGTCCTCGTCGTCGCGGCGGCCACCGGGTGCGATGGCCTCGAGGGGGCCGGTGACGACGCGGACGACGGCGCGGAGCGCCGGCGCGAGGCGGAGCCCGACCCGCTCGATGCGGCGACCGGCGACCAGCCGGGCCGCGAGCGGGGCCAGGAGGAGCACGGCGGCCGCGGCCCCGACGACGCCGGCCGGCGTCGGGACCGCGAGAGCGATCGCGAGCGCGGCGAGGACCGACACGGCAGCGCTGACGCGGTGGACGAGGACCGGCCGCTCGACGAGCCAGAGCAGCGCCGCGGCGCCGCGGACCTCCTCGTCGGTCAGCGCCAGGGCCCGGACGGCGTCGACGTCGCGGGCGATGCGGGTCATCAGCGCCGCGAGGACGGTGACGAGGACGGCCGCGAGGACGACGCCGAGGGCCGGGGTCACGCCGCGCCCCTCGCGGCGTGGAGGTCGAGGAGGCGCCGGGTCAGCGCGGTCATCTCGCGCTCCTCGTCGGGCTCGGCGTGGTCCATCCCGAGGAGGTGGAGCAGGCCGTGGACCGTGAGCAGGCGCAGCTCGTCCTGCGGGGTGACGCGGTGCTCGGCGGCCTGGGCGCGGGCGACGGCCGGGCAGAGCACGACGTCGCCCAGCACCGCCGGCCCCGCGGGGGGCGACTCGCCGGGCTCGTCCATCGGGAAGGCGAGGACGTCGGTCGGCCCCTCGTGGCCGAGGTGCTCGGCGTTCAGGCCGGCGATCGTCGTCTCGTCGACGAGCAGCAGCGAGACCTCCATGTCCTCGGGGACCCGGCGGTCGGCGAGGACGGTGCGGGCCAGCGCCAGCAGGTCCTCGGCGTCGACCTCGAGGCCCTGCTCGTCGGCGAGGAAGACCGGCACGTCAGGCCCCCTGCTCGGCGCCGCGCGCCGGCGCGCGGTCGGAGGCCGCGGCCGCTGCGGCCTCGCGGGCCTGCTCGTGGGCCTCGTAGGCCTCGACGATGCGCTGCACGATCGGGTGGCGGACGACGTCCTCGGCGCCGAGCTCGGCGAACGCGACGCCCTCGATGCCGCGGAGGATCTCGCGGGCGGCGAGCAGCCCCGAGCGCCGGCCCGACGGCAGGTCGGTCTGGCTGACGTCGCCGGTCACGACCGCCCGCGTGTTGAACCCGATGCGCGTGAGGAACATCTTCATCTGCTCGGGCGTCGTGTTCTGCGCCTCGTCGAGGATCACGAACGCGTCGTTCAGCGTGCGTCCGCGCATGTAGGCCAGCGGCGCGACCTCGATGACGCCGCGCTCGACGTGACCGACCAGCTCCTCGGGGTCCATCATGTCCTGCAGCGCGTCCCAGAGCGGCTTGAGGTACGGGTCGATCTTCTCGTGGAGCGTCCCGGGCAGGAACCCGAGCCGCTCTCCGGCCTCGACGGCGGGGCGGGTCAGCACGAGGCGGTTCACCTCTCGGGCGCGGAGCGACCGGACGGCGGCGCCCATCGCCAGATAGGTCTTGCCGGTGCCGGCCGGTCCGATGCCGAAGGTCACCGTGCCCGAGCGGATCGCGTCGAGGTACCGCCGCTGGCCGACGGTCTTCGGGCGGATGGTGCGGCCGCGGTGGGTGACGAGGTGCTCGCCGAGCACGTCGGCGGCGCGGGCCTCGACGCCCTCGCGGACCAGCCGGATCGCCTGCTCGACGGTGCGGCGGTCGAGCGTCTGGCCGCGGGCGACCAGCTCGGCCAGCTCGTCGACGACGCGCGCGGCCCGCTCCGCCTCCTCGCGCTCGGCCAGGACGGCGTCCGCCGGCGCGGCGACGACGACCTCGTTGCCGCGGGCGTGGACGCGGGCCGTGAAGGTGGACTCGACCAGCCGGAGGAACTCGTCACCGGGGCCGAGGATCGCCGCCATCGCGGACGGGTCGGCGACCCGCACGACGATCGCGCCGTCCCTGCGCTCGAGGTTCGCCGCCCGGTCGCGGAGCGCGCCGGACGGCGGAGGAGATGGAGGCACGGGGTCGGCGGGCTCCTGACGGTGGCGCCCGCCCCGCGGTCGGAGCGGCGGGCTGCGGGCGTGGCCGGAGGTTACCCCTCGGCGGCCCAGCGGCCCGAGGCTGCGGCGAGGACCGCCAGCGCCGCGGGACCCGCGTGCTCGCTGCGCAGCACGGTCGGGCCGAGGCCGACCGGGAGCCAGCCGGCACCGGTCAGCGCGGTGACCTCGTCGGGCGTCCAGCCCCCCTCGGGGCCGACGGCGACGCCGACGGTAAGCGGCGCGCCGGTCGCGGCCGCGGGCGCGTGACCCGCGAGGCCCGCGAGGCGGTCCGGCAGCGAGGGGGCACCCGGGACCGCGACGAGCAGCGGGCCGTCCCACGGCGGTGCCGCGGCCAGCCCCGCCACGTCCGTCACCGGCGCGACCGTCGCGGCCCACGCGCCGCGCGACTGGGCCAGCGCGGCCGCCGCGATCGCGCGCCAGCGAGCGACGAGCGCCTCGCGCTCGGCGGTGCCGGGCCGGCCCTGCGTGCGCGCGGCGACCAGCGGGACGACGAGGTCGACGCCGAGCTCGCAGGCGGTGCGGACCGCGTCGTCGGCACGGCGGCTCCGGGTCAGCGCCTGCACCAGCGCCAGCCGCGGCGCGGGACGGGGCACCTCCACCGGTGACCCGACGAGCTCGGCGGCGCGTCCGGCCAGGCGGGCCGGCGCGACGTGGCCGGCGCCGTCGGTCAGCCGCACGGCCGCACCGTCGGCGAGGCGGAGCACGCGGCCGAGGTGGTGGACGTCGTCGGGCGCGAGCGCGACGGCCGTGCCGACCGTGATGTCGCGGAGGTCGGTCGCGACCACGACCTGCGGTCCGTCGCCCGCCGGCCCCTCCGCGGCCGGTCCGTCCTGCGCCCCGGTCACGGCCGGCGCTGCGCCGCGTCGTGCGGGCCGTCGGCCTCGCCGCGCAGGGCGGCGAGCCGCGCCACCAGCTCGCGCTCCTCGCGTCGGAGCTTCGCCGGCACGTCGACGGCGAGGTGGACGACGAGGTCGCCGCGGCGGCCGCCGCCCCGGACGGGCAGCCCGGCCCGCCGGACGACGATCGGCGTCCCTGGCCGCGTGCCGGCCGCGACCTCGACCTCGTGCCGCTCGTCACCGACGCCACCGACGACGACGCGACCGCCGAGCAGCAGCACGGTGACCGGCACGTCGGCGATGGTGTGCAGGTCCGTGCCGTCCCGGGCCAGCGACGGATGGTCGGCGACCTGGACCTGGACGTAGAGGTCTCCGGACGGCGCGCCCTGGCGGCCGGCCTCGCCCTGGCCGCGCAGCGGGATGCGGTCGCCGTCCTCGAGCCCGGCCGGCAGGTCGACGGCGACGGTTCGCGCCCGTACGACCCGGCCCTCGCCGCGGCAGGCGCGGCAGGGATCGGTCGCCGTGCGGCCGGTGCCCTCGCAGTCGGGGCAGGGCGACGCGGTCGTGAGGTTGCCGAGGGGGGTGCGGACCGCGCGGCGCAGCTGGCCGGCGCCGCCGCACCGGGCGCACCGCTCGGGCGGCCGGCCGTCGGCCGAGCCGCCGCCGTCGCACCGCTCGCAGACGCTCGCGACCTCGACGGCGACCTCGCGGGCGACGCCGGTCAGCACCTCGTCGAGGGTCAGCTCGACGCCGACGAGGACGTCGCGGCCGGCGCGGTCGCGGCGCTGCCCACCACCACCGCCGCCGAAGCCCTGGCCGAACCCGCCGAAGAACGCGTCGATGACGTCGCCGATGCCGCCGAACCCGAAGTCGCCGCCGCGGCCCCCGCCCTGACCGTCGTCGCCGAAGCGGTCGTACCGCGCGCGGCGCTCGGCGTCGCCGAGCACGTCGTAGGCGTGCGCGACCTCCTTGAACCGCGCCTCGTCCCCGCCGGCGTCCGGGTGGTGCTCGCGGGCGAGGCGGCGGTAGGCGCGCTTGACCTCATCGGGCGGCGCGTCGGGCGCGACGCCGAGGACCGCGTAGAGGTCAGCCATCGGCGGTCAGGTCCCGGAGCGTGCGCTGCAGCTGGTCCGAGACGGCGCGGACGGTCGCGAGCGCCCCGCCGTAGTCCATCCGCGTCGGTCCGAGCACGCCCAGCGACCCGTCGGCGACGAGCCGGTACCGCTGCGCGACCAGCGACGTCGCCCGGAGGTCCTCCTGCGCGTGCTCCTCGCCGATGCGCACGCGCGGTCCGTCGCCCTCGGCCGCGTCCTCGAGCAGCCGTGCCAGCGTCTCGCGCTCCTCGAGCAGCTCGAGCAGGCGGGACAGGTCACCGCGGTCCAGCGACGCGTCGCCCGCGAGCGCCGCCTGACCGCCGACGTACACCTCGTGCACGCGCTCCTCGCGGACGGCCGCCGCGGCCTCGGCCGCGACGGCGCGGACGCAGGCCCGCAGGTCGGCCGGCGCCTCGTCGCAGAGCGCCCTGAGCACGGTCCCGACCTCGGCGAAGCGGCGGCCGACGAGCCGGTCGGCGAGCATCGCCCGCACCCGGTCGAGGTCACGCTCGTCGGTCCCGGCCGGCAGCTCGACCGCGTGCTTCTCGACGCGACCCGTGTCCGAGACCAGCAGCAGCAGCGCCGTCGCCGGCGTCAGCGTCACCAGCTCGACGAGCCGCAGGCGCGAGGTCTCGAGGGCCGGCGAGATCACCAGCGCGACCAGCCGGGTCAGCTGCGTCAGGACCGTGGCCGTACGGGACAGCAGCTCCTCGACGTCGCGGGCCGAGCCGAGCAGCTCCTCGATCGCGGCCCGGCGCCGGGGGTCGAGGCCGGGCGCCGCGCGGAGGTCGTCGACGAACCAGCGGTAGCCGCGGTCGGTCGGCACGCGGCCGGCCGAAGCGTGCGGCTGCGAGACGAGGCCGAGCTCCTCGAGGGCGGCGAGGTCGTTGCGGACGGTCGCCGTCGAGACGTCGAGCCCGGCGACGGCGACGACGTGGGCCGATCCGACGGGCTGCCCGGTCGCGACGAACTCGGTCACGACGGTCCGCAGGACGCGGCGCTTGCGCTCGTCGAGCTCGACGGGGGCCGCGGCGGGGGCCGCGGGCGCCGTCACCGCCGCGCCGTCGCCGCCGGCCTCGACGGCCACGCGCAGGCGGGTCACGTCCGCACCCCCCGCCGGGGGCCCGGCCGCGGATCGGGTGCCGGCCACGCTCGCTCCTCGCACCCCGTGCGGCCGCGCGGAGCGGTCAGGGGGACGCGCGGACGGGGCTCGCGCCGGGAGGCTACCGGCGGGGCCCCGCGCCGAACCGGTCACGGGGCCGTCCCGGTCGGCTCGCCGCGCCCTCCCCGCGCGGTCGCGGTCCGCTCCCGCGGCGCGGCGGCGGCGACCGGCCGACCCCCCGGTTCCGGGCGAGGGCCTACCGTCGCGGGTCCGGGCGCTCCGGCGCCGCGACGGGGCACGGGACGGAGGCGGCATGGCACGGTCCGACGGGTCGGGGACCCCGACCGAGGACGTCCGGACGACGGGCGAGGTGCTGGCCTCGCTGGTCGTGAACCTCCAGGCGCTGCTCTCGAAGCAGCTCGAGCTGCTCTCGCTCGAGGTGCGCGAGATCGTCGGCCGCAAGGTCGCGGCCCTCGTCATGCTGCTGGTCGCGGCCCTCGCCGGCGCACTGGTCGTGCTGCTGGGAGCGGTCACGGCCGCCGTCGCGCTGGAGGACGTGCTCGACGCGCGGTGGCAGGCCTGGGGCCTCGTGGCGCTGGCCGTCCTGGTCCCGGCCCT
>JBEARL010000050.1:0-9019 GCA_041163265.1 Actinomycetota bacterium
GCATGATCGCCGAGCGGGTCGACATCGGTTCGTTCGGCGCCTTCTCGTACGTCATCGCCACCGGTGCCGGCGCCGACATCGACGTCGTCGGTTTGTGGTCGTCGGACACCCCGGACGGCTACGGCGACTATCGCTCGTACCTCGTCGTGCCCGTCGGGTCCATCACCCGCGGCATGGCCGGGACCGACCTGACCCCGTTCGGCGAGCTGCACGCCTCGGGCGCCCGGGTCGACCTGTTCAGCGACGACGGCATCCCGCTGGCCGACAGCCTCGTCATGCGCCGGGCGCTGCAGTACGCGCGGGCGTTCGACGTCGTGATCGCGAACCACGCGCAGGACGTCGCGCTGACCGCCGACGCGCAGATGAACGAGGGCGCGACCTCGTCGGTGCTCGGCCTGCCCGGCTGGCCGCGGGAGGCCGAGGAGATCATGCTCGCCCGCGACCTCATCCTCGCCCACGGCGCGGGGGCGCGGCTGCACGTGCTGCACCTCACGACCGCCGGCGGCGTCGCCCTGGTCCGCGCCGCGAAGGCCGCCGGCGCGCGCGTCACGGCCGAGGTCACGCCGCACCACCTCGTCCTCGACGACCGCGAGGTCGCCGGGTTCGACCCGGTGATGAAGGTCAACCCGCCGCTCCGCACCCCGCGCGACGTCGAGGTCCTGCGCGCGGCGCTCGCCGACGGGACGATCGACGCGGTCGCGACCGACCATGCGCCCCACGGTGCCGAGCACAAGCGCCAGCCCTGGGAGCACGCCCCCTGCGGGATGCTCGGCCTCGAGACCGCGTTCCCGCTGGTCCACACCGAGCTCGTCCGCACCGGCCTCCTCGACCCGCTGACCGCCGTCGCCCGGTTCACGACCGGCCCCGCGTCGGTCCGCGACACCCGCGGCCACGGCGGCCCGGTCGTCCCCGGGGCGCCGGCCAACCTCCAGGTCTTCGACCCCGAGGCCCGGTGGACCGTCGACCCGGCGGCGCTGCGCAGCCGGGCCCGGAACACCCCCTACGCCGGCCGCGAGCTCGTCGGCCGGACGCGGCACGTGCTGCTCGCCGGACGGGCCACACTGCGCGACGGGGAGGTGACCCGATGACCGACGCGCTGCTCGCCCTCGAGGACGGCACCGTCTTCCGCGGGACCGCCTGCGGGGCCGACGGGACGGCGCTCGGTGAGGCCGTGTTCAACACCGGCATGACCGGGTACCAGGAGGTCCTGACCGACCCGTCCTACCGCGGCCAGATCGTCGCGATGACCGCCGCGCACGTCGGCAACTACGGCATGAACCCCGACGACGCCGAGTCCGACGCCCTCCAGGTCGCCGGGTTCGTCGTCCGCGAGATGGCCCACCGTCCGTCGTCGTGGCGCTCGGTCGGGTCGCTCCCCGACGCGCTGCGCGCCGCCGGTGTGGTCGCCATCGAGGGTGTCGACACCCGCCGCCTCACCCGGCACCTGCGCTCGGCCGGCGCGATGCGCGCCGCCGTCTCGACCGAGGTCCTCGACGCCGACGCGCTCGTCGCGATGGCCGCCGCCGGCCCGTCGATGCTCGGCCGCGAGCTCGCGAGCGAGGTCGGCGTCCGCGCCCCGGTCGTCCACCGGCCCGACGGCGAGGTGCGGTTCCGGGTCGCGGCGCTGGACCTCGGCATCAAGCGCTCGATGGTGCGGTACCTCAACGACGTCGGCGCGGAGGTCCACCTGCTGCCCGGCGCCACCGACGTCGACGCCGTCCGCGCCCTCGGCCCCGACGGCGTGTTCGTCTCGAACGGACCCGGCGACCCGGCCACCGTCGGGCCCGCGGTCGCGACGCTGCGGGCGCTCCTCGGCGAGGTGCCGGTGTTCGGGATCTGCCTCGGGTCGCAGCTGCTCGGCCGGGCCCTGGGTGCGCGCACCTACAAGCTGACGTTCGGGCACCGCGGCGTGAACCAGCCGGTGCTGCGCCGCCGCGAGGGCGTCGTCGAGATCACCAGCCACAACCACGGCTTCGCGGTCGACCCGACGACGCTGGGCGAGCGGACCGGCGAGCTGACCTTCGCCACCGCCGACCACGGCGCCGTCGAGGTCAGCCACGTCAACCTCAACGACGACGTCTGCGAGGGGCTGGTCGCGCTCGACCTGCCGGCGTTCAGCGTCCAGTACCACCCGGAGGCCTCGCCCGGCCCCACCGACGCCCGCTACCTCTTCGACCGGTTCGCGGCGCTGATGGACGGCGTGCGCACGGGCCGGGTCCGCAGCGCGGCCGAGCTGGACCCGCAGGGGGTGCGCTGATGCCCCGGCGGTCCGACGTCGCCAGCGTCCTGGTCCTCGGCTCGGGCCCGATCGTCATCGGCCAGGCCGGCGAGTTCGACTACTCGGGCACGCAGGCCTGCCGGGTGCTCCGCGAGGAGGGCCTCCGGGTCGTCCTCGTGAACTCAAACCCCGCGACGATCATGACCGACCCCGGCGTCGCCGACGTCACCTACGTCGAGCCGCTGACCGTCGAGGCCGTCACCGCCGTCATCGAGCGCGAGCGCCCCGACGCGCTGCTCGCGACCCTCGGCGGCCAGACGGCGCTGAACCTCGCCATCGACCTCGCCGAGGCCGGCGTGCTCGAGCGGTTCGGCGTCGAGCTGCTCGGTGCGAACATCGAGGCCATCCGGACCGCCGAGGACCGCGAGCGGTTCCGGCTCGCGATGCTCGAGATCGGGCTCGAGACCCCGCGGTCGCGGTACGTCCGGACCGTCGACGAGGCACTCGGGGCGGCCGACGAGCTCGGGTACCCGCTGGTGCTCCGCCCGTCGTTCACGCTGGGCGGCAAGGGCGGCGGCGTCGCGTACGACCGGGCGCAGCTCGTGACCGCCATCGCCCGGGGCATCGCCGACTCGCCGGTGGGGGAGGTCCTCGTCGAGGAGTCGGTGCTCGGGTGGAAGGAGTTCGAGCTCGAGGTCATGCGCGACCGCAACGACAACTGCGTGGTCGTCTGCTCGATCGAGAACGTCGACGCGATGGGCGTGCACACCGGCGACTCCATCACCGTGGCGCCGGCGATGACCCTCTCGGATCCAGAGCTCCAGCGCATGCGCGACGCCGCGTTCGCGGTCCTGCGGCGCATCGGCGTCGAGACCGGCGGGTCCAACGTCCAGTTCGCCGTCGACCCTGCGACCGGCCGCCAGCTCGTCATCGAGATGAACCCCCGCGTCTCGCGCTCCTCCGCCCTGGCGTCGAAGGCCACCGGGTTCCCGATCGCGAAGATCGCGGCGCGGCTGGCCCTCGGCTACACGCTCGACGAGATCGCGAACGACATCACCGGCCGGACCCGCGCCGCGTTCGAGCCCTCGATCGACTACGTCGTCGTCAAGGTCCCGCGGTTCGACTTCGAGAAGTTCCCCGGCGCCGACGACACGCTCACGACCCGGATGCACTCGGTCGGCGAGGTCATGGCGTTCGGCCGGTCGTTCCGCGACGCCCTGCACCGCGCGCTCCGCGGCCTCGAGGACGGCACGATCGGGTTCGGCGGGACGCGCCTCGACCTCGACGACGACGCGCTCGGCGCGGCGCTCGACCGGCCGACCCCCCGCCGCATCCACGCCGTCGCCGAGGCGCTGGCCCGCGGCTGGGACCCGTCCGACGTCGCCCGCCGCACCGCCTACGACCCGTGGTTCGTCGACCAGATGGCGGCGCTGACCGCCCTGCACGCCCGCGTGGCGGCGGCCGGCCTCGCGGGACTCGAGGGCGACGACGCCGCGCTGCTGCGCGCGGCCAAGCGCGACGGCGTCGGCGACGCGCTGCTCGGCCGCCTGGTCGGCGCGCCCGAGGACGAGGTCCGGGCGCTGCGCCACCGGCTCGGCGTCCGGCCGGTGTTCCGCACCGTCGACACGTGCGCCGCCGAGTTCGACTCGACGACGCCGTACCACTACGCGACCTACGACGAGGAGGACGAGGTCGCGCCCCGCGAGCGGCGCGCCGTCATCGTCCTCGGCTCGGGCCCGAACCGCATCGGCCAGGGCGTCGAGTTCGACTACTGCTGCGTCCACGCCGTGCAGGCCCTCGGCGCCGCCGGGTTCGAGACCATCATGGTCAACTGCAACCCCGAGACGGTCTCGACCGACTACGACACCGCCGACCGCCTGTACTTCGAACCGCTGACCCTCGAGGACGTCCTCGAGGTCGTCCACCGCGAGCGGCCCGACGGGGTGCTGGTCCAGTTCGGCGGGCAGACCCCGCTGCGGCTCGCCCGGGGCCTCGAGGCCGCCGGCGTGCCGATCTGGGGCACCTCGCCCGACGCCATCGAGCAGGCCGAGGAGCGCGGCGCCTTCGCCGAGGTCATGCGCCGCGTCGGCGGCCGCATGCCCGCCGGCGGCACGGCCCGGACCGTCGCGGAGGCCCGGGAGGTCGCGGGCCGCGTCGGCTACCCGGTGCTCGTCCGCCCGTCGTTCGTGCTCGGCGGCCGGGCGATGCGCATCGTCGACGACCCCGAGTCCCTCGAGCGGATGGTCGAGGAGGCGCTGGCCGTCGCCGGCGACCAGACCATCCTCGTCGACCGGTTCCTCGAGGCCGCCGTCGAGGTCGACGTCGACGCCGTGTTCGACGGGCACGAGGTGCTGCTCGGCGGGATCATGGAGCACATCGAGGAGGCCGGCGTCCACTCGGGCGACTCGGCCTGCGCCGTCCCACCGGTCACGCTGTCCCGCGCCGTCGAGCGCGAGGTCGCCGAGGTCACGGGCGCCATCGCCCGCGAGCTCGGCGTCCGCGGGCTCCTCAACGTGCAGTTCGCCGTCCGCGGAGAGCAGGTGTTCTGCATCGAGGCGAACCCGCGCGCGTCCCGCACCGTCCCGTTCGTCGCGAAGGCCGTCGGGCTGCCCCTCGCGAAGGCGGCGGCCCGCGTCTCGGCGGGCGCCACGCTGGCGGAGCTGCGGGCGGAGGGGCTGCTCCCCGCCCACGGCTACGACCCCGACCTCATCGACCACGTCGCGGTGAAGGAGGCGGTGCTGCCCTTCGAGCGGTTCCCCGGCGTCGATCCGACGCTCACGCCCGAGATGCGCTCGACCGGCGAGGTCATGGGCATCGCCGACGACTTCGGCGGAGCGTTCGCCCGCGCGCAGGCCGGCACGGCCTCGATGCGGCTGCCCGCCGGGGGGACCGTGTTCCTCTCCATCGCGGACCGGGACAAGCGGGCCGCCGTGCTGGTCGCCCGCCGGCTGATCGACCTCGGCCTTCGCCTCCTGGCCACCGACGGCACCGCCCGCGTCCTCGACCGCCACGGCATCCCCGCCGAGCGGGTCGGGAAGGTCTCGGACGGCGACGACGCCATCATCGAGGCGCTCCGCACCGGCCGCATCGACCTCGTCCTCAACACGGCCTTCGGCGAGCGCGCCCGCGGCGACGGGCAGGCCATCCGGCAGGCGGCGGTGAGCCACGGCGTGCCCGTCATCACGACGCTGGCCGGGATGGGGGCGGCGCTCCTCGGCGTCGAGGCCGTCCAGCGCGGCGACATGACGGTGCGGTCGCTCCAGGAGCGGCATGCCGACCTCGCCCGCCGGGCGGCCGAGCGCGACGCGGCCGCCGCGGAGGTGACGGCGTGAGCGGGCGACTGCGGGCCGGGCAGGTCGAGGGCCGCACCGACCGCGACGGACCGCTCCGCGTGGGCGCCGAGGTCGTGGCCCGCCGGCGGACCGGCCCCTACGCCGTCCTGACGCTGGCCGCCGGACCGGTGGCGCAGCGGGCGCGGCCCGGGCAGTTCGTCGAGGTCGCCGTCGACGCGCCGGGGACCCTGCTGCGCCGACCCCTCTCGGTCGCCCGGGCGGCGCTGACCGGCTCGGGGGTGGGGACGATCGACCTCGTGGTCGGGGCCGAGGGCGCGGGGTCGGCCTGGCTCGGGGGCGTGGCGGCGCACGACGTCATCGACCTCATCGGCCCGCTCGGCCGACCGTTCCCCCTGCCGGTGCGCCCCGCCAGCTGCATGCTGGTCGGCGGCGGGTACGGCGCGGCCCCGATGCACTACCTCGCCGAGGTGCTGGCCGCGGCCGGCCACCGGGTCGACCTGATCGTCGGTGCGGCGACCGAGGAGCAGCTGCTGCGGAGCATGGAGGCGAAGCGCGCCGCCACCAGCCTGCAGTTCACGACCGACGACGGCTCGGCCGGGGCGCGGGGGAGGGTCACCGACGTGATGGCGGCGGTCGCGACCCGCGGCTCGACCGACGTCGTCTACGCCTGCGGGCCGAACGCCATGCTGGCCGCCGTGTCGGGCGTCGCCGCGTCGCTGGGGCTCCCGGTCCGGGTCTCGATCGAGGAGCGGATGGCCTGCGGCGTCGGGGTCTGCTTCACCTGCGTCGTCCCGGTCCGGGGCCGCGACGGCGTCGTCCACCACCGGCGGTCCTGCATCGACGGCCCGGTCCTCGACGGTGCGCGCGTCGACTGGGACGCGATGGGGCTCGCGTCGGCGGCCGGCGGAGCGTCCGGCGCCGCCACGGCCCCGTCCGGCGGGGACGTCGTCGGCGACGGCGACACCGGGGACCTGCCCGGCGCCGCCCCCGGGGGGGCCGCATGAGCGTCGACCTCGGCGTTCGGCGCGGGCGGCTCGCGCTCGACAACCCGATCGTGACCGCGTCGGGCTGCTTCGCCTCGGGGCAGGAGATCGACCGCTTCATCGACGTCGACCGCATCGGCGCCGTCGTCGTCAAGTCGCTGACGCGAGCCCCGCGCGAGGGGCTGCCGACGCCGCGCATGGTCGAGACGCCGTCGGGGATGCTGAACGCCATCGGCCTGCAGAACCCCGGCGTCGACGCCTGGCTGGCCGAGGACCTGCCGTGGCTCGCGGACCGGGGCGCGACGACCATCGCGTCGATCGCGGGGGACTCGGTCGACGACTTCGTGCACGTCGCGCGCCGGCTCCGCGGTTCGCGCGTCGACGCGATCGAGGTGAACCTCTCCTGCCCGAACGTCGAGCACCGCGGACTGGTCTTCGCCCTCGACCCGCGCGCCAGCGCCGAGGTCATCCAGGGCGTCGCCCGTGTGGCCGACGTCCCTGTCCTCGCGAAGCTCTCGGCCGACGCCAGCGACGTGGTCGCCGTCGCCCGCGCGGTCGTCGAGGCCGGGGCCTCGGGGCTGACGCTGATCAACACCGTCCTCGGGATGGCGATCGACCCGGTCAGCGGCCGCATCCAGCTGGCCAACGGCTACGGGGGCCTCAGCGGCCCCGCGATCCGGCCGATCGCCGTCCGCGTCGTCCACCAGGTCCACACCGCGCTGCCCGAGGTCCCGATCGTCGGATGCGGCGGTGTCCGCAGCGTCGAGGACGTCGTGCAGTTCCTGCGCGCCGGCGCGACCGCCGTCGCCGTCGGGACGGGGACCTTCGTCGACCCGTTCGCGGCCGCGACGCTGCGCGACGGGCTGGCGGCCTGGCTCGAGCGGCACGGCCACGCCTCGGCGGCGGCGCTCGTCGGGACGGCGGTGCCACGCCGGGCCGCGCCGTGACCGCGGCCGTGACCGCGGCCGCGACCGGACCGGCCGCACGGCTGGCCGTCGCGCTCGACGTCCCGACCCTCCCGGAGGCCGAGGCGCTCGCCCGCGCCCTCGCCGGCCGTGTCGGCTGGTTCAAGGTCGGTCTCGAGCTGTTCGTCGCCCACGGTCCGGCCGCCGTCGCCGCCGTCGGCGCGCACGGGCCGGTCTTCCTCGACCTGAAGCTGCACGACATCCCGACGACGGTCGCACGGGCCGTGCGCACCGCCGTCGCGGCCGGGGCCGGGCTGCTGACCGTCCACGCCTCGGGCGGTCCGACCATGCTCGCCGCCGCCCGGGAGGCCGCGGCCGACGACGTCCGGCTCGTCGCCGTCACCGTCCTGACGTCGCTGGGCTCCGAGGACCTCGCCGCGCTGCGACTGCCGCCGGCGGCCGAGCGCGTCCCGCACCTCGCGGCGCTGGCCGTCGACGCCGGCCTCGACGCGCTGGTCTGCGCGCCCGCCGACCTCGGGGCCGTCCGCGCCGCCGTCGGGTCGGGACCGCTGCTCGTGACGCCGGGGATCCGGACCGATCCCGGTCGGACGGACGACCACGCCCGTGCGCTCGGCCCGGTCGAGGCCGTCGCGGCCGGCGCCGACCTGCTGGTCGTCGGGCGGCCGATCACGCGGGCCGAGGACCCGGCGGCCGCCGCCGCCGCGATCGCCGACCTGCTGGCCGGGGCGGGGGACGCGGGCCGCTGACGCGGACGGGCGTCGCCTCAGCGGGGTCCGACGCGTGCCAGATGGTCCGCGATGCGGGCCCGGTCGTCCGCGCCGAGGTCGAGGTGCTCGACCAGCGCCGCCACGTCGGCCAGCGCCGCGGGCCGCAGGTCGAACTCGGCGCCGAGCGCGTCCAGCGCCGCCGGCGACCCGGGGTCGTCGAGGTCCAGCCGCTCGCGGCGGTCGACGGCGACGAGGACCCCGACGATCCGGACGTCGGCGGCCGCGCGCAGCAGCGGGACCGCGGCGCGGACCGAGGTCCCCGCGGTCGTGACGTCCTCGACGATCAGGACCCGGTCCCCGTCGCGGGGGCGGCGACCGACCAGGGTCCCGCCCTCACCGTGGTCCTTCGCCTCCTTGCGGTCGAACGCGACACCGACGTCGTGGCCGCGGGCCGCGAGCTCGATCCCGGTCGCGACCGCGAGCGGGATGCCCTTGTAGGCGGGACCGAACAGCAGGTCGACCCCGGGGCCGTGCGGCGGCAGGAACACGCGCTCGACGCCGTCCGCGTAGCACCGGGCCAGGTCGGCGAGGTCGCGCCCCGAGGCCACGCGGCCGAGGTCGACGAAGTACGGGGTCGGGCGGCCGGACTTCGTGCGGAGGTCGCCGAAGGTCAGCGCACCGGCGCGGGCGAGCACGGCCGCGAGCCGCGCGACGCCGTCCGCGTCGAGCGCCGCCTCAGCCACGTCCGGCCGCCCGGCGTCCGACGTCCAGCGGCAGCGCCGCCTGGAGCCGCCGCTCCTCGACCTCGGCGAGCACCATGTCGGCGAGCTGGTCCCAGTCGGTGGCGCGGGGACCCTCGAGGTCGCGGTTGTAGGGCTGGTCGAACACGATG
>JBEARL010000051.1:0-8928 GCA_041163265.1 Actinomycetota bacterium
TGCTCGTGCGCAACGCGCTGCGGATGCGGCCCGACCGCATCGTCGTCGGCGAGGTCCGCGGGGCCGAGGTCGTCGACCTGCTGCAGGCGATGAACACCGGCCACGCGGGCTCGGCCACGACCGTCCACGCCAACGGTCCCGAGGAGGCCGTCGTGCGCCTCGAGGGGATGGCCCTGCTCGCGGGCGTCCCGCCGGCTGCGGCCGCCGCCCAGGTCGCGACCGCGCTCGACGTCGTCGTCGCGATCGACCGCGGCCCCGACGGGGTGCGCCGACTGACCGGCGTCGACGGGCTGCGCCGTGCGGACGGCCGGACCGTGGTCGAACCGTGGTGGCGACCGTGAGCGGCGCGGCCCTGGCGACGGACCGGGCGCGGCTCCGCCTCGCGGCCGGCGCGCCGCTCGGGGCGGACGAGGATCTGACGCCGCGGGTCGCCCGCGCGCTCACCGTCGCCCGCGACGTCGGTGCGCCCCTGCTCCCGGCCCTCGACGCCGCCGCCGCGGCCGAGGACGACGCGGCCCGGGCCGTTCGCGCCGTCGCCGTCGCGACCGCGCAGGCCCGCACCGTCGCCGCCGGCCTCGTCGCCGCGCCAGTGCTGCTCGTGCCCGTCATCGGGCGCCTCGCGGGAGCGGACGTCGTCGCGTTCTACATGAGCGGCCTCGGCCGGATCATCCTCGGGGCCGGGGTCGCGCTGCTCGCGGCCGGCGGCCTCGTCGCCCGCCGGCTCGTCGGCCGGGCCCGGCGGGCCGGCGCCACGGGCCCCGACGCCGGCCTCGAGGAGGCCGTCGAGCTCGTGGCCACCGCGCTCTCCGGCGCGGCTGGTCCGGCGGCGGCGCTGCGGACCGTGGCGGAGCGCACCGACGGTCCGCCGGGACGGCACGCCGGGCTGCTGCGCACGCTCGCGCTCGAGCTCGACCTCGGGTTCGCGGGCGCCCGCGCGACGGGACGCGGTCCCGACGCCGCGTCGGGGGCCGGGCGCCTCCGCGACGCGCTCGGCCTCGCCGCCGAGGTCGGCGCCCCGGTCGGTCCCGTGCTGCGACGGCTCGCCCGCGACCTTCGGGCCGACGAGCTGACCCGCGTGCTCGCAGCCGCCGAGCGGCTCCCGGCCCAGCTGACCGTCCCGGCCACGCTGCTCCTGCTGCCCGCCTCCGTGCTGCTGATCGCCGCGCCGCTCCTCGACGCGGGGCTCCGCGCCGTCGCCGGCTGACCGTCGGCCCCCGATCCCCGCCCCCCGACCCCCGAGAGAGAGAGGAACCCCCATGACCCCCCGGAGCCACCCCGACGAGGACGGCTCGCTCGTCACCGAGTACGGCCTGCTCGCCGTCGTCGCCGCCACGATCGCCGGCGTGCTCATCCAGTGGGCGACCAACGGCGCGATCGTCAACCTGTTCAACGCGCTCATCGACCGGACGCGTGGCCTCATCGGCGCCTGAGGTCCCTGCGGCGTCCGTGGCGTCCAGTGGCGCGGTCGTGCGCGGCCGCACCGACCGCGAGTGCGGCGCGCTGAGCCTCGAGGCGGTCCTCGTCCTGCCGGTCGTCGCGGTGCTCGTCATCGGCCTGCTCCAGGTCGCGGCCCTCGGTCGGGACCTGCTGCTCCTCCACGAGGCGGCGCGGGCCGGAGCCCGCACGGCCGCGACGACGACCGGGACCGACGCGCCCCGCCGGGCGGCCCGCGCCGCCGCGCCCGAGCTCGCCGACCTCGAGGTCGAGGTCGTCCCCGCCGCGCGTCGGACCGGCGACCTCGCGACCGTCACCGTCCGCGCCACCCGCCGGCTCGGACCGGTCGCCCGCGAGCTGTCGGCGCGCGCGGTCGCCCACGTCGAGCCGACCGTCGGCGGCTGAGGAGGCGTACGCGTGCGACCGCAGGGATCGACGTGTCCACCCTGACGCTGCCGCTGCTCCTCTGGACCGCGGCCGTCGCGGCCGTCGTGGTCGTCGACGTCACCGGGTACCTGGTCGCGGCCGCCCGGGCGCAGGCGGTCGCCGACGCCGCCGCGCTGGCCGCCGTCGCCGACGACGTGCGCGGACCGCGCGCGGCTGCCACGCGCGTGGCCGAGGCTGGGGGAGCATCGCTCGAGCGGTGCGACTGCGGCGGGGGTCGTGCCGAGGTCGCGGTCGGCGTGCAGGTCCCGGGACTCGTGGTCCCGAGGCTCGGCGCACGCCGGGTCGTCGCGACCGCGCGGGCCGGGCTCGTCCGGCCCGGATGGTGAACGCCCCGCGCCCGCGCGCGGCGGCGCGGACGCGGAGGACGACGTGACGGCGACGGCGCTGGACGCACGGACCCGGCGCGCGATCGCGGCCTACGGGCCGGTCGCGCGGCGGTACCGCGAGGAGGTCCGGCTGCGCCGGCCGCTCGCGGACGTGCGGCGATTCGCCGGGTTCGCCCGACGCGACGACCTCGTCCTCGACGTCGGGTGCGGGCCGGCGAACGACCTGCGGGTGCTGCGCGACGCCGGTCTCCATCCGGTCGGCATCGACCTCTCGGCCGGCGCGCTGACCGAGGCCCGGACGCTGCTGCCCCGCCACCCGCTGGTCATGGCCGACCTCACCGAGCCGCCGTTCACCGACCACTCCTTCCACGGGCTCTGGATGAACGGCGCGTTCCACCACCTCGAGCGCGACCGGTGGCAGCCGGTGCTGGCCCGGCTGCTGCGGCTCCTGGCCCACGGTCCCGTCTACTTCACCTGCCTGCGCGGCGACGCGGACCTCCAGCCGTTCCGGGACCCGCTGCTGGGTGAGGTGGCCGTCTCGGCCGCGCCCGAGGCCGAGGTCGAGCGGATGCTGACGGCGGCCGGCGTCGTCGACCTCACCGTCGACGTCCGGCCGGACCTGCGCTTCGGTCCGCGCGCGCCGGCCGTCGTGGCGCTCGGACGCGTCAGGGGCTGAGGCCGCGGCGACGGGCCTCGTCGCCGGTCCTCTCGAGCAGCGGTCCGGCCGCGACGTCCGGCGGCCGGACCGTCAGGTCCGCCCCGACGGCGGCCAGTGCGAGCCTCGGTCGGCGGACGGCACCGACGCGCGCGGGCCCGCCCCGGAGGGCGGGCCCGCGACGCTGCGGAGCGCGGCGGCTCAGCTCACAGGAACACCGGCGCGAACACCAGGGCCACGATGGTCATGACCTTGATGAGGATGTTCATCGCGGGACCGGACGTGTCCTTGAACGGGTCACCGACGGTGTCGCCGACGACGGCGGCCTTGTGGGCCTCGGAGCCCTTGCCGCCGTGCTGGCCGCTCTCGATGTACTTCTTCGCGTTGTCCCACGCGCCGCCGGCGTTCGCCATGAAGATGGCGACGAGGAAGCCGGTGACGAGCGCTCCTGCGAGCAGACCGCCGAGGGCCTCGGCGCTGACGAACCCGACGGCCAGCGGCACGACGATCGCGAGGGCGCCCGGCAGGAGCATCTCCCGCAGCGAGGCCTTCGTCGAGATGTCGACGCACCGCGCGTAGTCGGCCTTCACGCCCTCGCGGCCCTCGCGCAGGCCCGGGATCTCGGCGAACTGGCGCCGGACCTCGACGATCATGTCGTTGGCCGCGCGGCCGACCGACTTCATGGTCAGCGCCGCGAAGGCGAACGTCAGCATCGCGCCGACGAACAGGCCGATGATGACGCCGACCTCGGTCAGGTCGATCGAGTCGATGCCGACGGCCTGGGTGTAGGCGCGGAACAGCGCCAGCGCCGTCAGGGCCGCCGAGCCGATCGCGAAGCCCTTCGCCACGGCCGCGGTGGTGTTCCCCAGCGAGTCGAGCGAGTCGGTGACCTTCCGGACCTCGGGCGGCAGGTGGGCCATCTCGGCGATGCCGCCGGCGTTGTCGCTGATCGGGCCGTAGGCGTCGACCGCGACGACCGCGCCGGTGGTCGCGAGCATCCCGACGGCCGCCATCGCCGCGGCGTACAGGCCACCGCTGGTGGCGAGGTCGCCGACGAAGGCGTGCGAGCCGAGCCAGTAGGACCCGCCGATCGCGGCACCGATGAGGCCGACCGAGGCCACGGTCGAGATCATGCCCTCGGCCACGCCACCGATGATGACGGTGGCCGGGCCGGTCTCGGCCTGCTTCGCGAGGCGCTTGACGGGGCCGTAGTGGTCCGACGTGTAGTACTCGGACGCGAACCCGATGAGGTAGCCGGCCGCGAGGCCCAGCACGATCGGGGCGCCGAGGAACAGCGCGTTCTCGACCTCGGCGACGTCGCCGAAGATCCACGTCGCGGCCCAGACCGACGCGGCGGCCGTGATGACCATCGCGACGTTGGTGCCGAAGTGCAGCTGCGACGAGAGCGAGCGGCCCGGACGGCCGCGGACGAGGAACGAGCCGAGGATCGACGCGAACATGCCGAGCGCCGCGACGAGCAGCGGGAACAGGAACGTCGCCTCCTGGAGGCCGGTGAAGTCGTCGGCGACGGCCTTCGTCGCGACGTCGACGCCGCCGAACAGCAGGGCCGCGAGGACCATCGGTGCCACGATCGAGCCGGCGTACGACTCGAACAGGTCGGCGCCCATGCCCGCGACGTCGCCGACGTTGTCGCCGACGTTGTCCGCGATCGTGGCCGGGTTGCGCGGGTCGTCCTCGGGGATGCCGGCCTCGACCTTGCCGACGAGGTCGGCCCCGACGTCGGCGGCCTTCGTGTAGATGCCGCCGCCGATGCGGGCGAACAGCGCGATCGACGACCCGCCGAGTCCGAACGCGGCGACGACCTGGAAGGCGTCGGTGACGCGGAGGACCTCGACGAAGACGTAGTAGGCGAGCGCGATGCCGAGCAGGCCGAGGCCCGCGACCGTGAAGCCCATCACGGCGCCGCCGCGGTACGCGAGCGGCAGCGCGGCGTCCGCGCCCTGGCGGGCGGCCTGGGCGGTCCGGACGTTCGCGGCGGTCGCGATGCGCATCCCGACGAACCCGGCCAGCGACGAGAACGCGGCGCCGAGCACCAGCGCGACCGAACCCCACGGGCGGAGGTCGGGCAGGACCGCGAACAGGACGGCGGCCAGGATCACCACGAAGATCGCGATCGCGCGGTACTCGCGGCGGAGGAACGCCATGGCGCCCTCGCGGATCGCGGCGGCGATGCCGCGCATCGTGTCGTCGCCGGGGTCGGCGGCGTTCACGACGCGGCCGTAGTAGGCCGCCAGCACGAGGCTGGCGAGGGCCGCGGCGATCGCCAGCAGCGGGATGTTCTCGAGCATGGGGGAGTGCCCTCCGTGGGTGGGGGGTGCTGCAGGTGGTCCCGGGGCCGGTC
The DNA here is from genome assembly GCA_041163265.1 of Actinomycetota bacterium. Taxonomy (GTDB): domain Bacteria; phylum Actinomycetota; class Nitriliruptoria; order Nitriliruptorales; family Nitriliruptoraceae; genus CSBr16-57R1. The sequence goes on from JBEARL010000051.1 coordinate 5,225, forward strand.
GGGTCCGCGGGCGCGGAGCCGGGGGTGGTCGGGGTCGACCTCGGGCGTCCGGGCCGGTCCGGGGGCCTGCCGCCGGGCCGTCCCGCGGCGGCCGGTGCCGCGCGGGGAGAGCATGGAGCCTAGCGCGGGGGCCCCCGGCGGCCCCATGGGGGGCCGCAGGGACCCGGTGGCGTCCTCGCCCCGATACCGCGCGCCCAGCGCACGCCCGGCGGGGTCGGTCGGTCCGTCCCCGGCCGGGCGGTCGCCGACCCCCGGCGCGGGGTCGGCGCGGGGCCCCGCCCGACCCCCGGACGGGCCGCACGGTCCCCCGTAGGGGGACCGTGGCCGCCGGCCGCGCACCCGTCCGGACCGGCCGCGCGGCGGTCCCGGGTCGCTCCCGGCGCGGGTCCCGTCGTCCACAGGGCCGGTCGGAGAGGTTTGACACGGGCCGCCGCGTCCGACCACCTTGCCCCGCGTGCGCCCCCCGTGGGCGTGCTCCCCCGACCCGAGGACCTGCCCGCGTGGCCGACAACCTGGTCATCGTCGAGTCGCCCGCGAAGGCGAAGACGATCGAGCGCTACCTCGGCCCCGGCTGGAAGGTCATGGCCTCCTACGGCCACGTCCGTGACCTGCCCCGCTCGGACTTCGCGATCGTCCGCGAGGGGAACGACTGCCAGCTCACCTACGTCGTGCCGGACCGGTCGCAGAAGCACGTCGCGGCGCTGAAGCGGGCGGCGAAGGACGCGGGGACGGTCTGGCTGGCCCCCGACCTCGACCGCGAGGGCGAGGCGATCGCGTGGCACCTCACGCAGGTCCTCGGCCTCGACCCGGCGACGACGAACCGGGTCACCTTCGACGAGATCACCGCCCCGGCGATCACCGCCGCGTTCGCCGACCCGCGCCACCTCGACACGGCGCTGGTGGACGCGCAGCAGGCCCGCCGCGCCGTCGACCGCATCGTCGGCTACCGGCTCTCGCCGGTCCTGTGGCGGACCGTGTCCTCGGGCATCTCGGCCGGACGCGTGCAGTCGGTGGCGCTGCGCCTCCTCGTCGACCGCGAGGACGAGATCCGCGCCTTCGTCCCCGAGACGTACTTCGATCTGGCCGGCCTGTTCGGTCGACCCGGCGTCGACGCGGCCGCCGCCGACGTCCGCGCCCGCATGGTCCGGGTCGACGGGCTCCGGCTCGCGACCCCGAAGGACCTCGAGGGGAAGGACGAGGCGCAGGCCTCGCAGCTGCGCGTCGTGCGGACCCAGGACGAGGCCGACGCGCTCGTCGCGCGGGCGACCGCCCTCGCCTACGGCGTCACCGAGGTCCGGCGGACCCAGCAGCAGCGCAACCCGAAGCCGCCCTTCAAGACCTCGACCCTGCAGGGCGAGGCGTCGAAGCTCGGGTTCAGCGCCCGCCAGACGATGGCCGTCGCGCAGCAGCTCTACGAGGGCATCTCCCTCGGCGGCGAGCAGGTCGGCCTCATCACCTACATGCGGACCGACTCGCTGAACCTCTCGGACCAGGCGCTCGGCGAGCTGACCTCGTTCGTCCGCGACGAGTTCGGGGTCCGGTACGCGCTCGAGAAGCCGCGGCGCAGCGTCACCACCGCCAAGGGCGCGCAGGAGGCCCACGAGGCCATCCGACCGACCTCGGTCCGCCGCACGCCCGAGTCGATCCGCCGCCACCTCACCACCGAGCAGGCCCGGCTGTACGAGCTGATCTGGAGCCGGACCGTCGCGACCCAGATGGCGCCGGCGCTGTTCGACCGCGTCAGCGCCGACGTCACCGGGACCGACGCCTCGGGCGAGGTCGTGTTCCGCGTCAGCGGCCAGGTCGAGCGGTTCGACGGCTGGCTCCGCGCGTACCGCGTCGAGCGCGACGAGGACGAGGTCTCCGAGGACGAGGACGGCGACGGCCTGCCCGACCTCGAGGAGGGCGAGACGCTCGTCCTGCACGACTGCACGGCCGAGTCGCACGAGACGACGCCCCCGCCGCGGTTCAGCGAGCGCACCCTCGTCGAGGTGCTCGAGGAGTACGGCATCGGCCGACCCTCGACCTACGCCGCGATCATCTCGACGCTCGAGGCGCGGGCCTACGTCACCAAGGAGTCGCGTCGGTTCTTCCCGACGCCGCTCGGCGAGGTCGTCGTCGCGTTCCTGAAGCGGCACTTCCCCGAGATCGTCGACGTCGGGTTCACCGCCCGCATGGAGGAGACCCTCGACGAGATCGCCGCCGGCGACACCGGCTGGGGCGGGACCGTCACGTCGTTCCTCGACGAGGTCGACGAGTGGGTGTCCGAGCGCAAGCCCGAGCGGCCGCGCCTGCCGCTGCGCGTCCCGACGCCCTGCCCGGACTGCGCGGCACCGATGGAGCGCGTGTTCTCGGGCAAGTCGAAGGACTGGTTCGCGTCGTGCAGCCGGTGGCCCGACTGCCAGGGCACGCTGCCGCTCGAGCCGGACGGCACCGTCGGGCAGCGCCTCGAGGACGTCGAGCCCGACCCCGACGTGCCCTGCCCGGTCTGCGCGAAGCCGATGCAGCTGCGCGACGGTCGGTACGGGCCGTTCTACAGCTGCGTCGAGTACCCGACCTGCCGCGGCGTGCGCAACCTCCAGAAGCGCGCCGTCTACATGACGGCCGACGGCGAGGTCCGCCCGTTCCGGTCGGTCACCGACCCCGGCTCGTGCATGGAGCTGCGGACCTCGCGGTACGGCAAGCCGTTCCTCGGCTCGACCGGCTACCCCGAGGACGCGTTCTCCGTCTGGTCGCTGCCCCTCGCGACGCCCTGCCCCGAGTGCGGCGCGCCGCTGCGCCAGCCGCCCCGGAACCGGAAGGTCCCGACCGCGGTCTGCGCCCACCCGGTCACGCAGCACGTGTTCGAGCTCGACACCTTCGACGCCCCGACCGTCGCGACGCAGACCGTGGTGGCCGGCGTGCCGAAGTTCGATCCGGAGCTCGGCGGGACGCCGCTCGCGATGGACGACGTGTCGGGGCCCATCACCATGCACCTCGTCGAGACCCGCGACGCCCCGCCGCCGCGTGCCCGGCCGGCGCGTCCGGCCCACGGCGGGAAGGGTGCTGGCGCGACCGGCGAGGACGGCGCTGACCGCGGGGACGACGCGGCCCGACCGCCGGCCGCGAGGAAGCGGACCGCGGCGAAGAAGTCGGGCGCGGCGAGGAAGCGGACCGCGGCGAAGAAGGGGACCGCGGCGAGGAAGCGCGCCTCCACGGGGAAGCGCGCCTCGACACGGAAGCGCACGGCCGCGGAGGGCCCCCGCGACGCCTGAGCCGGGGGCCCTCCGGCGGTAGGTTCACCGCATGGGCGGTCCCGAGGCAGCAGTCCGCGCGCGTCCCTCCGTCGCCCTCCCGGCGACGTCGGCCTCCGCGCTGCGCGCGCTCGCGGGCTCGCCGCCGTTCCGGCGGATGGCGGCCGCGACCGGCTCGTCGGCGCTCGGTGACTGGATCGGGTTCCTCGCGATCATCGCGCTGACGGCGGACATCCTCGGTCCCACCCGGGCCGCGGCCTTCGCCGTCTCGGGCGTGATGACCGCGCGCGTGCTGCCGAGCCTCCTGCTGGCGCCGGTCGCGGGCGTCTTCGTCGACCGCTGGAACCGCAAGCGCGTCCTCATCGTCACCGACCTCGGTCGGGCCTCGGTCATGGCCCTCATCCCGTTCACCGACGAGATCCTGACCCTCGTCCTGGCGACGCTCCTCATCGAGGTGCTCTCGGCCCTGTT
>JBEARL010000052.1:0-8529 GCA_041163265.1 Actinomycetota bacterium
GGGCGTCCCGACGCGGGCGGTCGCGCGGCGCCGTGGGGGCCCGGCCAGCCGCGCGGCGGCGGCGGCGCGTCCGGGACGGGGATCCGCTCAGCCATCGACGCGCTCGACGTCGCCGCCGAGCGCGCGCAGCCGCTCGACGAACCCGGCGTAGCCGCGGTCGACGTGGTGGACGTCGCGGACGAGCGTGTCCCCCTCGGCGATCAGTCCGGCGAGGACACCCGCGGCGCCCGCGCGGACGTCGAGACCCGACAGCTCGGCGCCGCGCAGCGGGGTCGGCCCCGACAGCATCGCGTGGTGACCGTCGACGACGACGTCGGCGCCCATCGCGCGCAGCTGGTCGACGAACGAGAAGCGCGACTCGAACACGTTCTCGGTGCACCGGCTGATGCCGTCGGCCTGGGTCAGAAGGACCATCATCTGCGGCTGCAGGTCCGTCGGGAAGCCCGGGTACGGCAGCGTCACGACGTCCACCGGACGGAGGCCGTCGGTCGGCGCCGCGACGGTCACCGCGTCGTCCTCGACGACGACCTCGGCCCCGACGTCGCGCAGCTTCCGCAGGGGCAGCGTCAGGTCGCCGGCGCGGACGCGCTCGACCCGGACCCGGCCGCCGGTCAGCACGCCGGCCACCAGGTAGGTCCCGGCCTCGATGCGGTCGGGGCAGGTCTCCCAGGCGACGCCGCCGAGCCGCTCGACCCCCTCGACGGCCAGCGTGGGGCCGCCGACCCCGTCGATGCGCGCCCCCATGGCGACCAGCATGCGGCAGAGGTCGACGATCTCCGGCTCGCGGGCGGCGTTCTCGAGGACGGTCCTCCCCCGCGCGAGGACGGCCGCCATCACGAGGTTCTCGGTGGCACCGACCGAGGGGAAGTCGAGCGTGATCCTCGCCCCGGTCAGGCGTCCGCCCGGGACGCGGACGTGGACCTCGCCGTCACCCTCGGCCGTCTCGGCCCCGAGCGCCCTGAGCCCGGCGAGGTGCAGGTCGATCGAGCGGGCGCCGATGCGGTCCCCGCCGGGCATCGCGAGCCGTGCCTCGCCCCGACGGGCCACCAGCGGTCCGAGGCAGGCGATCGAGGCGCGGATGCGCACCACCGCGTCGCGGGGCGGCGTCGTCGGCCGGTCGTCCTCGACCACCAGCGCCAGCCGCCCGGCGTCGCGGTCGTGCTCGGCGCGGACCCCGAGGCCCGCGAGGACCGCGGCCATGACCGGCACGTCGGTGATGTCCGGGACGGCGTCGAGCCGCACCTCGCCGTCGGCGAGCAGCGACGCCGCCATCAGCTTCAGGACCGAGTTCTTCGCCCCGGAGAGGCGGACGGTGCCCTCGAGCGGCGTCCCGCCCCGCACGCGGAAGGCGCTCGCGCGCGGCTCGGCAGGCATGCGCCGAGGCTAGCGAGCGGTCGCGTCCGACCCGGCCTGCTCGGCCACCTCGAGCCGCACCCGATGCTTGCGCAGCGACTGCAGCAGCACCTCGTCGTGCGGGGCGTCGGCCAGCCGGCGCTCGGCCTCGGCGACCGCCGCGCGGGCGCGGCGGACGTCGATCTCGCTGGCCGGCTCGGCCAGGTCGGCGAGCACGATGCAGCCCTTCTCGGCGTCGACGAAGAGCAGCCCGTTGTGCACCGCGACGAGCTCGACGTGCCCGTCCTCGGCCACGACCTTCACCGGACCGACGTCCAGCGCGACCAGGGTCGGCTGGTGGCCGGGGAGGATGCCGATCTGCCCCTCGACGCCGCGGGCGTACAGCTCGCGGGCCTCGAGCGACAGGACGGCGCGCTCGGCCGAGACGACCTCGACGTGCATCGTCGCCACCAGGGACCTCCTCGCCGCCGCTCGGCGGCGGTCAGCGCGTCAGCGCGCCAGCTCCGCCGCCTTGCGCTGGACGTCGTCGACGCCACCGACGTAGGTGAAGGCCTGCTCGGGCGCGTCGTCGAGGTCGCCCTCGATGAGCGCGCGGAAGCCCTCGATCGTGTCGGCGATCGGGACGTACACGCCGGCCTGACCGGTGAACTGCTCGGCGACGTAGAAGTTCTGGCTGAAGAAGCGCTGCGCCTTGCGGGCCCGCGCGACCACGACCTTGTCCTCCTCGCTGAGCTCGTCGATGCCGAGGATGGCGATGATGTCCTGGAGGTCCTTGTACCGCTGCAGGACCTGCTGGACGCCGGTCGCGACCCGGTAGTGCTCGTCGCCGACGACCTGGGGGTCGAGGATGCGCGAGGTCGAGTCCAGCGGGTCGACGGCCGGGTAGATGCCCAGCGACGCGATCTCGCGGGAGAGGACCGTCTGCGCGTCGAGGTGCGCGAACGTCGTGTGCGGGGCCGGGTCCGTGATGTCGTCGGCCGGGACGTACACCGCCTGGAGCGACGTGATGGACCGGCCGCGCGTCGAGGTGATGCGCTCCTGGAGCTGCCCCATCTCGTTCGCGAGCGTCGGCTGGTACCCGGCGGCCGAGGGCATGCGGCCCAGCAGCGTCGAGACCTCCATGCCGGCCTGGACGAACCGGAACACGTTGTCGACGAAGAGGAGGACGTCCTGGCGCATCTCGTCGCGGAAGTACTCGGCCATCGTCAGGGCGGAGAGCGCGACGCGGAGGCGGACGCCCGGCGGCTCGTCCATCTGGCCGTAGACCAGCGCGGCCTTGTCGATGACGCCGGACTCCTGCATCTCGAGCATCAGGTCGGTGCCCTCGCGGGTCCGCTCGCCGACGCCCGCGAACACCGAGACGCCACCGTGCTGCTGGGCGACGCGGTTGATCATCTCCATGATGACGACGGTCTTGCCGACGCCGGCGCCGCCGAACATCCCGATCTTGCCGCCCTGCACGTACGGCTCGACCAGGTCGATGACCTTGATGCCGGTCTCGAACATCTCGGTCTTCGGCTCGAGCTGGTCGAACGACGGCGGGTCGCGGTGGATCGACCACCGGGTGTCGGCCGTGATCTGGTCCGCCGCGACGTCCAGCGGCTCGCCGAGCACGTTGTAGATGTGGCCGAGCGTGCCGGGACCGACCGGGACCGAGATCGGCGCGCCGGTGTTGACCACGGACGCGCCGCGCATGACGCCGTCGGTCGGCTGCATGCAGACCGCGCGGACGCGCCGGTCGCCGATGTGCTGGGCGACCTCGGCGGTCACGATCACGGTGCGGCCGGCGGCCTCGCGCTCGAAGGTCAGCGCGTGGTTGATGTCCGGCAGGTCACCGGGCGGGAACTCGACGTCGACGACGGGCCCCGTGACCCGGACGATGCGGCCGTCCGCGGACGTGCTCATGCGTGGCTCCTTGGGTTCAGACGGCGGAGGACAGAGCCTCGGCGCCGCCCACGATCTCGGAGATCTCGGTGGTGATCTGGTCCTGACGGGCCTGGTTCATGATGCGGGAGAGCGAGGCCGCGACGTCCGAGGCGTTCTCGGTCGCGGACTTCATCGCGCGCTGGCGCGAGGCGTGCTCGGACGCGGCCGACTCGAGGAGCGCGTGCAGCACCTTCGCCTCGACGTACCGCGGGATGAGCAGGTCCAGCAGGCCCGGACCCGAGGGCTCGAACACGACCTCGGGCCGCATCGCGGTCCCGCCCTCGAACTCGGCCGGCTTCACCGGCAGCAGCTCCATGCGGACCGGCGACTGCACGAGCGAGGACCGGAAGTCGGTGTAGACCAGCCAGACGCGGTCGAGCTCGCCGGTGGCGAACCGGTCCATGACGGCCTGCGCGACGCCCGAGGCCCCGTCGATGCCCGGCGTGTCCGAGATGCCGTCCCAGGCGCGCTCGGCGCGGCGGCCGCGGTACGAGAAGTACGCCGCGCCCTTGCGTCCGACGACGTAGAGGTGGACCGTGCGACCGGCCCCCTCCTCCTCGCGGATCGTGCGCTCGGCGACCTTCAGCACGTTCGCGTTGTAGGCGCCGGCGAGGCCGCGGTCCGAGGTGCAGACGACGACGGCGACCTCGCGGGGCTCGCGCGCCGTGAGCAGCGGGTGCTGCCGGACCTCGTTGTCGACCGCGAGTCCCGCGATGACGTCGCGGATCTGCTCGGCGTAGGGCCGGGCGGCCAGCACGCGCCGCTGGGCCTTGAGGATCCGGGACGCCGCGATCATCTCCATCGCGCGGGTGATCTTCTGGGTGCTCCGCACCGACCGGATGCGACGGCGGAGCTGACGGATCTGACCACTGCCGGCCATCCGTGCCTCCTCGTCGTCCCCGGGCCCGGGACGTCACCCGGGCGTGGTGTCCGCCCGCGCCGGCCGGCGCGGGCGGGTGCGTCAGCCGACCGTCTCGCTGGACGCCGCCATCGCGTCCCAGCCGACGTTCTCGTCCTCGACCTCGGGCTGCTCGGACGAGACGAAGCCGGCGCGGAAGGCGTCGACCGCGGCCTCCAGCTGGCCCTTCACCTCGTCGTTCAGCTTCTGCGTCGCGAGCGTCGCGAGGAGGTCCGCGTGGCGGGCGCGCAGGAACTCGTGCAGCTCGGCCTCGAAGCGCCGCACGTCGACGACCGGCACGTCGTCGAGCTTGGCGTTCGTCACCGCGTAGATCGACGCGACCTGCAGCTCGACCGGCAGCGGCTGGTACTGGGGCTGCTTCAGGATCTCGACGACGCGCTGGCCGCGGGCGATCTGCTGCTGCGACGCCTTGTCGAGGTCCGAGCCGAACTGCGCGAAGGCCTCGAGCTCGCGGTACTGGGCCAGCTCGAGCCGGACGGTGCCGGCCACGGCCTTCATCGCGGGGCGCTGCGCCGAACCGCCGACGCGCGAGACCGAGATGCCGGCGTTCATCGCCGGACGGACGCCCTGGTAGAACAGGTCCGTCTCGAGGAAGATCTGGCCGTCGGTGATCGAGATGACGTTGGTCGGGATGTAGGCCGAGACGTCGTTGGCCTTGGTCTCGACGATCGGCAGCGCCGTCATCGATCCGCCGCCCAGCTCGTCCGAGAGCTTCGCCGCGCGCTCGAGCAGGCGGCTGTGCAGGTAGAAGACGTCGCCCGGGTACGCCTCGCGGCCCGGCGGGCGGCGGAGCAGCAGCGAGAGCTGGCGGTACGCGTCGGCCTGCTTCGAGAGGTCGTCGTACACGATGAGGACGTGCTCGCCGCGGTACATCCAGTGCGCGCCGATCGCCGCGCCGGCGTACGGCGCGATGTACTGGAACGGCGCGGGGGCCGAGGCCGGGGCCGAGACGATGGTGGTGTAGGCCATCGCGCCGGCGCGCTCGAGGGTCTCGACGACCTGCGACACGGTCGAGCCCTTCTGCCCGATCGCGACGTAGATGCACTTGACCGCCTCGGGCGTGCCCCAGAGCGGCTTCTGGTTGATGATGGCGTCGACGGCGATGGCCGTCTTGCCGGTCTGGCGGTCGCCGATGATCAGCTCGCGCTGACCGCGGCCGATCGGCGTCATGACGTCGATGACCTTGATGCCGGTCTGGAGCGGCTCGGTGACGGGCTTCCGCTCGACGACGCCGGGGGCCTGGACCTCGAGGGCGCGGTCGCCGTCGACGCGGGCCGCGTCCAGCGGGCCGCGGCCGTCGATCGGCCGGCCGAGCGGGTCGACCACGCGGCCGAGGAAGGCGTCGCCGACGGGGATCGAGAGGACGCGGCCGGTGCCGCGGACCGTCTGACCCTCCTCGATGCGCGAGGCCGTCGCGAAGACGGCGGCGCCGATCTCGTGCTCGTCGAGGTTCATGGCGAGGCCGTAGACCTCGTCGCCGAAGTCCAGCAGCTCGCTGGCCAGGGTCCCGGGCAGGCCCGACACGCGGGCGATGCCGTCACCGGTCTCGACGACGCGGCCGACCTGCTCGGCCTCGACGCCGGGCTCGTAGCCCTCGAGCATGCGCGAGATCGCGTCCGAGATGTCCTCGGCGCGGATCGTGAACTCAGCCATCTCGTCGTCCTCGTCGGTACCGCGGGCGCCGGTGGGCGCGCCGGTGGGTGGTCAGCTGCCGATGCGGGTGCGGAGCTGGGCGATGCGGCGGGCGACCGAGCCGTCGATGACGGTGTCGCCGATGCGGGCGCGGACGCCGCCGACCACCGAGGGGTCGACGACGACGCGGAGCTCGAGGGGGGTGCCGACCTTCCGCTCCAGCGCGGTGCGGAGCTCGGCCGCCTGCGCCTCGGTCAGCGGCGTGGCGACGCGGACCTCGGCGAGCGAGCGGTCGCGCTCGGCCGCGGCCTGCTCGGCCAGGGCGGTCGCGACCTCGTCGACGAGGCCGATGCGCTCGGCCCCGACCAGCATGGCGACCGCGGCCCGGGTCGCCGGGTGCGCGGTCGCGAAGACGCCGCCGTCGAGCAGGCGCAGGCGACGCTCGACCGGGAGCTGCCGGTCCGAGAGGGCGCGCTGCAGCTCCGCGTCCGAGGCGACGGCCTGGGCGATCGCACCGAGCTCGGTGCCGACCGCGTCCAGCGCGTCCTCGGCCTCGGCCACGGCCCGGACGGCCGTCGCGTACGCCTGCGCTGTCGACATGCCGGTCCCCTCAGTTGCGCGCGGCGAGGCGCGCGATGTAGTCGTCGACCAGGCCCTGGTGCGTCGCGGCGTCGAGCTCGCGCTCGACGATGCGGCCCGCGAGGTCGACGGCCAGCGCGCCGACCTGGCCGCGCAGCTCGTCGAGCAGGCGGGCCCGCTCGGCCTCGGCGTCGGCGGTGGCCCGCTCGACGATGCGCTTCGCCTCGGACTCGGCGTTCGCGACGATCTCGCGGCGCTGCGACTCGGCCGCCGTACGGGCCTCGTCGAGGATGCGGGACGCCTCGCCGCGGGCGTCGCCGAGCGACGACTCGAAGCGGCGCTTCGCGTCCTCCATCTCGACGCGGACGCGCTCGGCCTCCTCCATCTTGCCCTCGATGGCGGCGCGTCGCTCCTCGAGCATGGTGTTCATGCGCGGGAAGACCAGGCGACGCATCACCAGGAACAGGACGGTGAAGGCGAACAGGCCCCAGATGAGCTCGGCGTCGACGGGGAGCAGGAGGTCACGGACCGTCTGGTCCCCGGACGACTCGGCCGCTGCGAGCAGGATGCCCATGTCGGCTCCTAACGGGTGGGTCGGGTCAGATGGCGAACGCGAGCACGAAGCCGAGCAGCGCGAGCGCCTCGACGACGGCGATGCCGATGAACATGGTGGTCCGGACCATGCCGGCCGCCTCCGGCTGACGGGCCATCGACTCGATGGCCTTGCCGATCAGCATGCCGAGGCCGATGCCGGGGCCGAGCGTGGCGAGGCCGAAGACCAGGCCGTTGCCGAGGTTCTCCATGGTGTGTCGCTCCTTCGGGACGCCGCGTCGCCGCAGCGCGGGTCGTGGACGGTCAGTGCGCCGGCTCGACCGACGAACTGATGTAGACGGCTGCCAGCATGGTGAAGATGTACGCCTGCAGGCCGATGATGAGCAGCTCGAAGCCGAACACCAGCGGCGCCGCGACGAGCCCGAACACCCCCACCGTCCAGCCGATCGGCAGGGACGGCAGGAAGACGTGGATCGAGACCAGGGTGATCACGACCAGGATGTGCCCGGCGACCATGTTCGCGAAGAGCCGGAGCATCAGCGTGAACGGCCGGAGGATCAGCCCGGAGAGCAGCTCGATCGGGGTGAGCAGCACGTACAGCGCCTTCGGCACCCCGGGCGGGAACGCCAGCTCCTTGAAGTAGTGGCCGAAGCCCTGCTCCCGGATGCCCGCGCCGACGTAGACGAACCACGTGATCAGCGCGAGGAAGAGCGGGAAGGCGATCCGACCCGTCGGCGGGAGCATGAAGATCGGCGTGATCTTCGCGAGGTTCATGAACAGGATGAAGACGAAGAACGACGTCAGGAGCGGGACGTAGCGGTGCCCCTTGGGCCCGATGATGTCCGAGGCCATCCAGCGAACTGGTGGATACGGTGCTAAAGAGGTGGTCATAGGAATGGCTCACCGGGGCCGGCTTAATGTACTCACCAATATATTTGGTAAGCCAGCGGTCGATATTTTTAGTGAGTTTGAGGGTAAGGACTATGAACAAGAAATATTTGACGGCGACGTAAAATACCATTTGGGTTGGACCTCCAAACGTAAAACAGACGGTGGAGCCTCAATTAATATGAATATTGCTCCAAACCCATCGCACCTCGAAACCGTTGGTGCGGTAGCTATTGGAATAACACGTGCAAAACAAGACCGACTTGATTCGGCTTCCTTTTCCAAGGCCTTGCCCATAGTCGTTCACGGAGATGCCGCAATTGCAGGTCAGGGTATCGTCTATGAGGTGGTTCAGATGGCCGGATTGGAGGGGTATACTACAGCAGGAACAATTCATATTGTAGTAAACAATCAGATTGGATTTACTACAAATTATCTGGATGCCAGAACCTCTACCTATTGTACTGATGTTGCTAAGGTTACCTTAAGTCCGGTACTCCACGTAAATGCGGATGATGCGGAAGCCGTGGTTCATGCCGCTTTATTTGCATTAGAATATCGCATGCGTTTCCAAAGTGATGTGTTCCTGGACCTTCTGGGATACAGAAAATATGGACACAACGAAGGAGACGAGCCGCGCTTTACGCAGCCAAAATTATATAAGGCGATTGCGAGCCATA
>JBEARL010000053.1:0-8524 GCA_041163265.1 Actinomycetota bacterium
GACGTGCGGTCGGCTCGGTCACAGGACGGCCTCCACGGCGGCGGCGAGGAACACCAGGGTCAGGTGCACGGTCGAGAACTTGAACAGCGCCTGCGCCTCGGTCACGGTCCGCCGGCGGCGGAGGCGGTGCGCGAGCACCAGCCACCATCCGGTCAGCGCGACGGCTGGCACGACGAACGCCGCGCCGGTGAACGCGCCTGCGGCAGCGAGCACGACCACCGCCATCAGCAGGTACGAGTGCAGCAGGATCTGGCGCGTCGCCTCGTCGTTCCCGTAGGCGACGGGCAGCATCGGCAGGTCCGCCCGCGCGTAGTCCTCGCGGAACCGCATCGCGAGCGCCCAGAAGTGCGGCGGCTGCCACCACAGCAGCACCGCGAACAGCAGCCACGGCCGCGGGTCGGCGAGGTCGCCCCCGGTGACCGCCGCCCACCCGGTCAGCACCGGCACGCAGCCGGCGATGCCGCCGATGACGACGGCCTGCGGCGTCCGCCGCTTCATCCCCAGCGTGTAGACGAAGACGTAGAACAGGATCGCCCCGGTCGCGAGCAGCGCGGCGACGAGGTTCACGAACACCCAGAGCCACGCGAAGCCGGCCACGCCCAGCACGAGGCCGAGCGTCAGCGCCCCCCGCGGCGAGACCGCGCCGCTTACCGTCGGGCGCGACGCCGTGCGGGACATCAACCGGTCGACGTCGCGGTCGATGAGGTTGTTCAGGGTGTTGGCGCTGGCGGCAGAGAGCGTCCCGCCGACGACGGTCGCGACCACCAGCCAGGTCGACGGCCACCCGCCGGCCGCGACGACCATCGTCGGGACCGTCGTGACGAGCAGCAGCTCGATGATCCGGGGCTTCGTGACCAGCACGTACGCACGCAGCTTCGCCCGCCGGCCGTCGAGCGGCCGGGCGTCGCCGGGGTGCAGCGGGCCCGGCCCGTCGGGCGTCGGACCCCCGGTGGCGACGGCGGTGCCCTGCCCGTCCATGCCGCCTCCGCGTCCGCGCCGCCGGCGCTCCGGATGCCCGCGTGCCGCGGTGCGCCGGAGGCCGAGGGTAGGCCCGCCGGTACCCTTGCCCGTATGACGACCACGCTCCCGGCGTCGGCCGCCTCCCCCGCGCCCCCCGCGGGCCCGCTGTCCGCCGCGCACCCCCGCCTGCTGTTCGCCGCGCGCGTCGCCCTCGCCGCGAACGTCGGCATCGTGCTGACCGGTGGGCTGGTCCGCATCACCGGGTCGGGGCTCGGCTGCCCCGACTGGCCCCGGTGCGACGGCGACTCGTTCGTGCCGACGACCGGCATCGCCGAGAGCTGGCACGCCGCCATCGAGTTCGGGAACCGCCTGCTGACCTTCGCCGTGCTCGCGACCGCGCTGGGCGTGCTCTGGGAGCTGCGCCGGGCTGGCCACATCCGCCCGGTGCCGCGCGTGGTGACGCGGACGGCCTGGATCCTGCCGGCCGGCGTGCTCGTCCAGGCCCTCATCGGCGGCGTCACGGTCCTGACGGGGCTGCACTGGTGGACGGTCTCGGTCCACTTCATGGCCTCGATGGTGCTGATCGGCGTCGCCGTGGTCCTCGTCGACCTCGTGCGGACCGACGCGGCCGACCCGGCCGAGGTCACCCCTGTCCCGGGCGGACCCGCTCGGGCGGCGACCGCGGTGACCGGCGTCGCGTTCCTCGTGCTGCTCCTCGGCACGTTCGTGACCGCCGCCGGACCGCACGGCGGCGACGCGACGGCCCCGCGGCTCGGCATCGACCTGCGGCTGCTCGCGATCGCGCACGCCGACGGGGTCTGGCTGCTGCTCGGGCTGACGGTCGCCACGCTTCTGGTCGCGCGGCACGCGGGCGAGTCGCGTCTCGCGCGCGCCATCGCGATGCTCCTCGCCATCTCGGTCGCGCAGGGCGGCGTCGGGTACCTGCAGTACGCGCTCGGTATCCCCGAGGGTCTGGTCTCGCTGCACCTCCTCGGTGCGACGCTCGTCTGGGTCGCGGCGATGCGGGTCCTGGTCGCGGCGCGGCGCCCGCTGGTCGACCGTCTGGGCGCGGCGGCGTGAGCGATCCGCTGCGGGTCGCCGTCGTCGGCGACTCGCTGACCTTCACCGACGCGACGGGCCCCCAGCTGCCGGACCATCCGGACCTCTGGCCGAACGTGATGGCGCGCGAGCTCGCACGGACGACGGACCGCGAGGTGGCGCTGACCGTCTGGGCGCGACCGTCCGCCGACGCGCTCGAGGCCTGGCTGGCGCTGACCCGCGACCGCCACCTGATGTACGACGTGGTCGGCCCGGCGGACGTCGTGGTCCTGGCACTCGGATCGTTCGACCACGCGCCGCGCGGGATCCCCCCGATGGTCGAGCACGTGCTGCCGCGCCTGCGGCCGACGTGGCTGCGCCACGCGGTCCGCCGCGCGGTGCGGTCATGGCACCCGTGGATCGTCCGGGCGCGCGGCGTCCGCGGGGTCCGGACCCCGCCGAGGGTCTTCGCCGCCCGCTACGGCCGCGTGCTCGAGCAGGCGAAGGGGCTGACGATGGGCCGCGCGACCTGCGTCGCGCTCGGCCCGACGAGCCACCGGGCGCGGCAGCACGGCGGTCGACACCCGCGTCGCGCCGAGTCCGAGGCCCGCCAGCTACGGCTCATCCGCGCCCACGCCTGGACCGCCGTCCCCGTCTGGGAGCTCGTCGAGCCGTTCGCGGACCGGCTGAACCCCGACGGGGTGCACTGGCCGGCGGAGGCGCACGCGGTGGTCGGCCATGCCGTCGCGGCAGCGGTCGCCGCGGGACGGGCGAGCGACTCGGAGGGCTGAGCGGCCCTACTCCGCCGCGCCCGCCAGCACCGTCCCGACGCCGTTCATGTTGGCGTGGACGCGGCAGAAGAAGTACCACTGCTCGGGCAGGTCGTCCCAGGTCGCGGTCTCGGCGACGTAGTACTCGTCCTGCACGCCGGTGATCAGCGTCGACTCGGCGATGACCTCGCCGGCCCTGGGCATGTCGGACGTCCCGTCGAGCTGGGCGATGACGACGTTGTGCGGGACGGCGGCCTCGCGGTTGTCGAACACGAACGCGATGGTCTCGACCCCCGCCGCCGGCACGACCTCCCAGGTCCGGGTCGGCGCGCAGGACCCGTCCTCCTGCGGCAGGCAGTACTCGAGCGAGTTCTCGGCCGCCATCCGCGGCGCGTCCTCGGGGATGGTGATCAGCGGCGGGACGTTGATCATCCGCGCCTCCTCGGGGACGTCACCGATGGCGCCGACCGCCACGCCGGCGCCGAGCCCGAACGGCAGCAGCACGGCCAGGCCGAGGACGACCTTCGCCCGCAGGTCGAGCCGGTCCCGCGAGGCCGCCACCGACGCGGCGAACAGGATGCCGCCGGCCGCGATCGTCGCGAGGGCCAGCGACCCGGTCCGGGTGTTCCAGAGCAGCAGCCCGGCGACGGTCCCGATGAACCCGCCCATCACGAGCACGATGGCGACGGGGATGAGGACGGGCGCGAGGACCCTGGTGCGGACGCTGGCGGACATCGCGACCCCCTACTGGTTCGCGTCGACGACGAACACGAGCAGCGTCAGCGTGTACAGCACGACCGCCCACGCCAGGCCGGTGTACAGGAACCGGCCGAAGAGCTTCGTGTCGAACCGGAGGTGCATGAAGAACCCCGCGACCATCACGAACTTGATCGCCATCAGGACGATGAGCAGCGGCAGCGCCGCCCGGCCGAACTCGAAGTAGTAGGTCGAGACCTCGAGCGCGGTCAGGATCGCGAGGACGACCGCGATCCGGATGTACTCCTGCTGGGTCGGGTGGTGCCCGTGAGCCCCGCCCTCGGCCTCGGCCGGGGCGTTCGCCTGCGTCGTGTCCGCCATCGTCGCGCCTCCCGCGCTCAGCCGCCGACCCGGAGCTCGGGGATGAGGTAGACGACCGTGAAGATGATGACCCAGATGATGTCGACGAAGTGCCAGTACAGGCCGATCATCTCGGTCTTGACGTCCTGCCCGACCTTGACCTTCCCCGTCAGCGACAGGCTGTACAGCCCGAGCAGCAGCAGGACGCCGATGAAGACGTGCGCGCCGTGGAACCCGGTCAGGAAGAAGAACGAGGACGCGAACGGCGACTGCGTGATGTTCAGACCCTCGCGGTAGAACACGGTGAACTCGTAGACCTGGCCGCCGAGGAACACCATGCCCTGGCCGGCGGTCGCGAGGATCCAGAGCCGCATCCCGCGCATGTCGCCGCGGACGTGGCTGTTGTGCGCGAGCACCATCGTCAGCGAGCTCATCAGGAGCACGAACGAGCTGACCGAGGTGAACGGGATGTCGAAGATCTCGACGCCCGGGCCGCGGTTCGTCGTGTCGAGGTACAGCAGGTAGGCGGAGACGAAGGCGCCGAAGAACAGGAACTCCGAGGCGAGGAAGATCCACATCGCGAGCTTGCGATGGTCCAGCCCCATCGACGTCTCGTGCGTGGCCACGCTCACGGCGTCCTCCTCGCCCGCGGGGCGCGCCCCGCGGACCACAGCGTCAGTGGGCGGCCAGCGCCGTCGCGGGCTCGTCGTCGTCACCCTCGGCCAGCGGTTCGATGATCCAGCCGAAGAACCCGGCGACCATCCAGACCACGCCGGCGCCGATCAGCCACCAGTTGGCGTAGACCAGGCCGTAGCCGAGCGGCAGCGCACCCATCGTCTGGATGAACGGCCAGACCGAGGCGTCGGGCATGTGGATGTGCTCGTCGTGACCGGCGTGCTCGTCGTGGTCGACGGCCGCGCCGGCCGGGACCGGCACCGGGACGTGGTGCTCGTCCTCGGCGTACTTCCGGTGCCAGAACTCGTCCCGGGCGGTGACGGTGGGGATGACGTCGAAGTTGTGCGGCTTCGGCGGGGTGGCGGTCATCCACTCGATGGTCCGCGCGTCCCACGGGTCGTCGCCCGAGGCCTCGCCGCGGCGGAGGCTGCGGATCAGGTTGTAGAGGAACACCAGCGCCGAGCCGAACAGCACCACGAAGCCGAGGGAGGAGAGCAGGTTGTACAGCTCGACCGTGCCGCCGAGCTCCTCGGGCAGGACCGCGGTGCGCCGCGGCTGGCCGAGCAGGCCCGAGAGGTGCATCGGACCGAAGGTCAGGTTGAAGCCGAGCAGCCAGGTCCAGAAGTGGAGCTTGCCGAGCTTCTCGTCCATCAGCTTCCCGGTGACCTTCGGGAACCAGTAGTAGACGCCGGAGATGAACCCGAACAGCGCGCCGCCGAACAGCACGTAGTGGAAGTGGGCGACGACGAAGTAGGTGTCGTGCTGCTGGGCGTTGTGCGGGACGACCGCGTGCATGACGCCCGAGAGCCCGCCGATGGTGAACATCGAGACGAACCCGACGCTGAACAGCATCGCCGTCGTGAAGCGGACCTTCCCGCCCCACATCGTGAAGACCCAGTTGAAGATCTTGATCCCGGTCGGGACGGCGATGAACATCGTCGCGACCGAGAACGCGGCGCGGGGCACCGGCCCGATGGCCGACGTGAACATGTGGTGGGCCCAGACGCCGAACCCGATGAAGCCGATGGCCGCCCCCGCGAACGCCATCGCCGCGTACCCGAACAGCGGCTTGCGGCTGAAGACGGGCATGACCTCGGACACGATCCCCATGGCCGGGAGGATCATGATGTAGACCTCGGGGTGCCCGAACAGCCAGAACAGGTGCTGGTACAGCAGCGGGTCCCCGCCGGAGGCCGGCTGGAAGAACTGGGCGCCGAAGACCGCGTCGAACTGCAGCATGAACAGCGCGACCGCGATGATCGGGACGGCGAACAGCAGCAGGAAGCTGGTCACCAGGGTCATCCAGACCATGATCGGCATGCGCATGAACGTCATGCCGGGCGCGCGCATGTTCAGGATGGTCGTGATGAAGTTGATGGCCGAGGCCAGCGACGAGACGCCGAGGATCTGCAGCCCGACGGCGTAGAACGCCATGTTCGAGACCGCGTTCGCCGACAGCGGTGCGTACCCGACCCAGGACCCGTTCGGGGCGCCCCCGAGGAGGAAGGAGGAGTAGAGGAAGATGCCGCCGAACAGGTAGAACCAGTAGCTGAAGGCGTTGAGGCGGGGGAACGCGACGTCACGGGCGCCGATCATCAGCGGCAGCAGGTAGTTGAAGAACGCCGCGGCGAACGGCATCACGACGAGGAAGACCATCGTGATGCCGTGCATCGTGAACATCTGGTTGTAGATCTCGGCCGTGATCAGCGACTGCTCGGCCTGCGCCAGCTGCGCCCGGATCAGCCCCGACTGGGTCCCGCCGAACGCGAAGAACACCAGCACGGTCCAGAAGTACATGATGCCGATGCGCTTGTGGTCGGTCGTCCCGATCCAGCTGAGGATGCCCTCGCGGCTGGACGGACGGAACCGCGGCGTCGGGGCCTCGGTCGTCGGCGTCGTCGTCATCGCCATCGCGTGCTCCTCCTCAGCCCAGCGTCATGAGGTAGGCGACGAGGGCGTCGAGCTCCTCGTCGGTCAGGTTCAGGTTCGGCATGCCGATGCCGTTCACCTCGTACTGCATCGGCTTCAGCTCGTTCGGGTTCGCGAGCCAGGCCCGCAGCTGCTCGGGCGTCAGGTCGTGGATGGCGCCGGCGAACTCCTCGCGGCTGAACAGGTGCGTCAGGTCCGGGCCCTGACCGGGACCGCGCGGCCCGTCACCCTCCCAGACCGCGTGGCAGGACGCGCAGGCCTGCCGGGCGCCGAGGTCGCCGAACAGCTCGCGTCCGCGGGCCTCGGGCGTGCCCTCGGCGGGGACGGCGGCGGGCGTCGTCTGCGCGGCGACCCAGGCCTCGAAGTCGCCGGCCTCGAGGGCGACGACGCGGGCCCGCATGTTCGCGTGGGAGAGGCCGCAGTACTCGGCGCACTGCCCGAGGTACCGGCCGGGCTCGTCGGCCTGGAGGTTGAGGTAGGTCGTGTGGCCCGGGACGAGGTCCTGCTTGCCGGCGAGGCGCGGGATCCAGAACGAGTGGATGACGCCGAGGTCGGCGGCGCGCGCGAGGTCGGTCGCGGTCATCTCGAGGCGGACCGGCACGCCGACCGGGATCGCCATCTCGTTCGCGGTGTAGATGTCGTAGTCCGGGTAGTAGTACTCGAACCACCAGCGGTGCCCGATGACCTCGACCGTGAGGTACTCGACCTCGGGCTCCTCCATCTGCTCGAAGATCAGCTGCACCGTCGGGATCGAGATGGCGGCGAGGATGAGCGCCGGGATGACGGTCCAGAGCACCTCGAGCTTGGTGTTGCCGTGCGTCTGCGCGGGGATGGCGTCGTCGCCCTCGCGCCGGCGGAACCGCCAGGAGGTGAAGATGATGAGTCCCTGCACCAGGACGAACACGACGACGGCGATGCCGAAGACCCAGATGATGAGGTCGTGGGGCGCCTGGGCGTAGGGGCCGGCCGGGTCGAGGGCGTTCTGCTCGCCGGAGCAGGCCGCGAGGACCAGCGCGACGCCGGCGAGGACGGCGCTGCGGGCGGCGCGGCGGCCGGCGGTTCGGCGGACCGGGGTCGCGTCCCGCTGCGTCACCGGCGTCCTCCTCGGGAGCGGGTCCCCGTCGCCGGAGCCGGCGGACGCGCCGCCGGGCGGCCGTCGTGGCCGCGGGGGACCTCAGGTGCTGCTCCGGGAGGGTAGCGCCGCGGCCGCAGGACCCCGCCACGGGCCGTCCCCGACCGCCGCCGCGGCCGGCCGCTCGGAGCGCCGGGTCAGGCCTCCCAGCGGAAGCCGCGGGCCGCGACCACCGCGCCGACCGCTCCCCACGCGGCGACGGCGGCGAGCGCGCCGAGCGCCCCGCCGGTCGCGTCGAGCGCGGCCCGCAGCAGCGCGACGGCGGCACCGACGGGCGAGACCGCGCCGAGCGCCGCCAGCGCCGGCGGCAGCGCCCCGGGGTCGACCGCGACCCCGCCGACGAGCAGCAGCACCAGGAACACCGCGTTGGTGACCGCGGTCGTGGCCTCGGCCGTGATGCGACCGGCGATCGCGAGCCCGAGGGCCGCCAGCGCCAGCCCCGAGACCAGGACCGCGCCGAGCGCCGCCGCGACGCCGGCGACGCCACCGACCGGCCGCCAGCCGAGCGCCAGCCCGAGCCCGAGCACGAGCACCGCCTGGACGCCGAGCAGCGCGACGACCGAGAGCAGCTTCGCCGCGACGAACCCGCCGCGCCCGAGCGGTGAGGCGGCGAGCACCCGAAGCGAGCCGGCCTTGCGCTCGTAGGCGGTCTGGATCGCGCTCGCGACCAGGCCCGTCGCCGCCGCCGACAGCGCCAGCACGCCGGGCACCAGGAACGCGACCGGATCGGCGTCGCCCATCGGCAGCACCGGCACCGCGGCGAAGAAGCCGAGCACGCCGAGCGGGATGCCGAGCGTCACGAGCAGGCTCTCCGACGAGCGGAGCAGCAGCCGCGTCTCGAGGCGGGCCTGCGCGAGGACGGCGCGGGCGTTCATGCCGCACCCGCGTCGGCGTCGACGAGGCGGAGGTAGACCTCCTCGAGGCTCCGCGCACCGGCCCGCAGGTCGACGACGACCGCGCCATG
>JBEARL010000054.1:0-8992 GCA_041163265.1 Actinomycetota bacterium
CGTCGCCGGCCAGCGAGGCCAGGTCGGCCGCCAGCTCCGAGGCCTCGCGGACCAGGCCGGCGGCCCGGTCCGCGAGCGCCGTCAGCTCGTCGTCGCGGGCCGGCAGGCGGCGCAGCGCCGCCGCCGCCCGCCCGAGCGCCTCCCCCGCGCCGTCGGCCCCGGCCTCCGCGGCGGCCTGCGCGAGGGCGCCGCGCAGCTCGTCGGCGTGCATCAGCCGGTCGAGCTCGGCGTCGATGCGGCCGTCGCGCTCGGGATCGATCCCCAGCGCCGCGATCTCGTCGCGCTCGGCCCGGAGCACCGCGATGCGACGGGTCCGCTCGCGGGCGTCCGTCCCGGCGAGCTCGCGGCGGCGTCGGGCCGCGTTCCACCGCCCGTGGGCCGTCGCGTAGGCAGCGAGGGCGACCGCGTGCTCCGCGTCGCCCATCCGGTCCAGGAGGTGCCGCTGGAGGGCCGGACGCTCGATGCGGCGGTGCTCGTCCTGCCCGTGGACCTCGACGTGGGATCCGAGCAGGTCCCGGAGGGCCCCGACGGTCGCGAGCCGGCCACCGATGCGGACCCGCGAGCGCCCGTCGCGCGGGACCTCGCGGACCAGCGTCAGGACACCGTCCTCCGCCTCGTCCCAGCCCGGCCCGGTCGCGTCGGCCCCGTCGCGGTCGTCGCCGCCGTCGGCCTCCGCGTCGGCCGGCCGGTCGTCGGACGGACCGCCGTCCGCACCGTCGGGCACGGCGACGAGGGCCTCGATGAGCGCCGCCGCCTCACCCGCGCGGACCAGGTCGCCCGAGCCGCGCCCGCCCAGCAGCAGCCCCAGGGCCGTCACGATGAGGGTCTTGCCGGCGCCCGTCTCACCGGTGACGACGGTCAGGCCCGGGGCGAGGCGGAGGCTGACGTCCTCGATGACGCCGAGCCCCCGGATGTGGAGCTCCTCGATCACCGGGACCCCCGGGACGGACGACCGGCGCGGCGCCGGCCGGCGCGCTCGAGGCTACCGGTGGGACCCCTACGGGACGGGGCGTCGTCCACAGGTGGGCCGCGACGCCGCGGACCCGGTCGGCGGTCAGGGCCTCCCCCGCCGTCCCGCGTCAGCCCAGCCGGAAGGTGCGGCGGACGCGCCCGAAGAAGTCCGGCTCGCCGACCTGCGCGACGCGGACCGGCCGACCCCCGCCCCGGATCTCGGCGGCCCCGCCCGGCGGCAACCGCAGCGGCTCGCTGCCGTCGGCCGAGACGAGCGCGCCGTCCTGGTCCCGCGGCAGGTCGATGCGGACGACGTCGCCCGGCCTGGCGACGACGGTCCGGTCGAACAGCGAGTGCGGGGCGACCGGGACGACGAGCGTGGCGTCGAGGGTCGGCGCCACGATCGGGCCGCCGGCGCTGAGCGCGTACGCCGTCGACCCCGTCGCGGTGGCGACGATGAGCGCGTCGGCGGCGAGGCTCGCGAACGGGGTACCCGCGATGCTCACCTCCAGACGGATGAGGCGCTGGCGGGCGACCTTCTCGACGGCGACCTCGTTCAGCGCCCACAGCTCGCCGCGGGGCGCGCCGTCGGCGTCGAGGATGCGGGCCTCCAGGGTCGACCGTGGTTCCTCGCGGCCACCGCCCGCCAGGAGGACGTCGAGGTCGCGCTCGAGGTCCGCCGGGTCGATGCCGGCGAGGAACCCGACGCGGCCGACGTTCACGCCGACGACCGGCGCGTCGAGCGCCCGCGCGATGCGCGCCGCGCGCAGGAACGTGCCGTCGCCGCCGAAGGAGACGACCAGCCCCGGCGTCGGTCCGAGATCCCGGTCGATCGCACCGTCCGCCGCGATGACCACGTCGGGTGCGACGTCGACGGCCTCGTGCCCCCTCGCCGCCAGGAGCGCACGTGCCGCTGCGACCGCCTCCTCCGCTCGGGGTCGGTCGGGGTGCGCGACGAGCAGGACCCTCATGCCGTGGGCTCCCCGGTGCCGTGCTCGGCGTCCTCGGCGTGCGCGGCACCCTCGGTCCCCACGAGGGCCGCGTCGGGGACGACCGCCGCCAGGGCGGCCGAGATGGCGCCCGCCTCACCGGCCGCCCGGTCGCCGGGTCCGCCTCCCGGTCGGAGCAGCGCCAGGAACTCGACGTTGCCCGCGGGCCCGCGCAGCGGCGAGGGCACGACGGCGGCGAGGTGCCAGCCCTCGCGGGTCGCGGCCGCGCTGCAGCGCTCGAGGGCGTGGCGCCAACCCTCCGCGTCCCGCACCACCCCGTCGCGACCGACCGCCTCGCGGCCGACCTCGAACTGCGGCTTGACGAGGACGACGGCCCAGTCGCCGGCGACCAGCGGCAGCAGCGCCGGGAGGACGGTCGCGAGCGAGATGAAGGAGAGGTCCGCGACGAGCGCGTCGACGCGGCCACCGATCGCCGCGGCGTCGAGGCCCCGCACGTTGGTGCGCTCCAGGATCGTCACGCGGGGATC
The DNA here is from genome assembly GCA_041163265.1 of Actinomycetota bacterium. GTDB lineage: Bacteria > Actinomycetota > Nitriliruptoria > Nitriliruptorales > Nitriliruptoraceae > CSBr16-57R1. The sequence goes on from JBEARL010000054.1 coordinate 2,429, forward strand.
GCGCCGCAGCGCCTCGGCGGCCTGGCCGTACCCGACGTCGACCCCGACGACCGCGGCGGCGCCGGCCTGCAGCAGGCAGTCGGTGAATCCGCCGGTCGACATGCCGGCGTCGAGGACGCGGCGCCCCCGCGGGTCCACGCCCATCGTGGCGAACACCTCGAGGGCGTGGACCAGCTTCTCCCCGCCGCGGGACACGAAACGCGGCGGCGGACCGCCGACGATGAGCCGCTGGTCGGTCCGGACGAGCGTCGAGGGCTTCCGGACGGGCGCACCGTCGACCTGCACCCGGTGCGCCGCGACCGCCGCCAGCGCCTCCTCGCGCGACCGGACGAGGCCGCGACGGACGAGCTCACGGTCGACGCGGACCCGTGCGGTGCCGGGCGCGCCCATCCCTACAGACCGTCCAACCCGTCGAGCTCGGCCGCGATCCCCGCCTCGATCCGGCGCAGGAGCTCGAGCCGGGCGTCGGCGTCGAGCTCGTCCGCGCCGTCGAGCGCCGCCGCGAGGCCCGCGAGCGCACCCTCGGGTGCGTCGCGGTCCGCGTGCACGTCCTGCTGGCTCAAGGGACACCTCACCGACCCGTCGAGGGTAGCCCCGCGGCTACGGTCCGGACCGGCCCGGGAGGCGTCGATGACCGCTGGGGACGTGCCCGTCGCGTCGGCGGGCGGCGCCCTCGTCATCGACACGATGACGGGCGGCCTGACCGGCGTCACCGCCGGCTACCTCGTCCCCGCGGCGCGACCGGCCCTGATCGAGTGCGGTCCGGCGCTGACGATCGACCGCACGATCGCGTCCCTGCGCGCCCTCGGCCTCGACCCGGACGACCTGGCCTGGCTCGTCGTCACGCACGTGCACCTCGACCACGCCGGCGGGGCCGGGGACCTGCTCGCGGCGTTCCCGAACGCGCGGGTCGTCGTCAGCCCTCGCGGCGCGCGGCACCTCGTCGACCCGTCGCGGTTGAACGACTCGGCCCGGCGCGTCTACGGCCCGCTGTACGACACCGTCTACGGACCGTGCACGCCGATCGCCGCGGAGCGCGTCGTCGCGGCCGACGACGGCCACGTCCTGGACCTCGGCGGCGGGCGCACGCTCGAGATCCTCGACACGCCCGGGCATGCCAAGCACCACATCGGCGTGTTCGACCCGGACCACGGCACCGTGTTCACCGGCGACTCCGTCGGGGTCCGCCTCGAGGGGATGCGGGCGCTGCGTCCAGCGACGCCGCCGGCCGACTTCAACCTCGGGACCATGCTGGCCTCCCTCGCCCGGTACCGCGAGCGCGGGCCCGAGCACCTGCTGCTCGCGCACTACGGCGACGTCGGCCCGGCCGCCGACGTCCTCGCGGAGGCCGATGAGCGCGTCAGGTCGTGGGTCGCAGCCGTTGAGGCGGCGCGGGCCGAGGTCCCGCCGCACGAGGACGAGGTCGACCACGTCGCCGCGCTGCTGACGCACCGCTTCGCGGACGACCTGGCGCTCGAGCCAGAGGCCGGCGCGGCCGCCGAGGCCCGGATCGCGCTGCTGAACGACCCGCGCTCGAACGCGGCCGGCATCCTGCGCTACCTGCGACGCCGGGACGAGGGGACGCTCACGCCCCTCGGCTGAGCCGCTCGCGCCAGGCCGCGGCGTCGTCGTCGGGGCCGAGGCGCAGGAGGGCGTCGAGCTCGGCGACGGCGCCCCCGGTGTCGCCGTCGCGCTCCGCCAGCTCGGCCGCGAACCAGTGCCGGCGCGCCCGCGCCTCGTCCTCGGCCCTCTCGGCCGTGGCCGCGGTGCCGGCGAGGACGGTCCGCGCCCGCCGCCGCTGCCCCCCCTCCTCGAGGGCCGCCGCGACGACGATGGCGGCCTCGAGGCGCCGGTCGGGCTCGGCGCGCGCGTCCTCGACCAGCTCGAGCCCGACGGTGACCGCCTCCTCGGCGGGCGCACCCGTCGCGCGCAGGCAGTCCGCGACCAGGTGGTTCTGGTCCGTACTGCCACCGAGACGCCGGTAGGCCTGCAGCTCCGTGAGGGCGGCCCGGTACTCCTCGGCGCGGTACATCGCGATGCCCAGCGCCTCCCGCACCAGCGCGAGACGCGGCGCCAGGTGCTTGGCCCAGCGCAGCAGGCGCAGGGCCTCGCCGTGCTCCCCCTGCTCGCTGGCGGCGCTACCGAGGTCGAGGCACGTCAGCACGTCGCGGGCGCGACCCTTCGGGCTGACGCGGCGCTCGACCTCCTTGCGCACGAACGCCGGCAGCGTGACGCGGTGGTCCGACGGAAGGTCGGGCCGCTCCGGCGCGGCCGGACCGCGGGGTGCCGCCTGCCGGCGGGGCGACGGCGCCGAGGGCGCTCGGTCCCGCCCGATCGGCTCGCGCGGCGCGGCGGGAGTCTCGGGCCCACGGCGGCGCGTGCCGCGCTCGGACCCTTCGGGCGCGGGACGGGACGGGCGGGACGGACGTGCCGGGCGCTTACGGTCCACGATGCCTCCGGGCCGCGCACGACGGCGCGGTGCCGCCGAAGCCTACGAGTCGGTGCGAACATGGAAGAGGCCGCCCCGAAGGGCGGCCTCATCCGAAGTGGATCCCGCGGCGTCCTACTCTCCCGCCGGGTCGCCCCGGCAGTACCATCGGCGCTGGAGGGCTTAACTTCCGGGTTCGGAATGTGACCGGGTGTGTCCCCTCCGCCATGACCACGGGAGATCTGTGGGGTCATGCGTCCGTCTGTGGGCCGGATTATCCGGCCGGGTTGTCAGCGTCCACGAGGGACGTGACCCTCTGGACTCCATAGCGAGCGCGAGCGCGAACGGCAAGCCCTCGGGCTATTAGTACCGGTCAGCTCCACGTGTTGCCACGCTTCCACATCCGGCCTATCGACCCGGTCGTCTTCCGGGGCCCTTACCCCCTCGAGGGGGTGGGTGATCTCATCTCCAGGTGGGCTTCGTGCTTAGATGCCTTCAGCGCTTATCCCGTCCGTACGTAGCCAACCGGCCATGCCCCTGGCGGGACAACCGGCACACTAGAGGTACGTCCACCCCGGTCCTCTCGTACTAGGGGCGGCTCCTGTCAGATCACCAACGCGCGCAGCGGATAGGGACCGAACTGTCTCACGACGTTCTGAACCCAGCTCGCGTACCGCTTTAACGGGCGAACAGCCCGACCCTTGGGACCTGCTCCAGCCCCAGGATGCGATGAGCCGACATCGAGGTGCCAAACCTTCCCGTCGATATGGACTCTTGGGGAAGATCAGCCTGTTATCCCCGGGGTACCTTTTATCCGTTGAGCGACGGCGCTTCCACATGCCACCGTCGGATCACTAAGCCCGACTTTCGTCCCTGCTCGAGTTGTCACTCTCGCAGTCAAGCTCCCTTATGCCTTTGCACTCGACGACCGATGACCGACCGGTCTGAGGGAACCTTTGGGCGCCTCCGTTACCTTTTAGGAGGCAACCGCCCCAGTTAAACTGCCCACCAGGCACTGTCCCTGATCCGGATCACGGATCGAGGTTAGAGACTCAGCATGTCGAGGGTGGTATTCCAAGGACGACTCCACCGACACTGGCGTGCCGGGCTCACAGTCTCCCACCTATCCTGCACACGACAGACCAAGCCCCAATACCAAGTTGCAGTAAAGGTCCCGGGGTCTTTCCGTCCTGCTGCGCGTAGCGAGCATCTTTACTCGCAATGCAATTTCGCCGAGTCTCCGGTCGAGACAGTGCCCAAGTCGTTACGCCATTCGTGCAGGTCGGAACTTACCCGACAAGGAATTTCGCTACCTTAGGACCGTTATAGTTACGGCCGCCGTTTACTGGCGCTTGGCTTCAAAGCTTCGCCCCGAAGGGCTGACCTCTCCGCTTAACGTTCCAGCACCGGGCAGGCGTCAGAGCGTATACGTCCACTTTCGTGTTAGCACGCTCCTGTGTTTTTGGTAAACAGTCGCTTGGGCCTGGTTTCTGCGGCCTCGGGCAGCTCAGGACGCGAGGTCCATCACCACCTGAGGCGCCCCTTATCCCGAAGTTACGGGGCCAATTTGCCTAGTTCCTTGACCAGAGTTCTCTCGATCGCCTCGGTATTCTCTACCTGACCACCTGTGTCGGTTTGGGGTACGGGCACCCTCACCACTCCCTAGACGCTTTTCTTGAGAGCATGGCATCAGTGACTTCGTCTGGGACTCGGCATCACGTCTCAGGCTCATGTGGTCCGGATTTGCCTGGCCCACGCCCTACACGCTTACCCCGGGACGACCAACGCCCGGGATCACCTAGCCTCCTCCGTCACGCCATCGGTGACCTAATGACCGCGGGGTCCGACACCCGTAGGTGCCGTTAGCGCACGGCGTTCGGTATGAACGCGGTGAAGGTGGTACTGGAATATCAGCCAGTTGTCCATCGGCTACGCCTCTCGGCCTCGCCTTAGGTCCCGACTTACCCTGGGCGGATGAACCTTCCCCAGGAACCCTTGGTCAATCGGCGGGGGAGTTCCTCCCTCCCCTTTCGCTACTCATGCCTACATTCTCACTCGACACGCGTCCACCACTGGGTTACCCCGCGGCTTCGATCGCGTATCGACGCTCCCCTACCACTCGACCCCGCTTTCGCGTTGATGGGTCGAATCCGCAGCTTCGGCGCATGGCTTAGCCCCGTTACATTATCGGCGCAGGACCACTTGACCAGTGAGCTATTACGCACTCTTTCAAGGGTGGCTGCTTCTAAGCCAACCTCCTGGTTGTCTCTGCGATCCCACATCCTTTGCCACTTAGCCATGACTTCGGGGCCTTAGCTGGCGGTCTGGGTTGTTTCCCTCTCGAACACGGAGCTTATCCCCCGCGTTCTCACTGCCGTGCTGTGGCCCGTCGGTATTCGGAGTTTGCCTGAGTTCGGTAAGCTTGTAGGCCCCCTAGCCCAAACAGTGCTCTACCCCCGACGGGGAACGCACGACGCTGCACCTAAATGCATTTCGGGGAGAACCAGCTATCACCGAGTTTGATTGGCCTTTCACCCCTATCCACAAGTCATCCGAGCAGTTTTCAACCTACACCGGTTCGGGCCTCCACGAGGTCTTACCCCCGCTTCACCCTGCTCATGGATAGATCACTCGGTTTCGGGTCTAGCGCCGCCGACTCCACGCCCTGTTCGGACTCGCTTTCGCTTCGGCTTCCCAACGACTGGTTAACCTTGCCAGCGACGGCTAACTCGTAGGCTCATTCTTCAAAAGGCACGCCGTCACTCACCACGAGGATGAGCTCCGACGGTTTGTAGGCACACGGTTTCAGGTTCTATTTCACTCCCCTCCCGGGGTTCTTTTCACCGTTCCCTCACGGTACTCGTCCGCTATCGGTCACCAAGGAGTATTCAGCCTTACGAGGTGGTCCTCGCAGATTCGAACGGGATTTCTCGGGCCCCGTCCTACTCGGGATGGCGTCCGGGAGTCGCGCGTGTGGTCACGTACCGGGCTGTTACCGTCTCTGGCCAGGCATTCCAGCCTGTTCTGCTGCACGCGCGATTGCTCACTCCCTCGGGGATCAGCAGCTCCCCATGGACGGTCCCACGACCCCGCGCACGCAACGCCTGCTGGCTTGACACGTGCGCGGTTTAGGCTCGTTCCCCTTTCGCTCACCACTACTCGGGGAATCGCGGTTGCTTTCTCTTCCTCCGGGTACTGAGATGTTTCAGTTCCCCGGGTTCCCTGTACCCGCCCTATGGATTCAGGCGGGCCTGACTGGGCATGACCCCAGCCGGGTTTCCCCATTCGGAGATCCCTGGATCGATGGATGGTTGACTCCTCCCCAGGGCTTATCGCAGTCTCCCACGTCCTTCATCGGCTCTCCGGCGGCGCCCGCCGCGAGGGCGGACCGTTCCGGGGGATGGCGACCCCGAGGGACGAACGCTCCCTCAGAGCTGCACAGGATGCCGGACGTCGGGCGGGGAACCCGGGGTCGCTCCACACGCATCCGGACGGATCCGGAGCGGTCCTGCGACCGGGGGCCCCTCGGGCCCCGACGTCGAGTAGCCAGTGGTTCACGGGTTCTCGGACGGTCCCCGGGTCGTTCGACCCGTTCGCCGTCAGCGAGCTCCAGAAAGGAGGTGATCCAGCCGCACCTTCCGGTACGGCTACCTTGTTACGACTTCGTCCCAATCGCCGATCCCACCTTCGACGGCTCCCTCCTTGCGGTTGGGCCACCGGCTTCGGGTGTTACCGACTTTCATGACGTGACGGGCGGTGTGTACAAGGCCCGGGAACGTATTCACCGCAGCGTTGCTGATCTGCGATTACTAGCGACTCCGGCTTCATGCAGTCGAGTTGCAGACTGCAATCCGAACTGAGACCGGCTTTTTGGGATTCGCTCCCCCTCGCGGGATCGCAGCCCTCTGTACCGGCCATTGTAGCATGTGTGCAGCCCTGGACGTAAGGGGCATGATGACTTGACGTCATCCCCACCTTCCTCCGGTTTGACACCGGCAGTCTCCTATGAGTCCCCGACATGACTCGCTGGCAACATAGGACAGGGGTTGCGCTCGTTGCGGGACTTAACCCAACATCTCACGACACGAGCTGACGACAGCCATGCACCACCTGTATCGCACGGACGAACCCACCAC
>JBEARL010000055.1:0-8181 GCA_041163265.1 Actinomycetota bacterium
GGAGCACCAGCGGGCCAACATCGAGCAGTACATGCGGGAGGTGCCCTGCCCCGACTGCGAGGGTCGGCGCCTGCGGCCGGAGGTCCTCGCGGTGACGGTCGGCGACCTCTCGATCGCCGAGCTCACCGCCCTGCCGGTCGGGGAGGCCGACGGGTTCGTCGCGGCCCTCGCGCTCGACGACCGCGAGACGCTGATCGCCGGCCGCGTGCTGAAGGAGATCCGGGCCCGGCTGCGCTTCCTCCTCGACGTCGGGCTCGAGTACCTGACGCTCGACCGCCCGGCCGGGTCGCTCTCGGGCGGGGAGGCCCAGCGCATCCGGCTCGCGACCCAGATCGGAGCCGGGCTCGTCGGGGTCCTGTACGTCCTCGACGAACCCTCCATCGGGCTGCACCAGCGGGACAACGAGCGGCTCATCGCGACCCTGGTGCGGCTGCGCGACCTCGGCAACACGCTGGTGGTCGTCGAGCACGACCGCAGCACCATCGAGACGGCCGACCACGTCGTCGACATCGGCCCCGGTGCCGGCGTCCACGGCGGCACGGTGGTCCACAGCGGCAGCGTGGCGGACCTGCTGGCCCTGCCCGAGGGCCGCTCGCTGACGGGGGACTACCTGGCGGGACGCCGCGGCATCCCGCTGCCGACCGAGCGCCGGCGCGGGTCCGGCCAGTCCGTCACGGTCCGCGGCGCGACCGCGAACAACCTCACCGGCGTCGACGTCCGGTTCCCGCTCGCCACGTTCACCTGCGTCACCGGCGTCTCGGGGTCGGGGAAGTCGACGCTGGTCAACGAGATCCTCGCGCGGGTGCTGATGCGCCACGTCTACGGCGCGCGCGACCTGCCCGCGGCCCACCGCCGCGTCGAGGGCCTCGACCACGTCGACAAGGCGGTCATCGTCGACCAGTCGCCGATCGGCAGGACCCCCCGCTCGAACCCGGCGACCTACACGGGGCTGTTCGACCACGTGCGCAAGCTGTTCGCCTCGACCCCCGAGGCGCGGATGCGCGGCTACCAGCAGGGCCGGTTCTCGTTCAACGTCAAGGGCGGCCGGTGCGAGGCCTGCAGCGGCGACGGCACGCTCCGCATCGAGATGCACTTCCTGCCCGACGTCTACGTGCCCTGCGAGGTCTGCAAGGGGCGGCGGTACAACCGGGAGACCCTCGAGGTCCGGTACCGCGGGCTCACGATCGCCGAGGTGCTCGACCTCCCCATCGAGCAGGCCCTCGCGTTCTTCGAGCACCTGCCCACGATCCGCGGCCACCTCTCGACGCTGGCCGACGTCGGGCTCGGCTACGTCCGCCTCGGCCAGCCGGCGACGACCCTGTCCGGCGGCGAGGCGCAGCGGGTGAAGCTGGCGGCCGAGCTGCGGAAGCGCTCGACCGGCCGGACCGTGTACATCCTCGACGAGCCCACCACCGGCCTGCACTTCGAGGACGTGCGGCGCCTGCTCGAGGTCCTGCACCGGCTCGTCGACCGCGGCAACACGGTCATCGTGATCGAGCACGACCTCGAGGTCGTGAAGACCGCCGACCACGTCATCGACCTCGGCCCCGAGGGCGGCGGGGGCGGGGGGCGCGTCGTCGTCGCCGGGACCCCCGAGGAGGTGGCGGCCGCCGCGGGCAGCCACACCGGCGCGCACCTGCGGCCGCTGCTCGCGGGCTGAGCCGCGTGGAGAACCCGGCGCTCGCGTTCCGGCCCGCCCCGGGGACCATCCCGGACGCGCCGGGCTGCTACCTGTTCCACGACGACCGCGACCGCGTCCTGTACGTCGGGAAGGCGAAGTCGCTGCGGTCCCGGCTCGCGTCCTACTTCGGCGCGTGGGACGGGCTGCCCGAGCGGACCCGCGGGATGCTCGCGTCGGCCCGTCGCGTCGAGTGGATGGTGGTCGACTCGGAGGCGGCCGCGCTGCACCTCGAGTGGACGCTGATCCAGCACCACCGTCCCCGCCACAACGTGCGGTTCCGGGACGACAAGTCCTACCCCGAGCTGGTCCTGACGACGTCCGACGAGGTGCCGCGCGCCCGGGTCCAGCGCGGCCGGGTCGCGGCCGGCGACCGGCGGTTCGGGCCGTACGTCAGCGCCGCCGACGCCCGCGCCACCCTGGACCTGCTGCTGCGCGTCTTCCCCGTCCGGACCTGCAGCGACGGCGTGTACGAGCGGGCCCGGCGCAGCGACCGGCCCTGCCTGCTGCACCACATCGGAAGGTGCGCGGCGCCGTGCACGGGTGAGGTCGACGTCGCCGAGCACCGCGAGCTGGTCGCTGGCCTCGCCGCGTTCCTCGGCGGGCGGACCGCGCCGGTGCTGTCCGCGCTCGAGGCCGACATGCGCGCCGCGGCGGCCGAGCAGCGCTTCGAGGCGGCGGCCGTGCTGCGGGACCGGCTCGAGGCGGCCCGCCGCGTCACCGAGCGGCAGCAGGTCGTCCGGCCGCACGGTGAGGACCTCGACGCGCTGGCCGTCGAGGGCGACGAGCTCGAGGCCGCCGTCCACGTGTTCATGGTCCGCGGGGGGCGGCTCGTCGGTCAGACCGGGTGGGTCGCCGAGCGGCAGGACGGTGGGGACCTCGGCGTCCTCGTCACCTCCTGCCTCCTGCGCCTGTACGGCGAGCGTCCCGACGACGTCCCGCCCGTCGTGCTCGTCCCCGCCGAGCCCGAGGACGGCGACGCCCTGGCCGACCTGCTCTCCGAACGCCGCGGCGGCCGCGTCCGCATCGCGGTCCCGCAGCGGGGCGAGCGCCGCGCCTTCCTCGAGCTGGTCGGCGAGAACGCGCGCCAGGCCCTCGGCCGCACCCGGCTGCGACGGGCGACCGACCTCGCGGCGCGCAGCGCGGCCCTCGAGGAGCTGCGCGACCGGCTCGACCTGCCCGAGGCGCCGCTGCGCATCGAGTGCTTCGACATCTCGCACCTCGCCGGGACCGGCGTGGTGGCGTCGATGGTCGTCTTCGAGGACGGCCTGCCGCGCCGCGACGCCTACCGACGCTTCAAGCTGCGGGTCGACGCGAACGACGACCCGGCCGCGATGCGCGAGGTGGTGCGCCGGCGGTTCGAGCGGCTGCTCCGCGAGCGGGCCGAGCCGCTCCGCCCCGACGACCGGCGCCGGCGCGGCTTCGCGACGGCGCCGGACCTCGTCATCGTCGACGGCGGTCCGACCCAGCTGGCGGCCGCCCTCGAGGGGGTCGAGGACCTGCCGCTCGAGGGCGTCTCGTTCGCCGCCCTCGCGAAGCGGCTCGAGGAGCTGTGGCGTCCGGGACGGTCGGCACCGGTGCTGCTGCCCCGCGGCAGCGAGGCCCTCTACCTCGTGCAGCGCGTCCGCGACGAGGCCCACCGGGTCGCCATCACCTACCAGCGCGGCCGCCGCACGGCCTCGGTCCGGGGCAGCAGCCTCGAGGACGTGCCGGGCGTCGGTCCGGCCCGCCGGCGGGCGCTGCTGCGGACCTTCGGCTCGGTCGCCGGCGTCCGGGCCGCCGCGGACGACGAGCTCCTCGCCGTGCCGGGGGTCTCGCCTACGCTCGTCGCGGCCCTGCGCGACCACCTCGGCGGGCCGGAGGACGCGGCGTGAGCGCCCCCGACGCCCCCGACGCGGGACCGCTGGCGCCCGGGGCGGTCCCGGTCCCTCCGACGGTCCTGGTCATCACCGGCCTCTCCGGCGCGGGGCGCTCGACGGCCTCCGACGCCCTCGAGGACCTCGGCTGGTTCGTCATCGACAACCTCCCGCCGGCCCTGATCCGGCCCGTGGCCGACCTCGCGGCCGCGCCGGGGTCCTCGGTCTCCCGCCTGGCGCTCGTCACCGACGTGCGGGGCCGCGAGTTCTTCCCGGCGCTGCAGGGCGCGATCGCCGAGCTCCGCGCCGCGGGGACCGATGTCCGCATCGTGTTCCTCGAGGCCGACGACGACGTCCTGGTCCGCCGCTTCACCGAGACGCGGCGGCGCCATCCCGCCGACACCGGCGAGGGGCTGCTGGCCGGCATCGCGTCCGAGCGCCGCCTGCTCGCGGCCCTGCGGGAGGACGCCGACCTCGTGGTCGACACCTCCCGGACGAACGTGCACGACCTCCGGGACCGCATCGTCGGGCTGCTCTCGGGCAGCACCTCTACGGCCCTGCAGGTGAACGTGGTCTCGTTCGGGTTCAAGCGCGGCGCGCCGCGCGAGGCGGACCTGCTGTTCGACGTGCGGTTCCTGCCGAACCCGCACTGGATCGAGGAGCTGCGCCCCCTGACCGGCCTCGACGAGGCCGTGCGCGACCACGTCATGGCCGACCCTGCGACGGGACCCTTCCTCGCCCGGCTCGTGGAGCTGCTCGACGTCGTCATGCCCGGCTACCGCGCCGAGGGGAAGCACTACCTGACGCTCGCGATCGGCTGCACCGGCGGGAAGCACCGATCCGTCGCCGTCGCCGAGCACGTCGCGGCCCACCTGACCCGCGACCCGGGGCTGGCGGTCCGCGTCGTCCACCGCGACCTCGGCGCCGAGTGAGCGGCGGGGGGTCGGCTCCGCACGTCGTCGCCGTCGGCGGCGGCCACGGCTGCGCGAGGACGCTCGCAGCCCTCCGGATCCTCGGCGTCCGGACGACGGCGGTCGTCAGCGTCGCCGACGACGGCGGGTCCTCGGGTCGGCTCCGCCGCGACCACGGCGTGGTCGCACTCGGCGACCTGCGGGCGGCGCTCCTGGCCCTGACGCCCGAGGACTCCGGTCGGGAGGTCCTGCGTGACCTCGTCGCCCACCGCTTCGCGGCCGGCGACCTCGACGGTCACAGCCTCGGGAACCTGATCCTGCTCGCGCGCCTCGAGGCGCGCGGCGGCGACCTGGTCGCGGCCCTCGACGACGTCGCGGCCCTGCTCGGGGCAGCCGGACGGGTCCTGCCGAGCGCGACGGCCGAGGTCACCCTCGTCGCCGAGACGTCCGACGGGGTGGTCCGCGGTCAGGCGGCGGTCGCGGGGACGCGGCGCATCGCGCGCGTCCGACTCGAGCCCGAGGCCCCGGACGCGCCGGCCGAGGTGGTCGCGGCCCTGACGGGGGCGGACCTCGTGCTGCTCGGACCCGGGTCGCTGTTCACGAGCGTGCTCCCGAACCTGCTGGTCCCGGGGGTCGCGGCCGCCCTCGCCGCCGGCGCGCCGCGGACGGTGCTCGTCGCGAACCTCCGCGAGCAGCCGGGCGAGACCGAGGGGATGTCGCTCGCGGAGCACGTCGCGGCCCTCCGTGCGCACGTCCCCGGGCTGCACCTCGACGCGGTCCTGCTCGATCCGGGGAGCCCCCTCGGGGCCGAGCCGCCGCCGGACGGTCCGCCGGTGGTCGCGGCACCGCTGGCCGGCCCGCGCGGCGTCTCGCACGAGCCGGCCCGGCTCGCCGCGGCGGTCGCCGACCTGCTCGCGTGAGCGGCGCCGGGTTCACCGGCGACGTGCGCGACGAACTCGCGGCGCTACCTGTCGCGTCCGAGCGGGAGGCCCGCGCCGAGCTGCTCGGACTGGTCCTCGCGGCCGGCCCGGACCGCGGCGCCGACGCCGGCCGCGCGCTCGCCACCGCGGCCGGGGAGGGCGCCCGACCCGGCGACCTGCCGCTCGCGCCGCTCTGCGGGACGGACGGTCTGGTGGTGGAGGTCCCGACGGCCCCGGTCGCACGTCGTGCGCTCGCCCTCATGCAGCGGGCCATCGGGGTCCGGCCCGCCCTCGCCGTACGCCGCGGGGCGGGCACCGGCACCGTCCATCGCCTCGCGCTGCCCACCGAGGCGCTCCGCCGCCGCGACGCGCTCCCGCGCGGCCGACCGGCGCGCGTGGAGGACGGCGCCGATCCCGAGACGCTCGCGCTCCTGCGGGGCGTCGTGCTCGGGGCCGCCGCCGTCTCGGCGCCCGGCCGGCCGCCGCACCTCGAGGTCGGTCCCCTCGACGCGGCGGCGGCCGCGCTGGTCGTCGCGGCCCTCGAGCAGGCGGTCGGGGCCCACGCCACCCACGACCCGGGGCGGCGACGGGTGGTGGTGAAGTCGGGACGCGCCATCGCGGACCTGCTGGCCGCCGTCGGGGCGACACGGGCGTTCCTCGCCTACGACGAGCGGCTGCTCCGTCGCCAGCTGCGCGGCGAGGCGACCCGCCTCGCGAACGCCGACGCCGCGAACCTCGCCCGCAGCGCCCGGCGCGCGGGGGAGGAGGTCGCGGCGATCCGCACGGCCGTGGAGGCGGTCGGATGGGAGGCGTTCGATCCCGAGCTCCGGGACGTGGCGATCGCGCGGCTCGCCAATCCCGAGGCCGGCCTGCGCGACCTCGCGCGCCTGCTCGGGGTCCCGCGCGCGACGCTCCACCGACGGCTCCGGCGCGTCGAGGAGGTCGCCCGGCGCTCCGTCGAGGGCGGGTGATAGCGTCGTCGCCCCGCGTCCGCACCACCACCGGAGTCCCGTCATGACCGTCCGCGTCGCCATCAACGGCTTCGGCCGCATCGGCCGCAACCTGCTGCGGGCCGTCCGCGAGCAGGGGGTGGACGTCGAGATCGTCGCCCTCAACGACCTCACGGACCCGCGGACCCTCGCGCACCTGCTGAAGTACGACAGCGTCCATCGCCGGTTCCCCGGCGAGGTCGCGGTCGACGGGGGCGACCTCGTCATCGACGGCCGGACGGTCCGCGTCCTCTCCGAGCGGGACCCCGGTGCCCTGCCGTGGGGCGAGCTCGGCGTGGACGTCGTCGTCGAGTCGACCGGCTTCTTCACCGAGCGCGACGGCGCGGCGAAGCACCTCACGGCCGGCGCGCGCAAGGTCATCATCTCGGCCCCCGCCAAGGGCGAGGACATCACGATCGTGATGGGGGCGAACGAGGGCCAGTACGACCCCGCCTCGCACCACGTCATCTCGAACGCCTCCTGCACGACGAACTCCGTCGTGCCGATGGCGAAGGTCCTCCACGACGCCTTCGGCATCGCGCAGGGGCTGATGACGACGGTCCACGCGTACACCGGCGACCAGCGCATCCACGACGCGCCGCACGACGACCTGCGGCGGGCCCGCGCGGCCGCCCTCTCGATCGTGCCGACGACGACCGGTGCGGCTCGCGCGGCGGCGCTCGCCCTGCCCGAGCTGAAGGGCCGTCTCGACGGCATGGCCCTCCGCGTCCCGATCCCCGACGGCTCGGTCACCGACCTCTCGCTGGTCCTCGAGCGCGACGTGACGGCCGCCGACGTGAACGCGGCGATGCGTGCGGCGGCCGAGGGGCCGCTGCGCGGCGTGCTCGAGTACTGCGAGGACCCGATCGTCTCGATCGACATCGTCGGGAACCCGCACAGCTGCGTCTTCGACTCGCTGGCGACGATGGCCTCGGGGCGGCTGGTGAAGGTCCTCGGCTGGTACGACAACGAGTGGGGCTACTCCTGCCGCCTCGCCGAGCTGACCGCCCTGGTGGCCGCTCGCCTGTGACCGTCCCGCTCCTGCGCGGGATCCCGACCCTCGACGACCTCGGGGCGGGGGACCGGCGCGTCCTCGTGCGCGCGGACCTCAACGTCCCGCTCCGTGACGGCGAGGTCGCCGACGAGCTTCGCATCACGGCCAGCCTCCCCACCCTGCGCGAGCTCCTCGCGGGCGGCGCCGCCCTGGTCGTCTGCTCGCACCTCGGGCGTCCGGACGGGCCCGGCGCGCCGGGGACGTCGCTGGCGCCGGTCGCCGCCCGCCTCGCCGCGCACCTCGGCCGTCCGGTCGCGCTGAGCGCCGACGTCGCCGGACCGGACGCGGCGGCGCGCGCGGCGGCGCTGGCACCGGGGGAGGTGCTGCTCCTCGAGAACCTGCGCTGGGAGGCGGGGGAGACGAAGGGCGACGAGGGCCTCGCGCGGCGGCTCGCAGCCCTGGCCGACGTCTACGTCGACGACGCGTTCGGCGCGGCCCACCGCGCCCACGCCTCGGTCAGCGGCGTCCCCCACCTGATCCCTGGCTACGCCGGGCGCCTGCTCGCGCGCGAGGTCGAGGTCCTCGGCGGGCTGCGCGACGAGCCGGCGCGGCCCTACGTCGCGGTGCTCGGCGGGGCGAAGGTCAGCGACAAGCTCGTCGTCCTCGCCCGGCTGCTCGAACGCGTCGACGTGCTCGCCGTCGGCGGCGCGATGGCCTCGACGTTCCTCCTCGCCGAGGGTCACGCCGTGGGCACCTCCCGGGTCGAGGAGGACCGCGTGGCCGAGGTCGCGGCCCTCGTCGCCGCCGCCCGCGCGCGCGGGGTCGAGGTCATC
>JBEARL010000056.1:0-8077 GCA_041163265.1 Actinomycetota bacterium
AACACGACCATCCCGACGCGGCGCTCGGAGGTGTTCACGACGGCCGACGACAACCAGCCGTCCGTCGAGATCCACGTGCTGCAGGGCGAGCGCCAGATGGTCGGCGACAACAAGACGCTCGGGAAGTTCATGCTGACCGACCTGCCGCCCGCGCCCCGCGGCGTGCCGCAGATCGAGGTCGCGTTCGACATCGACGCCAACGGCATCGTCCACGTCTCGGCGAAGGACCTCGGGACCGGGAAGGAGCAGTCGATGACGATCACCGGCGGCTCGGCCCTGCCCAAGGAGGACATCCAGCGCATGGTCGCGGACGCCGAGCAGCACGCCGAGGAGGACCGCCGGCGGCGCGAGGCCGCCGAGGTCCGCAACCAGGCGGACCAGCTCGCGTACCAGAACGAGAAGACCCTCAAGGACTCGGGCGAGAAGCTCGACGCGACGCTGCGGGCCGAGGTCGAGGAGGCGGTCGCCGGGGTCCGCGAGGCGCTGAAGGGCGAGGACGCCGACGCCATCCGGACGGCGACCGAGAAGCTGGGCGCCCTGAGCCAGCGCGTCGCCGAGGCGATCTACGCCGCCGGCGCCGACGCCGCGGCCGAGGGCGAGGCGCCCGCCGACGACGACGCGGTCGTCGACGCCGAGGTGGTCGACGAGGGCGACGACCAGCCGGCGGCCGGCGCGGCCTGAGCGCCGCGCGAGGCGACCGGGAGGACGACGTGACCGGACGGCCGACCGGCGAGGGGACGCTCGCCGGGGGCCGCCGGCCCCAGGAACCCCGCGGGGGCACCCGCGGACGACACGAGGAGGTGGCCACCATGGCCGGTATCACCAGGTTCGAGCCGTTCACCGCGGCGTCGATCCACGACGAGTTCGATCGCATGCTCCGCGAGACCTTCGGGCGCCCGCTCGGGCTGCTCCGCGGCGACGGGGCCCCGATTGCGACCAACGCCGGCGCCTTCGGCCCCGCGCTGGACGTCGAGGAGGACGCGGACGCGTTCACCCTCCACGTCGAGCTGCCGGGCGTGAAGGCCGAGGACGTCGAGGTCTCCCTCGAGGAGAACGTGCTGACCGTCTCGGGCGAGCGCTCGTTCTACGCGGACAAGGAGGCCGAGGGCTTCCGGCGCATCGAGCGCAGCTTCGGCCGGTTCCACCGCGCCGTCCGCCTGCCCGACCGCGTCGACGCCGGCCGCGTCCAGGCGACGCACCGCGACGGCGTGCTGACGATCACGGTGCCCAAGGCCGAGGAGGCCAAGCCGCGCCGCATCGCGGTCAAGGCCGCCTGACCCGCGCGACCCCGGTCCGGGCCGCCCCCCGGGTCCGGACCGGGGGTCGCGCGACGACGGCGCACCGCACGGCGGCGGGACAGCACGACGGCACGACGGCACGGCATCACACGGCGGGGACGGCGGACGGAGGGGAGCGATGACCAGCGAGGAGCCGCAGGTGGACGTCGGGGCCGACACGGTCGCGCCGGAGGCGCCCGGGCCCGCCGACGCCCCCGAGGCGAGCGCCGCGCCCGACGACGGAGTGGACCTGGTGCTGCGCGCCGAGGCCGACCCGCGCGATCGCGCGCAGCTGCTCGGTGACCTCGAGGTGGCCGAGCGCGCCCGCGACGAGTACCTCGACGACCTCCGCCGCGCGCTGGCCGACTTCGAGAACTACCGCAAGCGCGTCGCCCGCGACGGCGCCGTCCAGCGCGAGCTCGGCCGGGCCGACGCCGTCGGCGCGCTGCTCGACGTGCTCGACGACGTCGACCGCGCCGTCGCGGCCGCCGCCGACGGCGTCGACGCGACCGCGCTCGGCGGTGCGCTCGGCGCGATCGCCGAGAAGGCGCGTCGTGCCCTCGAGGGCGTCGGCGTGGCGCGCGTCGACGCCTCCGGCGTCGCGTTCGACCCGTCGGTCCACGACGCGGTCCAGCAGGTCGAGGACGCCGACGCGTCCGAGCCGACCGTGCACCAGGTGCTCCGCCCCGGCTACCGCCTGGGCGAGCGCGTGCTGCGGGCGGCGATGGTCGTCGTGGCCCAGCGCTAGGGGAGGTGGGGATGGCGCCGCAGCGGGAGTGGCTCGAGCGGGACTACTACGCGACGCTCGGCGTGTCCAAGGACGCCACCGCCGACGAGCTGAAGCGCGCCTACCGCCGCCTCGCCCGCGAGCTGCACCCCGACGCGAACCCCAACGACCCGGACGCCGAGCGCCGCTTCAAGGAGGTCGGCGAGGCCTACGCGGTCGTCGGCGACGCAGAGCGGCGCCGCGAGTACGACGAGCTGCGCCGGCTCGGCGCGGCCGGCATGGGCGGCGGGTTCCCCGGCGGCTTCCCCGGTGGCGCCGGTGGGTTCCCCGGCGGCTTCGGCGGCGCGGACCTCGGCGACCTGCTCGGCCAGATGTTCGGTGGCGGTACCGGTCGCGGTGCCCGCGGCCGGGCCCGGCCCCGCCGCGGCGCCGACGTCGAGACGGACGTCCACCTCGCGTTCGAGGACGCCCTCGAGGGCGTCTCGACGACCATCGCGCTGACCGGCGACGCGCCGTGCGAGGACTGCCGCGGGACCGGCGCGGCCGACGGCCGCCGCGTCACCTGCCCGGCCTGCGGCGGCCGCGGCGAGAACGTCGTCGACCAGGGCCTGTTCTCCTTCGCGCAGCCCTGCGCCCGCTGCGGCGGGGCCGGCAGCGTCGTCGAGTCGCCCTGCCGGACCTGCCGCGGCAGCGGCCGCGTGACCCGCCCGCGCCGGCTCCAGGTCCGCATCCCCGCCGGCGTCCGCGACGGCGCCGTCGTCCGGATCCAGGGCCGCGGCGCCCCCGGCCGCGACGGCGGACCCGCCGGCGACGTCCTGGTCCGCGTCCACGTCGCAGCCCACCCGCGGTTCGGGCGGCGGGGCGACGACGTCACGCTCGACCTGCCGCTGACCTACGCCGAGGCGGCGCTCGGCACGACCGTCGCCGTCCCGACGCCGTCCGGCGGCCGGCGTCGCATCCGCATCGCCGCCGGCACCCAGGCCGGTCGCGTGCTGCGCGTGCGCGACGAGGGCGCCCCGCGCGCCGGTGGCCGCGGTCGCGGTGACCTGCTCGTCACCGTCCGCGTCCGCGTGCCGGACCGCCCGAGCCGCGAGCAGAAGCGGCTGCTGACGCAGCTCGGCGAGCTCGACGACCGCGCGGCCCGCGACGCCGCGCTGTTCGAGGGCACGACCGCGGCGGCCGAGCGCGCTGGCGCCGCGGCGACCGCGGCCGATGGTGACGCCGCGGACGCCGCGGCCGACGACGCCGTCGCCGGCGCCGACGCGGCGGGGGCGTGACGATGGCGACGACGCAGCGCTTCCTCGACCCGGACGAGCAGCTCGCCGAGCCGCGGCCCGAGCCGCGCCCCGACCCGTTCGGTCCCATCGGCCCCGGCGATCCGACGGCGCTGCCGAAGGACGACCCGGACGCGCCGGTGTACGTCATCTCCGTCGCTGCCGAGCTGTCCGAGCTGCACCCGCAGACGCTGCGCGCCTACGAGCGCGACGGCCTGCTCAGCCCCTACCGCACGCCGGGCGGCACGCGCCGGTACTCGCGGCGCGACGTCGAGCGGCTGCGGCTGATCCGGAAGCTGACGCAGGAGGAGGGGCTGAACCTCGCCGGCGTCCGGCTGGTCCTCGAGATGGGCGAGCGGCTCGAGCGCTCGCGCCGCCGCATCGGCGAGCTCGAGGAGCTGGTCCGGACGCTCGCGACCCGCCTCGAGGCGCGGCCCGCCACCGCCCGCTTCGACCTCGTCAAGGCGCCGCCGGCCGGCCTCGAGGTGCACCGCTCGCGCCGCCGCACCGCGACGCGCGGCGCCGGCCGCGGGACGGCGCCGCCGGTGCAGCGCGCCCGCGTGCTGCCCCCGCCCGAGCTGCGCACCGGCGCCTGACCCGGCTCGACCCGCCCGACATCGGAGAGGAGGACCCGACCGCATGGACCTCGAGCGCCTGACCAGCCGCTCCCGCGAGGCGCTGCGCGCCGCGCTGGACCTCGCGCGCGACCGGAACCACCCCGAGGCCGGGACCGCCCACCTCCTGCGCGCCCTCGTCGACCAGCCCGAGGGCGTGACGCTGCCGCTCTTGCAGCGCGCCGGCGTGAACCCCGCCGACCTGCGCCGCCGCCTCGAGGAGCTGCTCGCCTCCCTGCCCGCCGCGTACGGCGCGACCGGCGAGCCGCGGCTCAGCGAGCCCGCGGCCCGGCTGCTCGACGCCGCCGCGCGCGAGGCTGAGGACCTCGGTGACGAGTACGTCTCGACCGAGCACCTCGTGCTCGCGATGCTGGCGGCGGCGCCGGCCGACCGCGCCGGGCGGCTCCTGGCCGAGGCCGGCCTCGACCGTGACGGGCTGCTCGGCGCGCTGCGCACGATCCGCGGCGCGCAGCGCGTCACCTCCGCCGACCCCGAGGCGACCTACGAGGCGCTCGCGAAGTACTCGCGGGACCTGACGCAGGCGGCGCGCGAGGGCCGGCTCGACCCGGTCATCGGCCGCGACGAGGAGATCCGCCGCACCATCCAGGTCCTCGTGCGCCGCACCAAGAACAACCCGGTGCTGATCGGCGAGCCCGGCGTCGGCAAGACCGCGATCGTCGAGGGGCTCGCGCGCCGCATCGTCGAGGGCGACGTCCCGACGCTGCTGCAGGACAAGGTCCTCGTCGAGCTCGACCTCTCGGCGATGGTCGCCGGCGCGAAGTACCGCGGCGAGTTCGAGGAGCGGCTGAAGGCCGTGCTGAAGGAGATCGAGGCCTCCGAGGGCCGCATCATCACCTTCATCGACGAGCTGCACACCGTCGTCGGCGCCGGCGGCGCCGAGGGCGCGATGGACGCCGCGAACATGCTGAAGCCGCTGCTCGCACGCGGCCGGCTGCGCATGATCGGCGCGACGACCCTGACCGAGTACCGGTCCATCGAGAAGGACGCCGCGCTCGAGCGGCGGTTCCAGCCGGTCCACGTCGAGGAGCCGTCCGTCGCCGACACCGTCGGCATCCTCCGCGGGCTGAAGGAGCGGTACGAGGTCCACCACGGCGTGCGCATCACCGACGACGCGCTGATCGCCGCGGCGACCCTGAGCCACCGCTACCTCACCGAGCGGTTCCTGCCGGACAAGGCCATCGACCTGCTCGACGAGGCGGCGGCGGGGCTGCGCATCGCCATCGACTCGATGCCGCCCGAGATCGACGAGGTCGACCGTCGGCGCCGACAGCTCGAGATCGAGCGGGTCGGGCTCGCGAAGGAGGACTCGGCCTCGGCCCGGTCCCGCCTCGTGGACCTCGACGCCGAGCTCGCCGAGCTGCGCGACCGGCTGGACGGCCTGCGCGCCCGGTGGCAGCGGGAGAAGGACGCCATCGTCGCGCTGCAGGGCCTGCGCGAGGAGCTCGAGCGGGCCCGCGAGGACGCGGCCGCCGCCGAGCGCGACGGCGACCTCGAGCGGGCCGCCGAGCTGCGGTACGGGACCGTGCCGGACCTCGAGCGGCGGCTCGCCGCCGCCGAGGCCGCCATCGAGGAGGTCCGGGCCTCGGGCGAGGCGCTCCTCGAGGAGGAGGTCACCGAGACCGAGATCGCCGAGGTCGTCGGCCGGTGGACCGGCATCCCCGTCGCCCGCCTCGTCGAGTCCGAGTCCGCGAAGCTCGCGCGGCTCGAGGACGAGCTGCACCGCCGCGTCATCGGCCAGGACGCCGCCGTCTCGGCGGTCGCCAACGCCGTGCGGCGGGCACGCGCCGGCCTCGCCGATCCGGACCGGCCGCTCGGGTCGTTCCTGTTCCTCGGCCCGACGGGCGTGGGCAAGACGGAGCTGGCGCGGACGCTGGCCGCGTTCCTGTTCGACGACGAGCAGGCGCTGGTCCGCATCGACATGGGCGAGTACCAGGAGAAGCACACCGTCTCGCGCCTCATCGGCGCGCCGCCGGGGTACGTCGGGTACGAGGACGCCGGGCAGCTGACCGAGGCCGTCCGGCGCCGCCCGTACCGCGTCGTGCTGCTCGACGAGGTCGAGAAGGCGCACCCCGACGTGTTCAACGTGCTGCTGCAGGTGCTCGACGACGGGCGGCTGACCGACGGGCAGGGCCGCACGGTCGACTTCCGCAACGTCGTCGTCATCATGACGTCGAACCTCGGCTCGTCGCACATCCTCGACGTCACGCTGTCGCCCGAGGAGCTGCGCGAGCGCGTCATGGTCGACGTCCGCAGCCACTTCCGCCCCGAGTTCCTGAACCGCATCGACGAGACCGTGATCTTCGAGCGGCTCGCCGCCGACGAGCTGCGCCGCATCGTCGACGTCCAGCTCGAGCGGCTGCGGCGGCGGCTCGCGGACCGCGACCTCGCCCTCGACGTCACCGACGCCGGGAAGGACCTGCTGGCGCGGCTCGGGTACGACCCGGTGTACGGCGCGCGGCCGCTGAAGCGCGTCATCCGGACGCGCGTCGAGGACCCGCTGGCGCTGGCGCTGCTCGAGGGCCGCATCGTCGACGGGCAGACGGTCGTCGTCGACGCCGCCGGCGACGCGGTCACCGTCCGGGGCGACGGCGCGGCGGTGCCCGACGGCGGGCGCGACGCCGAGCCCGGGGCCTCCGCGGCCGCCGCGTGAGGCTGCCCCGGCGCCGCACGACCCTGCCCCCGCTCGGCGAGGCCGATGCGGTCGTCGTCGGCGCCGGACCCAACGGCCTCGCGGCCGCGCTGACGCTGGCGCGGGAGGGGTTCCGGGTCGTCGTGCTCGAGGCGGCCGACGAGCCCGGCGGCGGGACGCGGACGTACGCCGACCCCGAGTTCCCCGACCTGGTCCACGACCACTGCGCCGCCGTGCACCCGTTCGGCATCGGCTCGCCGTACCTGCGGACGCTGCCGCTGGACCGGTACGGCCTGGCGTGGGCCCAGCCCGAGGTCGCCTGCGCCCACCCGCTGGACGGCGGCGCCGCGGCGCTGCTGCACCGCGACCTCGACGAGACCGTCGCGGGCCTCGGCGCCGACGGTCCGGCCTGGCGGCGGCTGGTCGGTCCGGCCGCGGCGCGGTTCGACGACCTGGCCGGCGACCTGATGGGCCCGCTGCTCCGCGTCCCGCGCCACCCGGTGACCCTGGCTCGCAACGGGCTGCTGTCGCTGGCGCCGGCCTCCTGGACCGCCCGGACCTTCGCCCTCGGCCCCGACGGCCCGGGCGCCGCGCTGTTCGGCGGTGCCGCCGCGCACGCCGTGGCACCGCTGACCGCGCCGGGTACGACCGGCGTCGGCCTGCTGCTGCTGGCCGCCGGCCACGCCCGCGGCTGGCCGGTCGCCGTCGGGGGATCGCGGGCGATCTGGCGGGCGATGGTGGCGATGCTCGAGGACCTCGGCGGCGAGGTCGTGACCGGCGTGCACGTGCGGTCGCTGGCCGAGCTGCCGCGGGCGCGCGTCCGACTGCTCGACGTCGCGCCCGGCGCGTTCGCGGACATCGCCGGCGACGCGCTGCCGGGCCGGGCGACGGCCCGGCTGCGGCGGTGGCGCCACGCCCCCGCGGCCGCGTTCAAGCTGGACCTCGTCGTTCGCGGCGGCGTGCCCTGGGCGGCCGAGGGCGCGCGCCGAGCCGGGACGCTGCACCTCGGCGGGACGTTCCGCGAGCTGGCGGCGTCGGAGGCGGCCAGCGCCGCGGGCCGCCCGCCCGAGCGGCCCTACGTGCTGGTCTCGCAGCCGGCGGTCGCGGACCCGTCGCGCCGCGCCGGTGACCTCGAGCCGGTCTGGGCCTACGCGCACGTGCCGCGGACCGAGGGCCCCGGCGTCGCGCCCGGCACGCCGCCCGTCGACGAGGCGGCGGTCCGGGAGGCGATCCTCGGCCAGCTCGAGCGGTTCGCGCCGGGCGTGCGCGAGCGCATCGTCGGCGTGCGGACGACGACGCCGGCGCGGTTCGCGGCGGACGACCCGAACCTCGTCGGCGGCGACATCACCGGCGGCGCGCTGACCCTGCGCCAGCTCGTCGCGCGGCCGCGGCTCTCGCCGGTTCCGTACGCGACGGCGCTGCCGGGGACCTACCTCTGCTCGGCCTCGACGGCGCCGGGAGCCGGCGTGCACGGGATGTGCGGCCACCACGCCGCGCGGGCGGCGCTGCGGGACCTGCTGGCCTGAGGGTCGCGC
>JBEARL010000057.1:0-8020 GCA_041163265.1 Actinomycetota bacterium
CGGGCCGGCAGGCGGCGCGCGACGCGGTCGGGCAGGCGCGCCGCCGCGGTCCAGACCGCGCGGTACTGCAGCTCGGAGAGGCGGGTGCGGAGCGGCTCGGGCCCCGGCGGCGGGAGCTCGCCGAGCAGCCGGCCCGGCGCGACGCCGCTCACCGCGCCGCCGGCCCCGCGTCCGGCGCGTGGCCGTGCTCGCCGAGCGCGCCGTCGAAGTTCCGCTCGCCGTAGAAGCGCCGCGCCGCCTTGACGAAGCCCCGGCTCCAGGCGCGGTCGCGCTGCGCGAGGACGAGCAGCTCCTCGGGCAGGTCGCGGTCGATCTGGCACCAGACGTGGTGGATGCGCTGCACGACCGTGACCACGCCGCCGACGGCGAGCACCCAGAGGGCCGGCTCGAGCAGCGGACCGCCGAGGAGCGCGACGAGGACGACGAGGCCGCGCTCGGCGCGCTCCATCAGCCCGACCGAGCAGTCGAGGTCGATCGACTCGGCGCGGGCCCGCACGTACGACGTGACCTGCGCCGCGACCATCCCGATGAGCACGAGCAGCACGAGACGGGGCCGGTCGAGCAGCGACCACGTCAGCGCGACAAGCACGAGCCCGTCCGCGATGCGGTCGGTGACCGAGTCGTAGAAGCCGCCGTACGGCGTCGATCGGTCCGACGCGCGGGCCACCGCGCCGTCGAAGGCGTCCATGGAGCCGCCGAGCAGCAGCACCGCCGCGCCCCAGCCGTACCGCCCCTGCGCGATCAGCAGCGAGGCCGAGACGGTCAGCACCAGGCCCAGCGTGGTCAGCGTGTTGGGCGACAGCCCGATCCCGGCGAGGGCCCGGCCGACGGGGGCCGTGAGCCGTGCGACCGTGCGGGGGAACTGCTGCCGCAGGCCCATCAGGCGGTCCCGGTCGCCGGGACCTCCCCGCGCCGCCCGGCCGCGGCCTCCGCGACCAGCTCGGCGACGAGGACGTCCAGCGTCACCCCGCGGCGCTGCTCGCCGCGGTACGGCCGGACGGCGACGGTCCGCGCCTCGGCCTCGTCCCCGCCGACGACCAGGGTGAACGGCACCTTCTCGGTCTGCGCGCGGCGGATGCGGGCGCCGAGCGTGTCGTCGGCCGCGTCGACCTCGGCGCGCAGGCCGGCCGCGGCGCAGGCGGCCGCGACCTCGTCGGCGTACGCGAGGAAGTCCTCGGCGACCGGCAGCACGCGGACCTGCTCGGGCGCGAGCCAGAGCGGGAACGCGCCGTTGGTCGACTCGAGCAGCACCGCGAAGAAGCGCTCGATCGACCCGAACAGCGCGCGGTGGACCATGAACGGCCGGTGGCGAGCGCCGTCCTCGCCGACGTACGCGACGTCGAACCGCTCGGGCAGGTTGAAGTCGACCTGGATCGTGGTCAGCTGCCACTCGCGCCCGATGGCGTCGCGGGCGTGGATGTCGATCTTCGGGCCGTAGAACGCGCCCTCGCCCTCGTCGACCTCGACGTCGAAGCCCGAGCGCGTCGCGGCCTCCATCAGCGCCCGCTCGGCCAGCTCCCACTGCTCGTCGGTGCCGAGCGAGTCCGGCGGCCGCGTCGAGACGGCGACCCGCGACGGGTCGCCCAGCCCGAACGCCCGGTAGAGGTCGCGCGCGAAGGTGATGCAGGCCATCACCTCGTCGACGACCTGATCCGGCGTGCAGAAGATGTGCGAATCGTCCTGCGTGAAGCCGCGCGCCCGCAGCAGCCCGTTGACGACGCCCGAGCGCTCGAAGCGGTAGACGGTTCCGAGCTCGCTGATGCGCAGCGGCAGCTCGCGGTAGGACCGCGTGCGCGACTGGAACGCGAGGATGTGGAACGGGCAGTTCATCGGCTTCAGCCGGTAGGTCGCGTGCTCGACCTCCATCGCCGGGAACATCAGCTCGGCGTAGTTCTGGAGGTGCCCCGAGATGCGCCAGAGGTCCTCCTTGGCGATGTGGGGCGTGTAGACCGGCTGGTACCCGCGCGCGAGCGTCTCCTCGCGGATCCAGTCCTCCATCGCGCGGCGCACGTGCGCGCCGCGCGGCAGGAAGATCGCGAGACCGGGGCCGAGCTCCTCGGGGAGGTGCAGCAGCTCGAGGTCGCGGCCGAGCCGGCGATGGTCGCGGGCCCGCGCCTCCTCGAGCATCGTGAGGTGCGCCTCGAGGGCCTGCTCCGACTCCCAGGCCGTGCCGTAGATGCGCTGCAGCATCGGCTGGTCCTCGCGGCCGCGCCAGTACGCGCCGGCCGTGCGCATCAGCCGGAACGCGGGGATGCGGTCGGTCGAGCCGAGGTGCGGGCCGCGGCAGAGGTCGACCCATGCCTCGGTGCCGTCGGGGTCGACGTTGCGGTAGACGGTGAAGGTCGGCTCGTCGCGGCCGGCGGCGAGGTCGACCTCGCTCGGCTCGACGCGCTCGACGATCTCGCGCTTGTACGGCTGGTCCGCGAACAGGGCCAGCGCCTCGTCGCGCGTCACCTCGGCGCGGACGAACCGCTGCTTCGCCGCGAGCAGCTCGCGCATGCGGGCCTCGATCGCGGCGAGGTCCTCGGGCGTGAACGGACGGGCGACGTCGAAGTCGTAGTAGAAGCCGTCCTCGACCGGCGGCCCGATCGCCCACTTCGCGTCGGGGAACAGGTCGGTCACGGCCTGCGCCATCACGTGCGCCGTCGAGTGGCGCAGGATGTCCCGGCCCTCGGGCGTGGCGGCGCGGATGGGGGTCAGGTCGAGGACCGCGGTCCCCGCGTCGCCGAGCGGCCGGTCGAGGTCCCACGGCTGGGCCTCGCCGGCCCCGTCGGGACGGACGGCGGCCGCGACCACGTCGGCCCGCATCGAGCCCAGGCGACCCAGTGCCTCGCGCACGGTCGACGCCGGGGCCAGCTCGGCCTCGGCGTCGCCGAGACGGACCACGACGGCGGCGGGGACCGCTCCGGCCATCGCTGGGCCTCCGGGGGGACGGGGAGCCGCCGGACGCGCCGGCCGCGGACCGGAGCGTAGTGACCGGCGCGGTCCGGGCCGGGGGTCAGGCGGCGGGACGCTCGTAGGTCCCGACGACCCGGGCCTGCTCGAGGATCGCGTCCTCGTAGCGGTCGATGAACGTCGCGAGGTCCGGCTCGCCCTCCACAGGGCGCGAGAGCGCGTAGACCCAGAAGTAGTAGCGGTGCAGCCCGTGCCCTGCCGGCGGCCGCGGGCCGGTCCAGGCCCGCTCGCCGCGATCGTTCGGCCCGACCCGCGCCCCCGCGAGGTCCGGCGGGTCGAGCTCGGTCACGTCCGGCGCCAGGCCGTACAGCGTCCAGTGCGAGAAGCCCCGCGGTCGCGGGGCGTCCGGGTCGTGGCAGACCACCGCCAGCTCCACGGTGCCGGCCGGCGGCCCCGCGATCCGCAGCCGCGGCGCCTCGTCGTCGTGCCACCCGCTGAGCCGGTCGGGCATCGGCCCGTCGGCCGGGAAGTCGGGGCTCCAGATGCGGAGGTCGCCGAGGACGAGGGGGCGGGGGGTGCGGATGGGACGGCTCCGGGACGGGAGCGGCGAGGGTGGGTCGGGGGCGCTCCGAGGCGTAGGCTGCACCGACCCGGCATCCGGGTCCGCGATCGCGACGGCGGGGGGTGCGGTGGCCGTCGGCTCAGCGGCGCGCACGGGACGAGGCGGTGACGTCGCCCGGTCCGCCCTCGTCGTCGCCACCCTGTACGCGTTCCTCGTCGGCGTGGGACTGCTCGAGTCCGGCATCGCCGCGCTCGGCGAGGGGTTCTCGGACGCGCTGCTCGAGCAGGTCGCGAACCCGGTCTCGGGGCTGTTCGCCGGCATCCTGCTGACGGTGCTCGTGCAGTCCTCCTCGGTCTCGACCTCGACGATCGTCGGACTGGTCGGGGCGGGGACGCTCGGGGTCGAGCTCGCGGTCCCGATGATCATGGGCGCCAACATCGGGACGACGGTGACCAGCACGCTGGCCGCCCTCGGCTCGATCCGCCGCGGTCAGGAGTTCCGGCGGGCGGTCGCGGCCGCGACGGTCCACGACTTCTTCAACCTGCTGGCCGTGGCGATCCTGATGCCCCTCGAGCTGCTGACGGGCTTCCTCACCCGGACCGCGACGGCGCTGAGCGGCGTGCTCCGCGGCACCGAGGTCGCCGCGCCGGGGACGAGCCCGCTGCGGACCGCGGTGAAGGCGCCCGTACGGGCCGTCGCCGACGCCGTGACCGGCCTGCCCGTCGGGACGGCGATCGGTGGCGTGCTGCTGCTCGTCCTCGCTCTCGGCGTCATCTTCGCCGCGCTGACCGTGATCACGCGGACGATGCGCGAACTCGTGGCCGGCTCGGTCGAGCGGGCCATGAACCGCGTGATCGGGCGGGGCGGTGGCGCGGTCGGCATCGTCATCGGGATGCTGGTCACGGTCGCCGTGCAGTCGTCGTCGATCACGACGTCGATCCTCGTCCCGCTGGTCGCCTCGGGCATCCTCGCGCTGCGCAGCGCGTACCCGATCACGCTCGGGGCGAACGTCGGGACGACCATCACGGCGCTGCTGGCCTCGCTCGCGGTCAGCCGACCCGAGGGGCTGACGATCGCGCTGGTCCACACGCTGTTCAACGTGACCGGCCTGACGCTGGTCTGGCCGGTGCGGGCCGTCCGGGACGTCCCCGTCCGGCTGGCCGAGGCGCTCGCGACACAGGCGGCGCGGCGCCGCCCCGTGATCGCCGTCTACCTGGTGGCCGTGTTCCTGGTCGTCCCGGTGCTGGGCGTCCTGCTCCTACCCTGATCCTGGAGGTCGGCATGGTCCTGAGGTTCCGACGCGACGGCGACGCCGAGCGGCTCGACCGCATCGAGGCGACGCTCCAGCGCATGATCGCCGATGACCTGACCGCGTTCGACCTCGCCGTCCGGGCCCTGATGGGGCGGACGTCGCCCCACGAGATCGGCGCCGAGCTGCGCGCGACCGACCATCGCGTCAACGCCGCGGAGCGCGACATCCGGCGCGAGCTGATGGTGCACGCCAGCGTGCAGGGCGCCATCGACACCCCGGCGATCCTGCTCTACATGTCCATCGTCAAGGACGTCGAGCGGGTCGGCGACTACGCCAAGAACCTCTTCGACCTCGCGAACGACGGCGCCGACCTGTCGCTGGGCCTGCACACGGGTCCGGTCGCGCAGGCGGTGACCGACGTCCCGGGGTTCATCGCGGAGGCGGCGACGGCCTTCGCCGACCGCGACCTCGAGGCCTCGCGTGCGCTGCTCCGCCGCGGCGACGAGCTGCTGGACGGCTTCGACCGCCGGGTCTCCGAGCTGGTCCGCGAGGAGCACCCGGACGGGCAGGCCGTCGCGGTCGCGCTGACCTACCGGTACCTCAAGCGCATCGTGGCCCACATGATGAACGTGCTCTCGGCCGTCGTGATGCCGATCGACCGCCTCGACTACTTCGACGAGGACCCGGAGGACCGCCGCTGACGGTCCCGGGTGACGGTCCGGGTGGGCGCGAGAGGTATCGAACCTCTGACCTCTGCCGTGTGAAGGCAGCGCTCTCCCACTGAGCTACGCGCCCGGGGTGGCCGACGGTACCCGCCCCCGGCCGAGGTCAGGAGGCCGGGATCGGGACGCGGAGCACCTCGGGCCCCGCCGGTGCCGGTCCGGGCGGACCGACCTCGCGCGTGACGACCACCTCCGACGCGACGCCCCGCGCCAACCTCACGGCCAGCTCGCCCCCGTCCGCCGGACCGGTCGCGAGCACGCGGGGTCCCTCCGCCGTCGCCCCGTCGGGCAGCAGCCACGCCACGAGCCGCTCCCCCGCCGCGAGCGGGCCGGTGTCGGCGAGCAGCAGCACGACGCGCGTCGGGGTGACCGCGACGCGCGCCTGCGCGGCCGCGAGCGACGGGTCCTCGAGCAGCGTCCCGGCCGCGAGGTCCCGCAGGATGTCGCCGCGCTCGGCCGCGACGCCGTAGTAGGTCTCGGCCTGCGTGCGGAGGTGCAGGTTCCAGAACGCGACGCCGACCGTGGCCGCGAGGGCCAGCGCCACCAGCGCGATGCGCCGGCCCCGCGCCGGCTCGTCCCGCGTCCGCTCGCGCCGCGGCGGCGCGTCGGGCGGGGCGGCGACGGCGGTCGCCGCGCGGCGGCGCTCCTCGCGGGCGGCGGCGTCGAGCGAGCTCGAGATGCCGCGCAGCTCGGCGACGCGGGCGCGGCAGTCGGCGCAGGCCCGGAGGTGCGCGCGGAACGCGTCCGAGTCCGACCGGCCGAGGCCGCCGAGCACGTGGGCGAGGGCGCTCCGCTCGAAGCGGGCGTGACCGCCCGCGTCGCCCGTCGCCTCGGCCGCCCCGTCGTCCATGGGTCGAGCCTACGCCCGTGGCTAGCCTCCGCGCGCGGCGGCGGGGACCGCACGACGAGACCGTCACCGAACCCGCCGGAGGACGCCGTGCCGCCCGAGGCCGCTCAGGCCCGCCGCGTCGGACCGCTGCTCGCCGTCGGCGCGGTCCTGCTGTCCGCCGCCGTGCTGGCCGCCGGGACCGCGGTCGCCGTCGCCCGCGGCGGGCGCATCCTGCCGGGCGTGACCGTGGCCGGCGTCCCCGTCGGAGGGCTCGACGCCGACGGCGCGCTCGCGAGGCTCGGCCCGGCGCTGGCCGACGCCGCTACCGCCCCCGCCGCCGAGCTGGTGCTGACGACGCCCGACGGGGTGGTCCTGCTGCCCACCGCCGAGCTCGGGATCCGTCCCGATCCGGAGGCGACCGTGGCGCGAGCCCTCGCCGTCGGTCGCACCGGACGCCCGGAGGACCTCGTCGTCCGGTTGCGGTCCGTCGTCCGACGGCGCGTCGGGGCGGGCGGGATCGCGCCGGTGCTGCGCGCCGACCCGGACGCGGTCCGGGCCGCCGTCGACCGGATCGCCGGCGGCCTCGACCGCACGATGTCCGCCGGCGACGTCCGCGTCGACCCCGTCACGCTGGAGGTGACGAACGCGGCCCCGCGCGGCGGCGTCGAGATCCGACGCGGCGAGGCCGTCGTGGCGATCCTCGCGGCCGTCGCCGCGGGCGACCGCGGCGCCGTCGCACTCCCCGCCGACGTGACCCCCGCGCCGCACACCGCCGAGGCCCTCGAGGCGCTGGCCGCGGACCTCCGCGGGGCTCTCGCGACCGGGCTGGTGCTCGTCGCGGACGGGCGCCGAGTCCGCGTCGAGCCCGCCGAGCTCGCGGCGGCGGTGACGGTCGTGGCCGGCGCCGACGCCACGGGGGCGCCGGAGCTGCGCCTCGACCGCACGCGGCTCGCGAGGACCGTGGGGGCCCGGCTCGTCGCCGCGTTCGACCGCGACGCCGTCGACGCCGCGCTCGTCGCGCCCGCGCCACCGCGGTTCTCGGCGATGGGAACGACGTCCTTCCGCCCCGCGCCCGCCGCCGTCGCGGTCGACCCGGGCCGGACCGAGCGGCGGTTCCGCATGGAGCGGACCGCGCGCCAGCTCGAGGGGATGATCCGCGCCGGACGCCGCGCCGCGCCCGCGGACCTGCTCGAGATCGAGCCGTCGATCACCGCGGCGGACCTGGCGCGGCACCCGCTCCCGACGCACCTCCTCGGGACGTTCACGACGTTCCACCCGGCCGGCGCGGACCGCAACGAGAACATCCGGCGGCTCGCCGACGCGGTCGACGGCGCCCTGGTCGCCCCCGGGGCCGAGCTGAGCGTCAACGAGATCTCGGGCGAGCGGCGGTGCGAGGACGGCTACCTCCCCGCGGGCACGATCGTGCGCGGGGAGCTGGTGGACACCTGCGGCGGCGGCGTGTCGCAGTTCGGGACGACGGCGTACAACGCCGCGTTCTTCGCGGGCCTCCCGACGCCGCAGTGGCAGCCGCACTCGTTCCACATCGGGCGGTACCCGATGGGCCGCGAGGCGACGCTGTCCTTCCCGCTGCTCGACGTCCGCGCCGTCAACGACACCGAGGGCTGGCTGCTGGTCCGGACCTCGCACACCCCGACGTCGGTGACGGTCGCGCTGTACGGCGTCCCGCGGTGGGCCGAGGTCCGGGCCGTGCACGGCGAGCCGGTCGACCCGCGCCCGTTCCCCACCGAGCTGCGGCCCGC
>JBEARL010000058.1:0-7886 GCA_041163265.1 Actinomycetota bacterium
GACGCCCACGCGGCCCAGACGCGGGCCGAGCTGATGCGGCGCGGCGTCGACACCGCGGCCGTCGCCGAGGCCGCCGACGTCGCGAGCGGCATCGCGCAGATCTGGGTCGAGGACGGCGGGACGAACCGCATCGTCGTCGTGCCCGGCGCGAACGACCGCCTCGACCCCGACCACGTCGCGGCCGCCGTGGCCCGCGACCGCGCCCCGGTCGTCGTCGGTCAGCTCGAGGTGCCGCAGGCCGCGACGGCGGCCGGGTTCGCCGCGGCCCGCGCCCGCGGCGCGACGACCGTGCTGAACCCGGCACCGGCCGCGCCGCTCGGCGACGAACTGCTCGCGGCCACCGTGTGGCTCGTGCCCAACGAGGGCGAGCTGGCCGCGCTCGGCGGCGGCGACGCCGCGGACGACGCGGCGCTGGCGGCGTTCGCCGCCGATACGGGGCTGCGGCTGCTCGTGACCCTCGGCGCCGCGGGGGCGGCGCTCGTCCGGGTCGACGGCTCGGTCCTGCGCGCCCCGGCCCCGGTCGTGACCGCCGTCGACACGACCGGTGCCGGCGACGCGTTCGTCGGCACGTTCGCGGCCCGCCTGGCGGCCGGCGACGCCGAGGAGCGGGCCCTCGGGGCGGCCCTACGCTGCGCGGCGGACAGCGTGACCCGGCTCGGGGCGCAGTCCTCCTATCCCGACCCCGAGCGCGCCGCGCGGCTGGTCGCCGGGGTCTGACCCCGGCCCGCCGCCCCGGGTCCGGAGGTCGCCGTGGACGCGTCGCTGGTGCTGCCGGTCGACCTCGACCCCCGCGAGGCGGCCCGGTCGGCCGGGGCCCTGACCCGGTTCCTCGGCGCCCTGCCCGGCGTCGACGCCTGGGGGGCCGAGAAGCGGGCGGCGACCCTCGCCACCCGGTCCATCAAGAAGGACGCGAAGGCCTTCGCGATCGACCTCGCGATCCGCACGATGGACCTCACGACGCTCGAGGGCGCGGACACGCCGGCCCGCGTCCGCTCGCTCTGCGCCCGCGCCGTCCGCCCCGACCCCACCGACCCGGAGGTCCCCTCGGTCGCCGCGGTCTGCGTCTACCCCGACCTCGTCCCCGCCGCCGTCGCGGCCGTCGGGGACAGCGGGGTGCTCGTCGCCTCGGTCGCGACCGCCTTCCCGTCGGGCCGCGCGAGCCTCGCGGTGAAGCTCGCCGACACGCGCGACGCCGTCGCGGCCGGAGCGCACGAGATCGACATGGTCATCGACCGCGGCGCGTTCCTCGCCGGCGACATGGCGAAGGTGTTCGACGAGATCGTGGCCGTGAAGGAGGCCTGCGGCGACGCGCACCTGAAGGTCATCCTCGAGACCGGCGAGCTCGCGACCTACGACCACGTCCGGCGCGCGTCATGGTTGGCGCTGATCGCGGGCGCCGACACCATCAAGACCTCGACGGGGAAGACCGCGACGAACGCGACGCTGCCGGTGACGCTCGTGATGCTCGAGGCGGTCCGCGACTTCGCCGAGCTGACCGGCGAGGCCCGGGGGGTGAAGGTCGCGGGCGGCATCCGGACCACGAAGGACGCCGTCCGGTACCTCGTCATGGTGAACGAAGTGGCCGGGCCGGGTTGGCTGACGCCGGACCGGTTCCGCATCGGCGCCTCGAGCCTCCTGACCGACCTGCTGCTGCAGCGCCAGAAGCTGACGTCCGGCGTGTACGGCAGCGCCGACCGCGTCCCCATCGACTGATCGCCGCCGAGGAGCCACCGTGTCCCGCTACGCCGTCGACCTCGGCGCCCCGACCTGGGAGTACGCGCCCGCACCCGAGGCCCGCGACCTCGCGCGCCTCGACACCGTCCCCCAGGGCCGGCTGTTCATCGGCGGCGCCTGGGTCGAGGCGGCCGACGGCGCGACGATGCCGACCCACTCCCCCGCGACCGAGGAGCACCTCGCCGACGTCGCGGTCGCGGGTGCCGCGGACGTCGACCGGGCGGTCGCGGCGGCCCGCGCCGCGTTCCCCGCGTGGTCGGCGCTGCCGGGCCGCGAGCGCGGCAAGTACCTGTTCCGTCTGGCGCGGCTGCTCCAGGAGCGGGCCCGTGAGTTCGCCGTCCTCGAGACGATCGACAACGGCAAGCCGATCCGCGAGACGCGCGACTTCGACGTCCCCACGGCGGCCGCACACCTGTTCCACCACGCCGGCTGGGCGGACAAGCTCGACTGGGCCGGGCTCGGTCCCGCCCCCCGGCCGCTCGGCGTCGCGGGGCAGGTCATCCCCTGGAACTTCCCGCTGCTGATGCTGGCGTGGAAGGTCGCGCCGGCGCTGGCCACGGGCAACACGGTCGTGCTGAAGCCCGCCGAGACGACGCCGCTGACCGCGCTGCGGTTCGCCGACCTCTGCGCCCAGGCCGACCTGCCGCCCGGCGTGCTGAACATCATCACCGGCGCCGGCGCGACGGGCGCGGCGCTGGTCCGCCACCCGGGCGTCGACAAGGTCGCGTTCACCGGCTCGACCGCGGTCGGGAAGGACATCCAGCGCGCGCTCGCGGGCACCGGCCGGCGCCTGACCCTCGAGCTCGGCGGGAAGGCCGCGAACATCGTGTTCGCCGACGCGCCGCTCGAGCAGGCCGTCGAGGGCATCGTCGACGGCATCTTCTTCAACCAGGGCCACGTCTGCTGCGCCGGGTCGCGGCTGCTCGTCGAGGAGCCGGTCCACGACCTCGTCGTCGAGCGGCTGCGCCGCCGGATGGCGACCCTGCGGCTGGGCGATCCGCTCGACAAGAACACGGACGTGGGTGCCGTGAACTCGGCGGCGCAGCTCGCCCGCATCACCGAGCTGGCCGCCGCCGGCGAGGCCGAGGGCGCCGAGCGGTGGGACACCGGCTGCGCCCTGCCCGAGCGCGGCCACTGGTTCCGGCCGACCGTGTTCACCGGCGTCAGCCAGTCGTCGCGCATCGCGCAGGAGGAGATCTTCGGTCCGGTCCTCTCGGTGCTGACCTTCCGCACCCCCGAGGAGGCCGTGGCGAAGGCGAACAACACGCCGTACGGGCTGTCGGCCGGCATCTGGACCGAGAAGGGCTCGCGGATCCTCTGGATGGCCGACCGCCTGCGCGCCGGCGTCGTCTGGGCGAACACGTTCAACCGCTTCGACCCCGCGAGCCCGTTCGGCGGCGTGAAGGAGTCCGGGTTCGGCCGCGAGGGCGGCCGGCAGGGGCTGGCCGCCTACCTCTCGTCGGCACCGAGCGCGGGGGGTGCGGCGTGAGCGACCGCCTCAGCGTCATGAAGACCTACAAGCTCGCGATCGGCGGGCAGTTCCCCCGCTCGGAGTCCGGCCGCAGCTACGAGGTGGTCGCCCACGACGGTCGCTTCCTCGCGAACGCCGCCCGGGCCAGCCGCAAGGACGTCCGCGACGCCGTCGTCGCGGCCCGCGCCGCCCAGGCGAAGTGGGCCGGTGCGACGGCGTTCAACCGCGGCCAGGTCCTGTACCGCGTCGCAGAGGTCCTCGAGGGCCGCGCGCAGCAGCTGGTCGACGAGCTGGCCGCGCTCACCGGTGACGCCGACGCGGCCGCGGTCGAGGTCGCGGCGACCGTCGACCGCTGGGTCTGGTACGCGGGCTGGACCGACAAGTTCGCGCAGGTCGCCGGCAGCGTGAACCCCGTCGCCGGCCCGTTCTTCAACCTCTCCGCCCCCGAGCCGCTCGGCGTCGTCGGGATCGTCGCGCCGCAGGGCTCGGCGCTGCTGGGGCTGACCTCGGTCGTCGCACCAGCCCTCGTCGGCGGCAACGCGGTCGTCGTGGTCGCGAGCGAGACCCGGCCGCTGCCGGCGGTGACGCTGGCCGAGGTGCTCGCGACGTCCGACGTGCCCGGCGGCGTCGTGAACGTGCTGACCGGCGGCCGCGACGAGCTGGCACCGGTGCTGGCCGGCCACCTCGACGTCGACGGGCTGGACCTCGCCGGGATGGCCGGCGCGACGGTCGACGAGCTCGCGGCCCTCGAGGTGCTGGCGGCCGAGGACGTGACCCGCGTCCTGCCGGCCCCCGCCGCCGAGCCGGACTGGACGCGCGTCCCCCACGGCGTCGAGCGCATCATGGCCTGGTGCGACGTGAAGACCGTCTGGCACCCGAAGGGCACCTGAGCGCGGTCGCCCGCCTGCGCAGCCGCCGGCTCAGCGCTCGGCGAGCGTCCCCCGCGCCCAGTCGCGCAGGTCGGCGCAGAGCGCCTCGGCCGCGACCAGCCGCCGCAGGTCCTCGGTCGCGACCCGCCCGCGGCGCCAGGCCATCACCTCGGCGACCGTCGGCCCCTCCCCCTCGGCGACGACGCGCAGCCGCTCGCCGACCTGGACCGTGCCCGGCGTGCGGACCCGGAGGTACGCGCCGGGCCGCCCGGCGCTGATGAAGCGCTGGATCATGTCCGCGACGTCGACGAACCCGGCGAGGGTCCGGCACGGGATGCGCGGGCCCGAGACCTCGAGCTCGACCCCGCCGGCGGTGCGCCAGACGGCGCCGACGCGGGCCCCCGACACGTCGAGGTCCCGGACGCGGAGGTTCTCGCCGAAGGTCCCCGGCGGGAGGTCGCGCCGGAGCGCCCCGACCCAGTGGTCGGCGTCCTCGTCGCCGTAGGCGTAGACGGCGCGGTCGACCCCGCCGTGGAAGCGGCGGTCGACCTGGACGTCACCGGCGAGGCCCTCCGCCTCCACCGCGACCGGCCCGTCGACGGGCCGCTTGTCGATCGCCGTGGTCTCGGTCCGGTCGCCGAAGCGGTGCTCGCGCGCGACGCCGGTGCAGACGGCGGTGATGCGGCCGGCGCTCACGCCGGGTCCCCGCCGTCGGGCCGGGCGCCGTCCGGCCGGTCCTCGGCGCCGCCGTAGCGACGATCGCGGGCCTGGTAGACGGCGACGCACCGCGCCAGCTCGTCCTCGTCGAAGTCCGGCCAGAGCACGTCGGTGAACACGAGCTCGGCGTAGGCGGCCTGCCACAGCAGGAAGTTCGAGACGCGCTGCTCGCCGGAGGTCCGGATCAGCAGGTCGACGTCCGGCATCCGCGGGTCGTCGAGCCGGGCCGCGAGCGTCCGCTCGGTGATGCGCCGGATGCGGCCGGCGGCGAGGTCCTCGGCCGCTCGCGCGGCCGCGTCGACCAGCTCGGCCCGGGCGCCGTAGTTGAACGCGATGCGCAGGGTCATGCGCCGGCAGCGGGCCGTCCGCTCCTCGGTCCGCTCGATCAGCTCGACGAGCCGGCGCGGGACGGGACGGGCGCGCCGGCCGACGAACCGGACGCGGACGTCGCGGTCGATCAGCTCGTCGACGCGGCGCAGCAGCAGCGACCGGTTGAACTCGAGGAGGAAGCGGACCTCCTCGGGCGAGCGCCGCCAGTTCTCGGTCGAGAAGGCGTAGACGGTCAGGTCCCGGATGCCGAGCGCCAGCGCGCCCTCGACGGTCCGGAACAGCGCCTCCTCGCCGGCCTCGTGCCCGGCGTTGCGCCGCAGCCCCCGCCGGTTCGCCCACCGGCCGTTGCCGTCCATGATGATGGCGACGTGGCCCGGGACGCGGGACCGGTCGACCTCGACCACCGCCGACCCTCCGCGCGACGCGGTGAGGCTACTCGTCGACCCGGTCGGGACCGGGGCCATCGCCGGGGCGCTCGACGGCGTCGTAGCTCCGGAGCCGACGGTCGAGGTGGTGCTCGGCGTACGCGCGGGCGTACGCGCCGGCGCGGGCGCGGTCGGGGCCGGCCTCGCGCGCGAGCGCCGGCAGCGCCTGCCACGCACCGTCCTCGGCGAGCGTCCGGACGGCCGCGACGACGCCGGCGGGGACGCGCTGCGTCGCCTCCCCCGCGCAGTCGGCGCAGACGGTCCCGCCGCCGACGACGCTGAGGTGCTCGTGCGGCCCGGGCGCCCGGCACCGCGCGCAGACGGTGGTGCGGATCGGGAACCCGACGACGGCGGCGGCGCGGAGCAGGAACGCGTCGACGAAGACGCTGGGGTCGTCGGGCGCGGTGGCGAGGGCCGCGAGCCCGGCCCGGAGCAGCCGCTGCAGCTCGTGGTCGCGCTCGCCCTCGACCGCGACGTGGAGGACCACCTCGGCCAGCACCGAGGCGGCGGCCCAGAGCCGGTCGTCGGTCCGCAGCGCCACGTTCGCCTCGACGGTCTCGACCTGGCGCACGACCTCGAAGGTCCGGCCGCGGTGCAGCTCGACGTCGACGACGGCGAACGGCTCGAGCCGGGCGCCGATGCGGCTGCCGGGCCGGCGCACGCCCTTCGCCGACGCGCGGGTGAGGCCGCGGCCCTCGAGCAGCAGCGTCACGATCCGGTCGGCCTCGCCGAGGCGCTGGGTGCGGAGCACGACGCCGCGGTCGCGGTAGCTGCGGCTCACAGCAGCGGCCACGGCAGCGGGTTCGGACCGACCGGCAGGGGCAGGCGGCCGGCGGCGAGGAGCGCTGCGGCCCGCTCCCGCGTCACCGCGACCTCGTCGGGGTCGAGCAGTCCCGCGAGCGTCGCGGCGAGGTCGGCCGCCCGGGGCGGCGCGGCCCGACAGTCGAGCGCCGCCACGACGCCGGCGACGGCGTCGTGGACCGCGTCCGGCAGCGGCGCGTCGGCAAGGTCCCAGACGACGGTGCGCAGCTTCGGCTCGACGTTGAACGTGACGCCGTGGTCGACGGCTCGCAGCCGCGGCGCGACCGGCCCGTCGCCGTCCGCGACCAGCACGTGGCCGCCCTTCCGGTCGGCGTTGTCCGCCACGACGTCGAACGCGGCGAGCATCGCCACCCGCTCGCGCAGCACGGCGTCGTCGGCGAGCAGGGGCCGCAGCGTGAACCAGTGCCGCTCGGGGTCGTGCGGCACGAACGCCTGGAGGCTGCCGGGGCCGTACGGGCCGTCGTCGCGGAGCACCGTCGTCGGGACCAGTCCCGCGCCGAGCGCCACGTCGAGCGCGTGGGCCGCGACCTCGCGCCGGTGCAGCGTCCCCTCGGGGAAGTCCCAGAGGGGCCGCTCGCCGTCGCGGGGCTTGTGGACGGCGAGGTCGTCCGCGTCGAGGTCGTCGAGGCCGGGGTCGCGGCCGAGGTCCTCCGCGATCGCGGCCAGCGGCCGGAGGTCGCGGTCGGTCAGCCGGACGAGCAGCGTGGCGTTGCTGGCGTCGTGGAACCGGCCGACGACCTCGAGGGGCGCGGCGAGCAGGCGGGCCGCCGTCGCGTCGCCGTCCACCCCTGGCCTCCGGTCGACCGCGCCGGCCGCGGTCAGACGGTCAGTGGACCATGCCCGTTGCGGGCCGGGCAGACGTGGGTCCCGTCCCGCTCGACCGGCCGGCCGCAGAGCCGGCACCGCGGCCGACCCTCGTCGACGATGGCGGCCGCGTGGGCCGCGAGCCGGCGGGCCTGGTCCTGGTCGGCGCCGAGCCGGGCGGTGCGGCCCTCGACGTCGTCCTCGGGGACGAACTCGGTCAGCTCGAGGACGAACCGCCGGGCCTCGGGGTCGAGGCCGGCCGCGATCGCGCCGACGCGCCAGATCGGCTGGAACGGGGGCGCGAGCGCCATCGCGTCGCGGTCCCAGTCGGTCGGGGGCCGGTCCCCCAGGCGCGCGAGCAGCTGGCCGAGCAGCTCGCCGATGCCGGCGACCTGCGCCTTCTCGAGCAGGAACTGCACGCGCTGCCGCTCGTCCTCGACCTCGAGGAGGAAGGTGCGGTCGCCGGGCTGGCCGACGTACCCGACGGTGATCCGGCGGGGGTCGTCGACGACGATGTCCACGTCAGGCCCCCGGGTCGGAGGTGTCGTTCAGGGCGAGCAGCAGCGGGTGGCCGCCCTCGGGCAGGAGGATGGTCGTCGAGGACGCCGGCGACACGACGAGGCGCTGGAACAGGTCGAGGCCCATCCCGAGGTGGTGGGCGACGACGGCCTTGATGACGTCGGCGTGGCTCACGAGCACCAGCGTGCCACCCGG
>JBEARL010000059.1:0-7800 GCA_041163265.1 Actinomycetota bacterium
CGGAGCCCGAGCATGATCGAGATCGAGGACGCGGGCGCGCTGGACCCGCGGGTACGGGCGCTCGCGACCGGCAGGAACTTCGGGGTCATCTCGACGCTGACCGCCGACGGGCAGCCGCGGACGCACGTCATGTGGGTCGATGCCGACGAGGACCACCTGCTCATCAACACCGAGGTCCACCGCGCGAAGTACCGCGACGTGCTGCGCGACCCGCGGGTCACCGTCACCGTCTGGGACGCGGAGAACCCGTACCGCTTCGCCGAGGTCCGGGGCCGGGTGGTCGAGCGGATCACCGGTCCCCTCGCCCGCATGCACATCGACGCCTGCGCGCAGCGCTATCTCGGCCGCGACTACCCGAGCACGATCGTCTCGGAGCGCGTGCTGCTGCGCATCGCCCCCGAGCACGTCCACCTCAACGGCATCGACTGACCCGCCGGCGGCGCCCGGTATCCCGCGGGTCAGGGCTTCCGCGGACCGGGGAAGAAGGCGTTGGTCCGGCGGACGTACTCGTCGTGCCCCTCGCGGCGCGACCCATCGCGCCCCATCCGCCGCTCGGTCAGCGCGACCCCCGAGACGCGCACGATGAGGAAGGTCATCAGCAGCGTGCCCGCCACTCCCCACCAGGCGCCGACCGCCAGGGCGAGGACGAGGAACGACCACCAGACGACGGTGTCGCCGAAGTAGTTGGGGTGGCGGGTGTAGCGCCACAGGCCGCGGTCCATCACCTTCCCGCGGTTCGCGGGGTCGGCGAGGAACCGCGACAGCTGCCAGTCGCCGCCGGCCTCGAACACGAACCCGACCATCCAGAGCGCCACCGCGACCGCGTCGAGGACGCCGAGGTCGCCGCCGGCGACCGCGACCGCCGCCAGCAGCGGGGCCGAGATCAGCCACGCCAGCACCGCCTGGAGCAGGAACACCGTGACCAGGCTGCGCGCGGCGAAGGTCCCGGGTCGGCGGGCCCGCATGGCGGCGTACCGCGGATCCTCGCCGTGGCCCCAGTTCCGCCACGTGATGAACGCCGTCAGGCGCAGGCCCCAGACGGTCACGAGGACCAGCGCCAGCGTCGGGCGCGGACCGGGGGCGGCGCCCACGAGCCAGTACGTCCAGGCGAGCACGACGAAGGCCAGGCCCCAGACGCGGTCGACGAGGCTGGCGTCGCGCTGCACGAGGCTCGCGACCCAGACCGCGACCATGAGGGCCGAGGCGGCGGCGAGACCGGTCAGCCAGACGGCGACGAGCGACACGGGGACTCCGGGGGACGGGGATGCCCCGAGCGTACGCTGACCGCATGGTCGCGACGGTGGTCCCGGAACCGGTCGGCTCCCTCGCGGAGCTCGAGGCCCGCATCGTCGACTGCCGCCGCTGCCCCCGACTCGTCGCGTGGCGTGAGGAGGTCGCGCGGGAGAAGCGCCGCGCCTACGCCGACGAGGCCTACTGGGGTCTCCCGGTCCCGGGGTTCGGCGACCCGGCGGCGGCGCTGCTGATCGTCGGGCTGGCACCCGGGGCGCACGGCGCCAACCGGACCGGCCGGATGTTCACCGGCGACCGGTCGGGCGACTTCCTCTACGCGTCGCTGCACCGCTGCGGCCTCGCGTCGCAGCCGACCTCGACGTCGCGCGACGACGGGCTGCGGCTGCGGGGAGCCTGGATCACGGCCCCGGTGCGGTGCGCGCCGCCGCAGAACCGTCCGATCACCGCCGAGCGCGACGCCTGCGCACCGTTCCTCGCCGCCGAGCTCGGCCTGGTGCCGTGGCGGGCCGCGCTGGCGCTGGGCGGGTTCGGGTGGGACGCCGTCGTCCGGCACGTCGGCGCGGCCGGGGCGCGGCCCCGGTTCGGCCACGGCGCTCGGACCGAGCTGGCGGACGGCCGCACGCTCCTCGGCAGCTACCACGTCAGCCAGCAGAACACCTTCACCGGCCGCCTCACCCCCGACATGCTCGACGCGGTGGTCCGCGACGCGATGGCGCTGGCCGGACTCGGCGACGCCGGCCGGTCGGACCGCGGGACGTGACGGCGACCGAGCGTCTCGCGTCGGACGCGGCCGGGGTGGCGCGGGCCGCCGCGCTGCTGCGCGCCGGCGGCCTCGTCGCGATCCCGACCGAGACCGTCTACGGCCTGGCGGTCCGCGCCGACGACGCGGCCGCCGTCGGCCGCCTGTTCGCGGCGAAGGGCCGGCCGAGCGACAACCCGCTGATCGTCCACGTGGCCGACGCCACCGCGGTCGCCGCGGTCGCCGCGGAGGTCACGCCGCTGGCGCGTCGGCTGCTGGCGCGGTTCGCGCCCGGCCCGCTGACCGTCGTGCTCCCCGCTCGCGACGACCTGCCGCGGGCGGTCACCGGCGGCCTCGACACCGTCGCCGTCCGCGTCCCGGAGCACCCCGTCGCGCGGGCCGTGCTGGTCGCGTGCGGGCTGCCGCTGGCCGCGCCGAGCGCGAACCGGTCCGGCCGGCCCTCCCCCACGACGGCCGCGCACGTACTGGCCGACCTCGACGACCGCATCGACGCGGTCCTGGACGGGGGCCCGACGCGCATCGGGCTCGAGTCGACCGTCGTCGACGCGCGGGGTGACGTCCCGGTCGTGCTGCGCGAGGGAGCGGTGACGCGCGAGGACCTCGGCGCGGTGACCGCGGCCGACGGCGGGGGCGACGCCCGCGGCGCCCGCTCCCCCGGGACCCGCCACCACCACTACGCGCCCGGGCTCCCCGTGGTGCTCGCGCCGCAGGGCGGCGGCCCCGCGGCGGCGGCGGCGCTGGGCTCCCGGAGCGGGACGGTCGGCCTGGTCCGCGTCGGATCCGCCGGCGGTGCGGACGTCCCGGACGGCGTCCGCGTGCTGGCCGAGGCCGCGGACGCGGCGGCGCTCGGCGCGGCCCTGTTCGCGCTGCTCCGCCGCGCGGAGGCCGAGGGCCTCACCGCGCTGGTGGTCGAGTCCGTGCCCGAGGTCGGCGTCGGCCGGGCCGTCATGGACCGGCTGCGGCGCGCGGCCGCCGCGTCAGGCGGCGAGGACCTCGTCGGCCGTCCGCCGGCCTGAGACCAGCGCGCCCTGGATCGACCCGGTGTCGCGGTGGTCGCCGCAGACCCAGAGCCGCTCGCCCCGCCGCGTCCCGCGCGCCAGCGCCGGCAGGTCCCCGGGGTCCTGCCGGGGCTGCGCGTAGGGGATGCGGCGCACGTCGAGGACCTCCCAGCCGTCGACGGCGGATCCGAACCAGGTGCGGGCCTGCGCGCGGACGTCGGCCACCAGCGAGGCGTCGTCGGTGGCGGGCAGCCCGCAGGTCGAGACGCTGACGAGGTGCCGGCCCGGCGGTGCGTAGGTCGGCGCGACGTCCGACATCGTCGCGAGGGTCGCGATCGGACCGTCCCCGGGACGTCCGAGGTGGAGGTCGGGTCGACCGCGGGTCGGTGACGCCTCGGCCGCGAACTGCACGCAGGCGGTCCCGCGGGGCGGCGCCGGCGGCTCGTCCGACGCCGGCAGCCCGTCGATGCCGGCCAGCGCCGGCGCGTCGACCGCGACGACGGCGCGGGCCGCGCGGACCTCGCCCGCGTCCGTCGCGAGCCGGACGCCGTCCCGCTCCGCCGCGACCACCCGGACCGGCGTCCCGAGCCGCACCGACCCCGCGGGCAGCCGCGCGGCCAGCTGCGCGCCGAGCTCGCCCATCCCCCGCGCCGGCACGGCGACGTCACCGCGGAAGAAGCAGCGGAACACCAGCTCGGTCACCCGCGACGAGGTCGTGAGGTCGGCGTCGAAGAACGTGCCCGCGAGGAACGGCCGGAAGAACCCGTCGACGAGCCCCGACGAGAACCCGACCTCGGCCAGCCGCTCGGCGGTCGTCACCTGGGTGCGCGCCGCGACCTCGGGACCCGTCGGGCCGAGGATGCGGTGGCGCCACGCGAGGAGGCGGACCGCGTCGGCGGGCGTCACCAGCGGCGAGCGCAGCGACCGCGCCGCCGCGAGCGGCGCGCGGAACGGGTCGGCGAGGCGGACCGGCCGGCCGCCCCCGCCGTGGACGACGACCCCGGGGGCGAACGGGCGCAGGTCCAGCGCGTCGAGGTCGAACCAGCGCCGGGCCGCCGGGTACGCGGTCAGCAGGACCTGGAAGCCGCGGTCGAGGCGGAACCCGTCGACGACGTCGGTCCGCACGCGCCCGCCGACCCCGTCCGACGCCTCGAGCACGACGACGTCGCGGCCGGCGGCGGCGAGGGTCAGCGCGCCGGCGAGGCCGGCGAGCCCCGCTCCGACGACGGCGACGTCGGCGTCGGTCGCGCCGGCGCCGGCCACGCTCAGGCGGCCGCCGGGCGTCCGAACGCCTCGGCCAGCGCGTCGAGGATCGTGGCGTGGCGGAACCTGAACCCCGCCGCGAG
Source organism: Actinomycetota bacterium (assembly GCA_041163265.1). GTDB lineage: Bacteria > Actinomycetota > Nitriliruptoria > Nitriliruptorales > Nitriliruptoraceae > CSBr16-57R1. Next base: position 4,356 of record JBEARL010000059.1, read on the forward strand.
CAGCCGCTGCGGCAGCACCCGCTGGCTGATGGTCGCGAGCGTCACGCCCATCGCGCCGTACAGCGCCCGGATCGCGAGCGGCGGGATCGGGAACACGGTCGGCCGGCGCAGCACCCGCCCGAGCGCGCGGGTCAGCTCGCGGTTGTCGGTCGGCGTCGGCCCGACCAGGTTCACCGGCCCCTCGAGCGGCGTGTCGATGAGGAAGCGCAGCGCCGCGACCTCGTCGTGCAGGGAGATCCACGGCACCCACTGCCGACCCGACCCGACCCGCCCGCCGACGCCGAGCCGGAAGGGCAGCTCGACCTTGTCGATGAGCGGTCCGCCCTTCGCGATGACGACGCCGGTCCGCGGGATGACGAGGCGGATGCCGGCGGTGGCCGCGGGGGTGGCGGCCTCCTCCCAGGCGACGCAGACGCGGGCCAGGAAGTCGTCGCCGGCGGACGAGTCCTCGGTCAGCTCCTCCGCGCCGCGGTCGCCGTAGAACCCGACGGCCGAGGACGAGACGAGGACGGCCGGGCGGCGCTCGAGTCCGGCGAGGGTCCGGGCGAGCAGGTCGGTGCCGCGCGTGCGCGAGTCCATGATGCGACCGCGGACCTCGTCGGTCCAGCGGGCGGCCCCGATCGGTTCACCCGCGAGGTGCACGACCGCGTCGAGGCCCTCGAGGCCGGCCGCGTCGATGGTGCCCGCGACCGGGTCCCACCGGACGTCGGTGCCGGTGGCGGGACCGCGGACCACGCGGACGACGGCGTGGCCGTCCGCGGCGAGCGACGCGCTCAGCGCGCGGCCGATCAGGCCGGTGGCGCCGGTGATCGCGATGCGGGCCATGGGTGCCTCCGGTCCGGGTCAGGCCGCGCGGTCGCCGACGAGCCGCCACGCCGTCGGGAGCAGCGCCGTCGCGACGACCACCTTGAGGGCGTCGCCCGGCAGGAAGGGCAGGACGCCGAGGGCCAGCGCCGCGGGGAGGTCGAGGCCGGCGACGAGCGCCAGCCACGGCACTCCGCAGGCGTACACGGTCAGCGTGCCGGCGACCATCGCGACGGCCGCGCCGCGCGGGCCGCGGTCCGCGCCGCGCTCGGCCAGTCGCCCGACCACGGCGGCCGCCGCCACGAACCCGACGACGTAGCCGAGCGTCGCGCCGCCGGCCGCGAACCACGGGGTCCCGGCGAGACCGAGGCCGAGGTACAGCCCCGTCCCGAGCGCGGCCCGACGGGTGCCGAGCGCGGCGGCGCCGAGCAGGACCACGAACGTCTGGGCCGTCACGGGGACCGGCGTGAACGGGAGCGGGACCGCGAGGCGGGCCCCCACGGCGATCGCGGCCGCGAGTCCGGCGACGAGGACCGCGTCACGCACGAGGGCGCCCGGCAGCAGGTCGGCGAGGACGGGACGGCGCAGCGGGAGCGGGGCGGCGGTGGCCATGGCACCTCGGCGGTCGCGGGAGGGGTGAGGGCAGGCTAACCGCCGGGCCGGGCCGCGTAGGGTGGGCGGTGCGCGGACGGGCGGCGGACGGGAGCAGGATGGCACGGGACGACGCGGCCGCCGTCGGCGACGGGCTGCGTCCGATCGCCGCGGGGCGACTCGACGCGGCCGGACGCGACGAGGTCGCGCGGGCCGAGGCGGTCCTCCACGAGCTGCTCGACGCGGTCGGACCGCGACTCCTCGCCGCGGCGGGCGCGGTCGAGGTCGAGGCGAAGTCCGACGGCACGCCGGTGACCCGCGAGGACCGCGAGACCGACCAGCGACTGGTCGCCGGGCTGACGGGGGCGCTCGCCGGCCACGGGGCGGTCAGCGAGGAGACGTCGCAGGTCGTGCCGTCGACCGACTGGACCTGGGTGCTGGACCCGATCGACGGCACGTCGAACTTCATCGCCGGACTGCCGTTCTGGTGCGTCTCGGTGGCGCTCTGCCACGAGGGTTCGCCCGTGCTCGGCGTGGTCGACGCGCCGGCCCTCGGCCTGCGCGCCGTCGCGACGGCCGGCGGCGGGGCCCGCGACGCGGGCGGACCGCTCCGCGTCGGCCGCACCGTCGATCCGACCGACCGGCGCAGCGCCCACGTCCCCGCCCTCTACAGCGGTGGCGCCGCGCGGCGGATGGTCGCCGGCGGCGCGGTCCTGAACGCCCGGCTGCTCGGGTCGACGGCGCTGGACCTCGTGATGGTCGCGCGCGGCGCCGCCCCGCTGGCGGTGACGCTCGCGCCGCACGCGTGGGACGTCGCCGCCGGGGCGCTGCTGGTCCTCGAGGCCGGTGGCGCCTGCGCCGCGTTCGGGACCACGCCGCTGCTGCCGCTGGTCCCCGGGACGGACCTGACCGACCGGGTCGACGCGACGGTGGCGGCGGCGGACGCCGACCTCGCGGCACGGGCCGTCGCGCTCGCGCGCGGCTGACGCCGAGGCGCCCGCGGCGTCGGGGCGCTGACGCCCGGTGGGGCTCAGCCCGCGTGCGGGTCGTAGTCGGGATCGAGCACGGCCCGGAGCATCGCCGTGTACGCGGTCGCGAGGGCCCGGCGCTGGCGGGCGGTCGGCGCGGGTCGCACCGCGGCCAGTCCGAGGGGGACCGCGACGACCAGCGTCGCGATCGCCTCGGGGTCCAGGTCGGTCGCGGCCGCGCCCCGCTCGATGGAGTCGAGGAGCAGCTGGCGCCAGCGGGCGATCGTCCGGTCGTGGACCTCGGCGACGGCCTCGCCGAGCGCCTCGGAGCGCTGGCCCTCGGCGGCGGCGCGGACGTGCGCGAGGTGGGTCGCGTCGCGCCGCGGCGCGAGGATGTCACGGACGAGGACGGCGACCGCCTCCCAGTCGATCCGCTCGGCCGCGTCGGCGATGCGGGTCAGGTCGTCCTCGACGAACTGCTCGAGGACCTCCTTCCACCCCTCCTCGACGAGGTGCTGACGGTCGCCGAAGTAGAAGTGCACGAGCGCCGGAGAGGTCCCGAGCTCCTCGGCGATGTCCATGACCCGGACGTCCGCGCCGCTCGCGAGCCGCGCAGCGGCGCTGCTCCGCATCTTCGGGACCCAGTCGTCCTTGGGGGGGCGTGCCATGTCGGACCTCCGATGCGCCGCGGGGACGCTGGAAGGCTAACGGGGGCTCATCCGGGCGGACTGGAGCCGGATTCTCGGTAGTCCCACGTCAGCTCCTCGCCGGCCGCGACGTCTCGGAGCGCCACGGTCACGTCCGGACCCTCCTCCGAGGAGTCCCCGCAGTTCGCCGCGTCCGCGTGGTTGAAGAACCGGGCGTCGTCCGCGCAGAGGATCCGGACGCCGCGCACGGGGTCCGTGTAGGCGTACCGGTCCAGCTGGTCCCGAGCGGTCGGCGGGAGCGCGACGGCGGCGACCTCGTCGACCTCGAGGTCGAACCCCGCGTCGAGCCGCCACACCACCGTGCCGCGGGGGACGTCCTCGGTGGCGAACAGCCCGAGGCCGTGGATGCGGCTGGGTCCGACGCGGGTGGGGATG
>JBEARL010000060.1:0-7732 GCA_041163265.1 Actinomycetota bacterium
TCGCTCAGCGGCCGCCGCGCCGCTTCCGCCCGCGCGGCCGCGGGGGCCGGGGCGTCGCGTCGGGCGTCGCGTCAGCGTCGCCGTCCGCATCGGCGTCGGCGATCGCGTCGGCGCCCCGCCGGGCCGCACCGCCCGGCAGCCGCGAGGCCGCGCCGCCGTCGCGCCGTCCCGACGCGGCCGCGAGGTTCGCGAGCTCGGCGCGGCGGGCCCGCGACCACCACCACCAGGCCATCGCGCCCAGCACCATCGTCCCCCAGGCGGCGAGCAGCACGACCTGCTCCGGGGGCAGGTCGGTCAGCGCGCCCTGGGCCAGCGCGATCGTCGGACCGAGCAGCCACGCCGAGCGCCAGAACCGCTGCTGGCGCTGCGCGACGGCGACGGCCAGCGGGGCGTGGCGGCGGTCGTCGGCCGCGCGGCCACGGTTGACGGCCCGCATGATCGCGCGGCGCTCCCGGCGGTCGAGGCGCAGGAAGCGGTCGTTGCGGGCCCGCATCTCCTCGCGGGACAGCCGCGGCGGGCGGGGGTTCGCACCGCCCCGAGGTGCGCGCGCGGCACCGCCGCGGGACCAGCCGCCGATCCGAGCCACGTGCCGCCTCCGTGCCCCGCGTCGCCGACGCGGCGCGGACCGGGGGAGGCTACCGACGGGGTCGTCCGCTCAGCCTGCCGCGGCCTCCCAGGCGTCGAGCTCGGCGGCGACCGCTGCGCGAACGTCCGCCGGCGCGGCCGACGCGTCGAGCGCCCGCCGCTGCAGCGCGACGTGCCCCGCGGCGTCGAGGTCGAGCAGCCGTCCGACGTGCGCGACCTCGGACGTCAGGTCGGTCGCGAAGAACGGCGGGTCGTCGCTGCCGACGACGATCGCGGCGCCCGCGGCCGCGAGCGCCCGGACCGGGTGCACCTCGAGGTCCGGCACGATGCCGAGCGTCACGTTCGAGGACGGGCAGACCTCGAGCACGATCCCCTCGGCGACGACGCGGGCGAGGACCTCGGGGTCGCGGACGCTGGCGATGCCGTGGGCGATGCGGTCGGGCCGCAGCTCGTCGAGCGTGGCGGTGACGCGCTCGGGACCGCCGGTCTCGCCGGCGTGGACGACGAGCAGCAGCCCGAGGTCGTCGGCGGCGCCGCGCAGGAACGCGTACTCGCGCTCGTGGACCGAGCCCTCGATGCCGGTCAGCCCCAGGGCCACGACCCGCAGCTCCGCGGCCAGCGCGTCGGCGGCCAGCTCGACGGTGCGCCGCGCCATGTCCGGCCCCATGTCGCGCGGCGTGTCGAGGATCAGTCCGACGTCGGCGCCCGGCGCCGAGGTCAGCCCGTCGGCGAGCGCCCCCCACATCGCGGCGGGGTCCCAGCCGCGGGACTCCATCATCGCCGCGGTGAACGTGGCCTCGGACCACCGGACCCGCTGCGCGGCCTGACCGGCGGCGAAGGCGGCGGCGACGGTCCGCAGGTCGGCGGGGGTGCGGACCTGCGCGGCGGTCGCGAGGAACGCCTCGAGGAAGTGGGGGAAGTCGCGGAACGGGTGGGGGTACCCGTCGCCGTCGAGCAGCAGCACCGCGGCGGGGTCCTCGCCGTGCCCCGCGGCCAGCGCGCGGGCCGTCGCGGCCGAGACGGTGCCCTCGAGGTGGACGTGCAGCTCGACCTTGGGGAGCGTCGCGAGGTCGGGGAGGTCCGTCATGGCGGGAGGATAGTCGGGTCGCCCTCCGGTCCCTGAGTAGCCTTCGCGCATGCCGAGCCACGCCGCCGACCTCTCGCGCCTGCGCGGCCGCCTCGCCGCGATGTCCGACGTGCTCCGGATCGACGAGGCTCGGCAGCGGCATGCCGAGCTCTCCGCCGACGCCGCGGCGCCGGGGCTGTGGGACGACCCGGTCCGCGCCCGCGGCGTGACCACCGAGCTGTCCCGCGTCGAGGCCCAGGTCGCCCGCGTCGACCGCATCACGAGCACGCTGGACGACCTCGAGGTGCTCGACGAGCTGGCGTCCGAGGCAGGCGACGCGGACAGCGCGGCCGAGGTCGCCGCGGGTCTGACCGCGCTCGAGGCCGAGCTCGACCGCCTGGAGCTCGCGACGCTGCTCTCGGGCGAGCACGACGCCTCGGACGCGATCGTCTCGATCCACGCCGGCGAGGGCGGCGTCGACGCGATGGACTGGACCCAGATGCTGCAGCGCATGTACCTGCGCTGGTCCGAGGACCACGGCTACGCCACCGAGGTCTTCGACGAGTCCTGGGGCGAGGAGGCGGGACTCAAGTCGACCACCTTCGAGGTCCGCGGCGCCGACGCCTACGGCTGGCTCTCGGCCGAGCACGGCGTCCACCGCCTGGTCCGCATCAGCCCGTTCGACTCGCAGGCGCGGCGCCAGACGTCGTTCGCGCTGGTCGACGTCGTCCCGGTGCTGCCCGAGCTCGACGAGGAGGTGGAGGTCGCCGAGGAGGACCTCCGCGTCGACGTCTACCGCTCGTCCGGTCCCGGTGGACAGTCGGTGAACACGACCGACTCGGCCGTGCGCATCACGCACCTCCCGACCGGCATCGTCGTCAGCTGCCAGAACGAGAAGTCGCAGCACCAGAACAAGGCGGCCGCGCTGCGCGTCCTGAAGGCGAAGCTGGCCGAGCTCGAGCGGCAGCGCCGAGCGGACCAGCTCGAGGAGCTGCGCGGCGGCAAGCGCAACGTCGGGTTCGGGTCGCAGATCCGGTCCTACGTGCTGCAGCCGTACCAGCTGGTGAAGGACCTGCGCAGCGAGTACGAGACCGGCAACGTCCAGGCGGTGCTCGGCGGGGACCTCGACGACCTGCTCGGCGCCGAACTGCGCCGCCGCGCCCGCGCGGCGCACTGAGGGCGCTCGCCGCGACCCCGCGCGACCCGGCCGTCCGGCCGCCCCACCTCCGGGGGAGGGGGACCCCCCGTGGCTAGCCTCACCGACGGCTCCCGGCAGGCTCACGGGGCCGTCCGGAGGCCCGCGTGATCCGTCTCGAGAACGTCACGAAGACGTTCCGGCGCGGCCGCGACGGCGAGGTGACGGCCCTCGACGACGTGACGGTCGAGGTCACCAAGGGCGAGTTCGTCTTCGTCGTCGGTCCGTCGGGGTCCGGGAAGTCGACGCTGATGCGCCTGCTGACCCGCGAGCAGCGCCCCGACACCGGCGAGGTCTGGGTCTCGGGCAAGAACCTTCAGAAGCTGCGGTCCTGGAAGGTCCCGCTGCTCCGCCGCGAGATCGGGTACGTCTACCAGGACTTCAAGCTGCTCCCGACGAAGACCGTCCGCGAGAACGTCGCGTTCGCGCTCGAGGTCATCGGCCGGCGCCGCCAGGAGATCGCCGAGCGCATCCCCGAGGTCCTCGACCTCGTCGGGCTGACCGAGAAGGCCGACGCGCTGCCCCACGAGCTCTCCGGCGGCCAGCAGCAGCGCGTCTCCGTCGCCCGCGCCTTCGTGAACAACCCGCGGCTGCTCCTCGCGGACGAGCCGACGGGCAACCTCGACCCCGGCACCTCGGTCGAGATCATGAAGCTCCTGGACCGCATCAACCGCACCGGCACGACCGTGGTGATGGCGACGCACGACCAGCAGATCGTCGACTCGATGCGCCGCCGCGTCGTCGAGCTCGAGGACGGCCGGGTCGTCCGCGACCAGACGCGCGGCGTCTACGGCTACGGGGGCTGACGGTGGCGCGCTGGCGGTACGTGCTCTCCGAGGCCCTCGGCGGCCTGCGCCGCAACCTGCTCATGTCCTTCGCCGTCATCCTCTCGGTGACCGTCTCGCTGACGCTGCTCGGCGCCGGCCTGCTGCTGAGCGAGCAGGTCGACCTCGCGACCGACGACTGGACCGGCCGCGTCGAGGTCTCGATCTTCCTCTGCGACGACCGCACCTGCCCGGCGATCACGACCGAGCAGCGGCAGCGGCTCCAGGAGGACCTCGAGGCCCAGCCCGTCGTCGCCGAGGTGTACTACGAGTCGAAGCGCGAGGCGTACGAGCGGTTCACGCGCCTCTTCGCCGACCAGCCGACGCTCGTCGAGGCCATCGACGTCGCGACGCTGCCCGCGTCGTTCCGCGTGAAGCTCGAGAACCCGGCGCTGTTCGGTGTCATCCGCGAGCAGTTCGCCGCGTACCCCGGTGTCGAGGAGATCGTCGACCAGCGCGACGTCCTGAACCAGTTCCTGCGGTTCACGACGCTGGTGCGCAACGGCGCGCTGGCCGTCGCGCTGATCCAGCTGCTGGCCGCGGGCGTGCTGATCGCGAACACCATCCGCGTCGCCGCCTTCGCGCGCCGCGAGCAGACCGCGATCATGAAGCTGGTCGGCGCCTCGAACTGGTACGTCCGGCTGCCGTTCGTGCTGGAGGGGATCATCGCCGGCGCGCTGGGGGCGGCGGTCTCCTGGGGGATCCTGTACGCCGCGGTCCCGCGGGTCACCGCCGACCTCGCCCGCGAGGTCGAGCTGCTGCCGTTCATCGGGGTCGAGCAGGTCCTCGCCGTCGCCCCGATCATGCTGGCGGCCGGGGTCGGCATCGCGGCCCTGTCGTCCTTCGCCGCTCTGCGACGGTTCATCCACGTCTGAGCCCGCGGTCCGCCCGCCGTCCCGCGGCGGCCCGATCGGTGGCCGTCCGGCCGACGCCCCGAGGTGAATCACACCCGTAGGATTCGGGTCCCGATGGGCACGGGGAGGTGCGTGGTGCGGCGACCCTCCCTGCCCGCGACCCTCGGCGCCGCCCTGGTCCTCGTCGCGAGCGCCGTCCTGACCGCTGGCGCCGCCGGGCCGGCCCGCGCCCAGGGCGTCACGGCGCTCCAGCAGCAGCTGTCGCAGACCGCCGCCGAGCGCGCCGCGGCCCAGCGCGAGCTCGCCGAGGTCCGGCGCCGGACCAGTTCGGCCCGTGACCGCTACAACGTCGCCGACCGCGAGCACCGCGCCGCCCAGGAGGAGCTCGCGCGCATCGACGACGAGCTCGAGCGCGCGCAGGCCGAGCTGGCCGAGGCCGAGGCTCGGCTCGCGGCGACCGAGGACGAGCTGGCGCAGGTCACCGCCGACGTCGTCGCGACCGAGGAGGCGTTCGAGTCCCGCCGCCAGCGGTTCGAGGGCCGCGTCGTCGCGGCGTTCAAGTACGGGCAGGCCTCGCTGACCGAGGTGTTCGCGAACCTGCGCGACATCAACGACGTGATCGTGACCTCGACGTACGTCTCCGCCGTCGTCCAGAACGACCGCACCATGGTGGGGGAGATGGCCGACCTGCTCGCCGACCTCGAGGCCGCCCGCGAGCGCGCCGTCGAGCTGCGCGTCCGCTCGCAGCACGAGCGCGACGAGGCCGACCGCATCGAGGCCGACATCTCGGGCCAGCTGGCCGAGCAGGAGCGGGTCGCGGCCGAGGTCCGGCGCACCCGGACGTCGCTCGCGACCTCGCTGCGGCAGCTGCAGGAGGACGCCGACGCGCTCGAGGAGCACCTCAAGGCGCTCGAGGCCGCGCAGGCGCAGATCGAGACCGCGCTCCGCGCCGCCCTCGAGGCCGAGCGGCGCGGCCGCGGCGTCGGCGACACCGGGTCGGGCTGGCTGAAGCCGGTGAACGGCTGGCTGTCCTCGGGGTTCGGGAACCGCGTCCACCCCGTCTACCGGAACGTCCGCCTGCACGCCGGCGTCGACCTCGCGGCCTCGACCGGCACCCCGATCATCGCGTCGCGGGGCGGGACCGTGACGTTCGTCGGCTGGATGTCGGGGTACGGGCAGACCGTCATCGTCTACCACGGCGGTGACGTCGCGACGCTGTACGCCCACATGTCGGCGATCCTCGTGTCGTCGGACTCGTACGTCGCGCAGGGCCAGGAGATCGGCCGCGTCGGGATGACGGGGACCGCGACCGGGCCGCACCTCCACTTCGAGGTCCGGATCGGCGGCGTCCCGAACAACCCCTGCGGCTTCATCCCCTGCTGAGCCCTACCCTGACCGCATGGCCTCCTCCCGCAAGGGCGGCGGTGCGGGTCCGGGGGGCGGGGGGACGCTCCTCGCCGCGCAGAACCGCCGCGCCTCCTTCGACTTCCACCTCGGCGACCGCTACGAGGCCGGCCTCGTGCTGACCGGGACCGAGGTGAAGTCGCTGCGCGGCGGCCGGGGGTCGCTCGCCGAGGCCTGGGTGAAGATCGACCCCTCGGGCGAGGCGTGGCTGATGCAGTGCCACATCCCCGAGTACTCCCACGGCGGGTACGCGAACCACGACCCGGTCCGCCCCCGGAAGCTGCTGCTGCACCGCCGCGAGCTGGACCGCCTCCGCCACGAGGTCGGCGCGAAGGGCGTGACGCTGGTCCCGACCCGGATCCACTTCCGGGACGGGCTCGCCAAGCTCGAGTTCGCCGTCGGCACCGGCAAGAACGTCGCGGACAAGCGCCGGGCCGTCGCGAAGCGGGACGCCCAGCGCGAGATGGACCGCGCCCGGGCCCACCGCGGCCGGGGTCGCTGACCACCGGCGGCCGGCCGGGACCCGGTCGGGTCCCGTGTCGCCGCCGCGGGTACCCTGGCTTGGTCGCACCTTGACAACCGCAGAGCGTCGATCGCACCGCACCAGGGGCTGACACGGTCTCGACCGTGGTCACTGCCGCCGGTGGGGGAGCGTGCCGAGGATGCCCGCGCGTGCCTCGTTAATCCCACGTGGGAACCATCAAACGCCAAGGACACTGACCTGGCCCTCGCTGCCTGATACGCAGCGACGACCGCCTCCTACGCCCCGTAGGGAGGACCGGTCGACATCACGGGGCTCCACCCGAAGGGCTCTGACCGAGCGGCTCGAGGGGACATCGCAGCCCGGTGTGGGACCGGACGCTGTCTGGCGTCGGAGCACCGGTCCCGAGACCATCCGGCACCTACGCACGTAGCGCCCCCTTCGACGGGACCGCGGGACCCGGGTTCGACTCCCGGCAGCTCCACCACCGTCCCCCCGAGCGTCCCCGGACCTTCCGGGACGGCCACGACTGCGCTCCGCCCGGCCACCAAGCGGCCGGCGGGGTCGGACGGCGTCGCACGGCGGCCACCAAGGGCCCCGGACGGCGTCCGTCCACGCGGATCTCCGGTGCGATCGACCCTGCGGTGCCGCGCGACGGGCCCCCGACCTCACGGCGGGGGCCCTCGTCGTCGCCGGCCATCGCCCCGGTGCCCCGGGCTCACGGGCCGCTCGCGGCTGGGGCACGGAGCGGTCGCGTCGACGCCGCCCGCCCCCGCCGCCGGTCACCCTCCGGGTCCGCGCGCGGGGGACGGGAGACCGCGACCGTGTTCACCGACCGTCGCGACGCCGGCCGCCGCCTCGCGCCGCGCCTCGCCGACCTCCACGGCAGCGCCGCGGTCGTCCTCGGAATGGCCCGCGGCGGGCTGCCCGTCGCCGCCGAGGTCGCCGACGCGCTGGCCCTGCCGCTCGACGTCCTCGTCGTGCGCAAGCTCGGCCACCCGCACGACCCGGAGCTCGGCGTCGGCGCCATCGCCGAGGAGGGCGTCGTCCTCCACGACGAGCGCGCGGCCGCGATGCTCGACGTCGGGACCGAGTCGCTGGCCGCCGTCGAGGACGTCGAGCGGGCCGAGCTGGCGCGTCGCGTCGCGCTGTACCGCGGTGGACGAGCGCCGCTGGACCTGCGCGGGCGGACGGCGATCCTCGTCGACGACGGCCTCGCGACCGGTGGCACGGCCCGGGCCGCGATCGAGGCGGCGCGCCGCCGCGGTGCCGCCGACGTCGTCCTCGCCGTCCCGGTCGGCCCGTCCCGCGTCGTCGCCGACC
>JBEARL010000061.1:0-7623 GCA_041163265.1 Actinomycetota bacterium
CCCCCCGTCCCCCGCCCGCACGGGCGGTCCGGACGGGGGGCGCGGTCGTGTCCGGGGCGGCGGCGTCCGGTGGCGCCGCCCCCGCCGCCGCCCGCGCCGCCTCGTTGCGTCACCGCCTCCCCGCGGGCAGGCTCGACCCACGCCGCGTCGAGGGGTCCCGCGTGCGCTTCACCCCCGCCCAGCTGTCGGGGTTCGCCGCGCGCCTCTCCGACGCGCGGGCGGCCCTGGACCTGGCCCGCCGCGAGGTCTGCGAGCGCTGCCCCGACGTGCGCGACCCGCAGCAGCTCTACAACTACGAGCGGGGCCGGCGGGCCCCCGAGTCGCTCGACGTGGTGCTCCAGCTCGAGGCCGCGGTGGAGCTGGCGCCCGGGACGCTGTGCCGGCTGCTCGGGCTGGCACCGCTCGACGCGGACCTCGCGCCCCCGACGACGGCCGACGCGATCGCGGCCGACGCGGCGCTGTCGCGCGCGGCGAAGGCGCAGCTCCTCAGCGCGTACCGGGCCCTGACCGGCTGACGGCGTCCATCGCGCCCGAGACCAGCGTGACGAGCGAGACCAGCTCCTCGATGCGGTCCTCGACGTCGCTGAGCCGCGAGCGCAGGTCCTCGAGCGCGTGCACCGTGTCCTCGGTCACGTCCGTCCCTCCAGGTCGGTGCGCGGCGGATCGGTGCTCCGTCCGGCGGCGCGACGGTCACCGCCTCCCCTCTCGTCCCCCTCACCACCGGGTGTCGGGACCGTGACGCGGCGCGGGCCCCGCCCGCGGCCACCGGCCGTCGGACGGGACCCGCGGAGGGCCCGGCGGGGCGTCAGCCGGCGGACCCTCCCGCCTCGGCGACCCAGGCGTCGAGCGTCCCGTCCGCCATGGCGGCCGCAGCCGCGTCGACCTCGGCCGGGGTGACCAGCGCGTCCGCCACCGCCTCGGCGACGTCGCCGCCGCCGGCCAGCAGCAGCGCGGCGATCAGCACGCCGTCGGGCCGGAGGTCCGGCGCGGACAGCGTCCCGAGCCGGCCACCGGCGTCGGGGTCGGTCGGCAGCACCGTGCCGACGTCCGGCGCGGGCGCCGGTGCGCCGCCCGCGTCGGCCGCGTCGTCACCGGCGCAGCCGGCCGCGAGCGGTCCGGCCAGCACCGCGAGCACGACGGCGGCGGTCCGGCGCCGCAGGAGGAGCGCCCTCATGGCCGCACCTCCCGCCCGGCCCGTCCCAGCCGCTCGAGCTCGGCGACACGGTCGCGGAGCTGCTCGCAGGACTGCTCGAGCTGCCGCAGCTGCTCCTGGTCGCAGTCCTCGAGCAGCCGCAGCCGCTCGACCGCCCGGTCGCGGGCGCGGAGCAGCTCGGCCTCGAGCCGCGCCCGCTCCTCGGGTGCGAGCTCGGCGGCGGCGCCGAAGCGGCCCTCGAGGGTCCGCTGCAGCTCGTCGCCGTGGCGCAGCCACAGCCGCAGCCGCAGCTCGTCGCCGCAGCCCTCGGTGGTCAGCCCGTCGCGGCAGGCCGCGACCCGCTCGGCGAGCTCGCGCCCGACGGTGCGCCACTCGGGCGCGACGTCGGTCCAGGCCTGCACGGCCGCGCGGACGCGGGCCATGTCGACGATGGCGAGGTCACCCGGCAGCACCGCCGGGTCGGCCGCGGCGAGCAGCGCCGCCAGCCGGTCCGCGAGCTCGGGCGCCGCCGTGCCGCCGCCGAGCTCGGCGAGCGCCGCGGCGACGCGGTCGGGGGTCTGCGCCGCGGCCGGCGCCGGTGGCGCGGCCGCCAGCGCGGCGGGGATCAGGACCGCGGCGGCGAGCGCCACCGCGGCGGGGACGCGGCGCCACGTTCGGCGCGCGCGCGGGGACGTGCTGGGTGTGGGGGGTCCCACGGGAGCCTCCGCATCCCCCCGGCGCGCCGCCGGCGGACGCCGGCGCGGGGACGGTACGGAGGCGGTGTCGACGGGACGCCGCCGATGCCCCCGCCGCGACCTCCTCGTGAGCCGACCGTGACGGCGTAGCGTCGCGGGCCGCGCGCGGCCGTCGGCGCCCGCCACGCCGCCGAGCCAGACCACGCGCCCACCCCGCCGCCCGACCCGGAGTCCACCCTGCCCCGTCCCGTCCTGCACCCGACGCCGCCCGCGGCACCGCCACCGGTCGCGCCCGACGCGCGGCAGCTGTGGCGCGAGCTCGCGACGCTGACGCTGGTGCCGCGGACGCTCGTCGCGGGGCCCGCGCGGGCGGTGGTGCGCCGGCCCGACGCGGCGGCGCGCGCGACGGTGCTGCTGCTGCCGGGGTGGCGGTCGAGCGAGGCGACGATGGCGCCGCTGCGCGCGTTCCTCCGCGCCCGCGGCCACGACGCGCGCCCGTGGGGCCGCGGCGCGAACGTCGGCGACCCGGCGGACCACGTGCACGCGCTCGCGCCGCGGGTCGCCGAGCTCGCGGCGGCCGGCGCCCGCGTGGCGCTCGTCGGCTGGTCGCTCGGCGGGGTGATCGCCCGCGAGGTCGCGCGCATGGTCCCCGAGGCGGTCGCGCACGTCGTGACCTACGGCACGCCGGCCGTCGGCGGCCCGACCTACACGCTGGGTGCGGCCGAGTGGGGCGCCGACGTCTGCGCCCGCGACGCAGCGTCCGCGGCGCACCGCGACGCGACCGACCCGATCCGCGTGCCGGTCACCGCCGTGTTCTCGCGCCGCGACCGGGTCGTCGCCTGGCCGGCCTGCATCGACCGCACCTCGCGCCGGGTGCTGCACGTCGAGGTGCGGTCCAGCCACGCCGGGATGGGCATCGACCCGCACGTCTGGGCGACGGCCGCGGCCGCGATCGAGGGGCGGCTCGGGGCGACGGAACGGCCCTGAGGCCGATCGGATCCGCTCCTAGCCGCACCGCCACTCGGCGCTAGGGTCGCCCACGACGTCCGGCCGGCAGGGGGACGCATGCGGGGACTCGTGGCACGGCTGGTCGCGGTCGCGGCGGTCGCGGCGCTGGCCGCGACGGTCTCGGCGACCGTCACCGAGGCGCTTCGCGATCCCGAGCACCTCGCGGCCGTGACCACGGCGGTGACCGAGGACCCGGCGCTGCTGGACCTCGTCGCCGACGCGACGGGCTCGCCGGCGCCGGTGGCCGCGGCGGTGCTCGACGGGCTGCCCGGCCTGCTCACGTCGACCGACGCCGGCACGGTCGCCGCCCTCGTCGAGTCGCTGGTCGGGGACACGCCGCTCGCGGGGCTCGGGACGCTGCTGGAGGCCGGCGACGTGCTGCCCCGCGACGCGCTGGCGCTGCTGGCGGCGGCGCTCGTCGCGGCGACCGCGCTGCTCACGCCCCCGCCGCTGGGCCGCCGTGCCGGTGCGGTCGGTCGGGTGCTGCTGGTCGCCGGGCTGCCGCTGGTCGCGCTGACCTACGGCGGGCCGTGGCTGCTGCGCACCGCCGCGCCGAGGCTCGCGTCCGCGTCGGGCGGTCAGGACGTCACGGGAGCCGCCGAGCTGCTGGCGGGCCTGGCCGAGCGGGTGCTGCCGGTGGTGCTCGGCCCGGGCCTGGCGGTCGCGACCGGGCTGGCCGTCGCCGGCGCCGCGCTCGTCGCCGTCCGCCTCGTGCTCGGCGGGCGCCGCTGACGCAGACGCTCGCGCTGCTGCGGCGGCGGGACGGCGGGATCACCTGAGGGCGCGGCCCGCCCCGTGGGGGCAGGTCCGACGGGGCGGACCGCGTGCTCGACGCTAGGGAGCCATCCGACGGCGGGGGTGGGCGTCCGTTCCAATACGGCGGGCCGCCCTCCGCCGACGCCGATCATGGGCGCCCGAGCCGAGCGGACACCGCCCCGAGGTCACCGCCGCTGTCGGACCGCCTCCGCCGCCACGTCGACGAGGGCCCGCCCCGTCGCGGCCGCGTCGGCGCGCAGCCGTCCGAGCGCCTCGTCGGCCGTGCAGTCGAACCGCACGCGCAGCACGCCGACGGCCTGCTGGACGGTGGTGCGGGCGGTGACCGCGGCGTGCAGCCGCCGGGCGACCAGCACCGCGTCCTCGTCGGGGTCGGCCTGCAGCAGCGCCAGCGTCGTCGCGTCCGCGAGCGCCTGCGCGACCGCCAGCGTCGCCGCGTCGAGCCCCCGCGCGGCGAAGAGGTTCAGCGCGCCGTGGGTGCGTCCGCGGGCCGCGAGCGGCAGCGCGTGCACCGCGCCGAACCCCTCGGCGCGCACGGCCGCCGCGAACCGCGGCCAGGGCGCCTCGGCCGCGAGGTCCAGCGCGTCGTCGGTGACCGCCGAGCCGTCGCGGCAGCAGTCGCGGCACGGCCCGGCGTCGTCCTGGACCTGGAGCAGGTCGAGGAGGTGCGCGGCGGTGCTCGAGGATCCGAGCACCCGCAGTGCCCCGCCGACGTCGACGACCATCACGCCGGCGGCGGCGACGGGCAGGACGGCGACGACGTGCTCGCAGAGCCGCGTCGTCAGCTCGACGGGGTCGGCGCCGGCCGCACCGGCGGCGGCGAGGTCGGCGAACGCGGCCAGCACTCCGCCCTCGCCCGCGCTGGCGCGGCGGGTCCCCGCCGTCCCGCGTGCTGCGTCGTCGTCCATGGTCATCACTCCTCCAGAACCAGTGTGCCCTCGGTGATGCGTCGGCCCACGTCGGCGACGCGGACCTCCTCGGCGTAGGCGTGGGCCCGGATCCGGACCAGCGCGTCGTCGACGCCGATGCCCAGCGCCTCGGCGACCATCCCGGCGGCCTGCTGGACGAGGTCCAGCTCGAGGCCGCCGACGATGAACGAGATCGGGACGCCGCCCGGACCGTCGGCCCGCTCGTCCAGCAGCGCGTGGGCGGCGAGGTCGGCGACGACCAGCGCGTCGGCGTACCCGTCGGGCGTCGGGGCGCCGGGGCGGTCGCGCATGACCTCGAGCACGCCGAGGCGGATCGCACCGACCCGCAGGGGGAACGCGTGGGCGGCGGCGACGCCGGCGGCGGCCGCGGCTTCGGCGTAGCTCGGCCAGGCGGCGGCGGTCGCGGGGACGTCGGGGGTCAGCACGGGCAGGCCGTCGGCGTGGGCCGCGACGGCCGGCCCCTCGCCACGGAGGAACTCCTCGGCCAGCAGGGCCTCGGCGACCGCGTCGGTCCCGACGACGCCGGCGGGGACACCGTCGGTGAGCAGCGCGATCCCGGCCCTCTCGGCCCCGAGCAGCTCTGCGGCGACGGCCGCCACGGCGGCGGCGACGGGGGCCCCGGCCGCCGCCTGACGGAGGAGGTCGGCGATGCGGCTCCAGCGACTCACGCGCGTCCTGACCGCCCCGCGCGGGTGTCCGAGGATGCCCGAAGACCGGGAGCACCCCCCGGCCGTCGGGTCGTGGGCGAGACTAGGGCCGGGGTGGGGCGGCAGCGGGGAACCGTCCCCCTCGGACGTGACCGGCGGAGCAGGAGTCCCAGCGACGGGTTCCCACCTAGAATCCCAGCAGGACCGGCCGCGTCGGGCGACCGGCAGGGCGGGGGTCGTGGCGTGCCGGAGGCCCTGACCCGCCGCCGGGCCCTCGGGGCCGCCGGTGCGGGGGCGCTCTTCTCGACCGTCGTGCTCCCGCCCGCGTCGGCGGCCGCCTCCCCCGCGGCTCCGGCGGTCATGGCCCCCGGCGCCCCGACCCAGGTCGAGGTCGCCGAGGGCACCACCACCGCCGTGCTCAGCTGGACCGCGGGCACGGGCACGACCGGCGCGGCGACCTACACCGTCGAGCACCGGGCGCGTGGCTCCTCGGGCACGTGGACGGCGTTCGCCGGCGGTGACGTCACCGTCACGGGCACCACCGCGACGGCGATCCTGCCGTCGAGCGGGTCCCAGCTCGAGTACCGGGTCTCGGCGACCGAGGGCGGCCTGACCTCCGCCCCGTCGGCGACGGCGCGTCCGGTCGCCTCGGGGGGCGACGCGGTCGTCCTGGACGTCGGCGACGCGGTGCACACGTTCACGACCGTCGGGCCGGCGACGCTGACGCTCCACGCCGACCGCACGCTCGAGGCGCTCGTCGTCGGCGGCGGCGGGGGCGGTGGCGGCAGCCTGACCGCGGACAACACCTTCGTCGCCGGCGGGGGCGGCGCGGGCGGCTTCCTCGAGCTGACCGACGGGACGGCCGTCGCGTGCGTCGCCGGCGACGCGGGCCTCGCCGTCGGTGCCGGCGGCGCGGCGACGCAGGCTGGCGGCCCGTCCACGCTGGTACTGCCGATCGAGGGAGGGACGACGACCCGGACCGCGACCGGCGGGGGCGGCGGCCGCCACGTCGAGGACGGGTCGGCGACGGTCAGCAGCGGCACCGGGGCCTCGGGCGGCGGTGGCGTCGCGACGGCCGATACGAACGTCGGCGAGGCAGGTGAGCCTCCCACCACCGCCCGCGACGGCGGTCCGGCGACGGCGTCCGCCGGGGGCCCCCAGTTCGGCAACGTCGGCGGCGCCGGCATGAGCGACGGCACCTACACCGCCGGCGGTGGTGGCGGTGCCGGCGGAGCGGGCGGCAGCGGCGCCGCGGGCGGGGCCGGGGGCGCAGGACGCGCGTCGAGCATGTCCGGGGTGTCGCGCGTCTACGCGGCCGGCGGTGGTGGTGGCGCCTACTCCGGCAGCGGCGGCCCCGGCGGCTCGGCGATCGGCGGGGACGGCGGCATCACGGGCAGCGCGGGCGACCCCGGTCTCGACGGCACCGGCTCGGGCGGCGGCGGTGCGCACACGAACCCCGGCGGCACCGGCGGCACCGGCATCGTCATCGTCCGGGTGCCGCTGGTCGCCGCGACGTAGGTCGCGCGGGCGCATCGGACCCGGCACCGGTCCGGCGTCAGGTCCGCAGCGCCGCGCAGAGCTCCGGCAGGGTCGCCTCGAGGACGGCCCGCGGGATGCGCAGCCCGGCCGCCTCGACGTCGGGGGGCAGGACCATCTCGGCGATGGTGGCGAGGTCGCCGGCGTCGAGCAGCCCGCAGACCTCGATCTGCGCCTCCCGCGGCGAGTTCGTCATGAGGAACCGCACGTCCCCGGCCGCCTCGGCGTCGGTGTAGCCGCCGACGTCCCCGTCGGTGACCCGGTGGGCGAGGATCTCGCCGGGGAGGTACTCGAAGCAGGTCGGGAACATCGTGACCGTGCCGTCGGGACGGACGGCGGCCCGGGCCGGGTCCTCGAACATGCTGACGACCTCGCCGTCGACGATGGTCTCGGCGCGGTACAGCATGACGTAGACGCGGAGGCCCGAGTCGAACGGGTACTCCCCCGTCGGCGGGTACTGGAAGTAGGGGGCCGGCAGCGGCGAGGCGATCGTGAACCGGACCCGGTAGCCGCGCGCGTCGAGCTCGGCCCAGGTCGGGGTCGGCTCGTCGACCCGGCATGCGAGCAGCGCGTCGGCGGTGAACCCGTCGGGCCAGGAGTGGGCGGCCTGGAACGCGAAGCCGGCCTCGGCGCCGGCGTCGAACGCGGCGTTCATCGCGTCCTCGTGCGCGAGGATCAGCTCGACGTCGGCGGCGAACGGCCAGCCGAGGTCCGGGTTGGTGCGGTCGAACGGGTGGGAGCCGGGCGCCGCCGGCGCGTCGGCGTCGGCGTCGGCGTCCGGCACCGCGTCCGGCTCGGGCTCCGGCTCCACGTCCGCCGCGGGGTCGGGAGCGGGCGCCGCGTCGGCGTCCGGGGCCGCGGCGTCCGACGCGTCCTCCGTCGGGGCGCCGTCGGGCGCGGCG
>JBEARL010000062.1:0-7406 GCA_041163265.1 Actinomycetota bacterium
GTGCTGATCGTGGTGGCGGCGCGCCTGCTGGCCCGCCCCGTCACCCCGGACCGGACCCGACGCGAGCTCGACGCGACCGGGGCCTGGCTGCGGGCGATGGTCAGCACCGACGGGGACGGCTCGACCGGCGACGCCGCCGTGCGGGGCGACGGCGCAGCGACGACGTCCCGCGGAGGTGCGGCATGAGCCAGCTCGACGACCTGCGCGCCGCCGGCGACGCCGCCCGGACCCGCGTCGGTGAGGCCCGCCGGGCGCTGGCCGAGACGCGCGACGCGGTCGGCGGCGGTCGGGCCCGCCGTCCGGCCGAGGCGCAGGAGCACCTCGCCACGCTGCGGCGCGCGATCGAGACCGACGTCGCGTCGCTGCGCGACCGCATGAGCTCCGGCGACGCCGAAGGTCCGGGCCTCCGCGGCGGGATCGCCGCCGGTGCGGCCGGCCTGGTCGGGATCGTCGGCGCCGGCCTGCTGGTGGGGCGCGCCGTGCGCCGGGCCGGGGTGCGCCCCGCCGAGGACCGCCGCGCGGCCGCGCTGGCCGCGGCGCTGGCGCGCCGGGATGCGCTCCGCGACGCGGTCGTGGACCGGATGGGACGCCGCGGGTCCGGCGTCGCGGTCGCGCTGCTGGGGGCGGCCGCGGTGGCCGGTGCCGCCGTCCTCGCCACGCGCCGCGCGCAGGCGCCGACGGACGACGAGGTCTGGGGCTAGACCCTCGCCGCGGCGAGGCCGGCCAGCGCCGGACCGAGCAGCGCCCCCGACGCGATCAGCGGCAGCGCGCTCGTGAGCGCGTCGTCCACGATCGCCGTGACGGCGGCGGGCCCGAGGTCCGCCCACGGCGCCGCGCAGGTCGCGTCGGTCCGGACCTCGACGGCCTCGCGCAGCTCGCGGGCGCGCGGCGTCAGTCGACCCTCCGCGTCGAGCAGCCCCTCCGCCCGGAGCCGCTCCCCCTCGGCCGCGACCTCGTCCTCGCGCCAGGCCCGCCAGCGAGCCATGGCGGCGCGGCGCGCCGGGTCGTCGCCCGAGACCAGCAGGTGCGAGGCCAGCGGTCCGATCCCCTCGGCGACCAGGACCGCGACGTGGCCGTCGCCGCGCGACTCGCGCATCACCGTCACCGCGAGCCAGAGGTCGACGAGCGGCCGGCCGGTGGGCGGGACGCCGGCCCAGGCCGCCGCGAGGGGGCGACCCACGGTCGGGTGCGCCGCCGCCACCGGCGCGAGCGCCGCACCGAGCCGCTCGGCGGCGACGCGGACCGGCCCGTCGACGAGCACCCGGTCGAGCAGCTCGCCGATGCCGTCGAGCGTCGCGGCGACGACCGCGTCGGGCGCCGCGACGTCCCAGACGTCGGGCACGTGGGCCGCGATGGCGACCGGGCCGAAGCCGTGGAAGGTCGCCGTGACCACACCGGCCGGCACCGCACCCAGCGGCGCGGCGCGCTGCGCGAGGTAGCGGGCGAACGGCGCGGCGATGCCGAGCGCCTCGAGCCGCGCGTGCACCTCCGGCGCGCCGTAGACGACCGCGTGGTGAGGGAGGAGGCCGAGTCGCATCCACCGTGCGACCGCCGCCGCGTCCGACGGGTCCGGTCGGGTCGCGCTCAGCCGGGCGACGAGCTCCTCGGGGGTCGCGCGCCGCGGTCGCGCCGTCCCTCCGTCGTCACCCACGCCGTCACCTCCGTCGATCGGCAGCCTACGGTCGCGCCCCACGACGGACGGGAGGTCGGCGTGCGCCGCGACGAGGCCCTCGCCGTGCTCGGCCTGCCGGCCGACGCGGGCCCGGACGCCGTGCGGCGCCGGTTCCGCGCGCTCGCCCGCGAGCGGCACCCCGACCGCGGCGGGGACCCGGCCGCCTTCGCCGAGCTCGACCGCGCGTACGCGGCGCTGCGCGACCTGCCCGCGCCCGCGCGGCCGGGCGTGGCCCGGGGCCGGCCCTCCCGGACCCCGTCCGCGCCGGCCGTCGGGGCCGACGGCGACGCGGAGATCCTCGCGGCGGCCCTGCGCGCCCGGCGGGACCCCGCGACCGGTGCGGCGCTGGTGCGGCTGATCAGCGTCGCGCCCGGCGCTCGCCGGAACCGCCTCGCCGCCGCCCTGCCCGAGGGGACGCTCAGCGTCCTCGCGCTCCGCGTGGGCGGGGCCGGGACGGAGGCGCGCCTCACGGTCCGCGCCCGTGCGGCGCGTCGGGCCGTGGTGGCCCTGGCGCTGGACGGTCCCGACCTCGGCGCCCCCTGGACGCGCCGCCGGGGGGACGCCGCCATCGAGCTGCGCTGCACCCCCCGCGCCGACGCCGGCGTCGAAGCCGTGGCCGGACCCGCGGCCCGGCTGCTGTCCGCGCTCGGCTGGCCGGTCGCGGACTGGGTCCCGGAGGCCTGAGCCCGCGGACGGTCGAGCCTCCACGGTCCGCGGCCCACCGTCCGGCAGCATGCGGGCATGGCGGTGCTCGATCGACCCGAGGACCTGCTCGCCGCGGCGGCGGAGCAGGACGCGAGGCGCGCCCGCGACGCGGTCGCCCGCCTCTCGGCGCCGCGGCTCCTCGAGGTGGTCCTGACGCAGGCGCTGCTGGCCGTCGAGCCCGGCCGCGTCCGTCCGGCCGGCATCGACGCCGTCGCCGAGCTGTCGCGGGCGGCCGTCGAGATGACGGGGGTCGAGCGCGGCCCCGTCCCGGCGGGGGCCGAGCTGCCGCTGGTGACCGGCTGGGAGCTGATGACCGTCGCCGCCGACGCCGAGCTGATCGGCGCCACCGCCTCGGTGCCCGTCCGACCGTGGTTCCTCGCGCTGATCGCCTTCTCGGACCACCCGGCCGGGCGGGCGGCCGCGCCGGGCGCGTGGCGACGGGTCACGGCCGCGACCGCGGACGGCCGCCTCGTGTCGGCCCGAGTTCGGCTGGGCCGCGACGGCGACGACGGCATCCTCGACGCGCGCGTCAGCGGCGAGCCGGGCGACCTCGGGACCGACGCCGCCCTGGCGTGGGGCCTGTCACGCGCCCTCGCGGGAGCCGTCCCCGCCGCCTGAGCCGGCCCCGGTCGTCCCGGCGCCGGTCGTCCCCGCGGCCGTCGCCGCGCGCAGCACCTCGCGCGCGACGACCAGGTCCTCCGACGCGTGACCGACCGAGGCGAACAGCGTCCGCTCGTCCGGACCGCGCCGTCCGACGACCCGGCCCGCGCAGAGCTCGGCGAGGTCGGCCCGGACCGCGTCCCGGTGCCAGACCCCCTCGCGCTCGGCGAGCAGAAGGTCCCCCTTCTCGGCGAGCGCGGCGTCGCGCAGCTCGACGACGACCCCGCAGGCCGCGACGGCCGCGGCGTCGAGCTCGCGCAGATCCGGCCGGTGCGATCCGACCGCGTTCACGTGCACGCCGGTGCGAAGGTCGACACCCCGCAGCACGACCGAGGTCCCCGTCGTGCAGGCGCAGATCACGTCGGCCGATCCCACCGCGTCGGGTCCGGCCGCGACCGCGTCGATGCCGTCGGCGACGAGCAGGTCGGCGAGCGCCCGCGCCGCCTCGTCGCGCCGCGCGACGACGCGCACCCGCGCGCCGGGCAGCAGGGCGGCGTGGACGCGGGCGTGCGCCTCGGCCTGCACGCCGGCGCCGAGCACCACCACCTCCCGGGCGTCGGCGCGCGCGAGCAGCCGCGTCGCCAGCGCCGAGACGGCCGCCGTGCGCAGCGCGGTCAGCGCCGCCCCGTCGATCAGCGCGACGGGGGCCAGACCGGGCGGTCCGAGGAGGACCACGACGGAGGTGACCCGCGGCAGGCCGAGGTCCGGGTTCCCCGGCGCCAGCCCGACGACCTTCGTCACCGCCCAGCCGTCGTCCGCCGCCGGCATGACCAGCAGCTCGCCCCCGGACGGCACGCCCGGCACCTCGAGGTGCAGCCGCTGCGGGACCTCGGGGACGCCGCGTGCGAACGCCGCCGCCAGCGCGTCGACGGCGGCGGCCGGCGGCACCGAAGCGACCGCGTCGGGCCCGAGCCACGGCGGGGCGGCCGTGCTCACGGGCGCAGCACCGCGTCGTACGCGCACCGCGTCATCACCGCCGCGTCGGCGACGGCGACGCAGACGATGGTCGCGGCGTCGATCTCGAAGACCGCGAGCTGCTCGAGGTCGGCCGCGATGCCGAGCGCCGTCGCGCGGTCGACGCCGAGGAGCGCGCGCGACACCTCCGACTCGCGGTGGTCGGGCGAGCGGCCGAGCGCCGGCAGGTGGGCGATCCGGGCCGCGTCGAGCCGTGCGACGAGCTTCGCGGTCCGGGCCGCGTTCTCGGCGGCGTCGAGCACGCGCGGGTAGGGGTCGCACGCCGTGAGGATGACGACGGGCGCCGCGAGCAGTCCGCCGACGAGCGACGACCCGTCCGGAGCGGCGCCGCACGGCGTCCCGAGCGGACGCGGTGACAGCTCCAGCACGCCCTCGCCGACCTCGATCTCGACGACGGCGCGCGCGTAGCGGTCCCACGGCTCGCCGACGACGTCGGCGGACTGCTGCTCGCGCACCGGTGGGCCTCCGCGACGGTCCGACGGGACGCACGCTAGGAGGGTCTCCGACGCGCCGTGGTGCCGCGGATCGACCGCGGTAATCGGCTACCCTGCGCCCGACACCAGCAGGTGCGACGCGCGGGGCCAGCGAGGAGCAGTCATGCTGAGCCGAACGGAACTGCGCAACGCGATCGGACGCCGGGAGTTCACCGTCAGTGACTTCGCCCACGAGCTGGGCGTGACCGAGGGCACCGCTCGGGCGCGCATCCAGCGCCTCCAGGAGGCCGGCTTCGTCGAGCCGACCGGCGAGGTCCTGCAGCACCTCGGCGACGAGGGCCGGCCCCTCCGCGGGCGCCCCGCGACCCTCTACCGGATCTCCTGACGCACCCGGGTCCCCCGCGCGCGGATGCGCTCGGCGGACCCTCCGCGCACCCGCCGGACGGCGGCTGGGGACGACCTGTGGAAGTCCCGTGGATTCCCTGTGGGTTCGCGATCCGCGCTGGACAGCCCCTGCGGACCTCCGTACGGTCCGTGGTCCTGCCGGAGACGGACTGCGAGTCGAGGGCGGGGCGGCGGAGGGGACGACAGACCCCCGAGCCGGAAGCGGTGGAGGATCCGCGAGGATCGCGGGAGCTCCGCACCGAGGCCTCGGCGCGGAGTGACCGTCCGAAGGGCCCCACGGGGCGCCGGAGGTCGACACCGGGTGGCTGGACCGCCGCGAGGCGGACCGACCGTCGCGAGACGGGCCACCGGGATCGGAGGGCGGCTGTCGCCGCCGCTCGGATCGCACGGACCGTCGCAGCGGGATCGTGCAGGCGGACGGACGGCCGCGAGGCCGACCGGGACGGACGTCGAGGCGCCCACCTCCGGGTGGTGCGACGGACGCGAGCAAGGACCGCCCTCCCCCGCGGAGGACGGCGCCGCCAGGGGTGACGGACGGACGCGCTCGGACGCGTGCGGGCCGGCTCCCCACCCGGCGAGACCGCCCCTCGGGGTGGACGACCCGGGAGGCGGGTGCGCTCTCCAGAGGCGCGCACCCGTCCGCGACGCCCCGGTGGGCCCGCAAGGGCGCCCGGGGCGTTCGCGCGTCCGGGGGTCGACGGCCGCCCCGGCCGGCAGCGGACGAGCGCCGTCGGAGGGAGCGACGATGACGACCACCCTGGAGGCCCGCCCCGGCTGGCTCGACCCCGAGCGGCTCGAGGACGTCCGCGGCCGCGTGCCGATGGTCTACGTCGAGGCCGTGCCGGTCCGCGTCGACCACCTCGGACGCGTGACGCGCGTCGGGTTCCTCCTGCGACCGCAGGCCGACGGCACCCTCTCGCGCGAGGTCGTGTCGGGCCGCGTGATGCTCGGCGAGACGGTCCGCGAGGCGCTGTGGCGCCACCTCACCAAGGACCTCGGCCCCGACGCCGACCCGCAGCTGCCGCCGACGGCCGCGCCGTTCACCGTCGCCGAGTACTTCCCCGACGCGGACCGCGGCGCGCTGCACGACCCCCGCCAGCACGCGGTCGCGCTGTGCTACGTCGTCCCGATCGACGGCGAGGCCGCACCGTCGCAGGACGCGCTCGAGTTCGCGTGGCTCACGCCCGACGAGGTCGCGGACCCCGCGGTCGCGGCCGAGCTGTCACCCGGCCACGCGGCTCTGGTCCGGCGCGCGCTCGGCCACTGCGGCGTCGCCGCCTGACGCGGCGCCCGGCGCGGCCGCGGGCCGCGCCGTCGCACGGCTCGGCCCGTCGCCGAGCAGCCGCGCGACCGCCTCGTCGAGCAGGAACCAGCCGTCCTCGGTGGCCTGCAGCCGCCCGCAGGACCCGGTGACGAGCCCGGCGGCGACCGCGTCCTCGACGGCGACCGGGTCCAGCGGCGGGACGTCGCGCGGGTGCAGGCCCTCGCGCAGGCGCAGGCCGAGCAGCAGCCGCTCGAGCGCCCGCGCGTCGTCGTCGAGGACCTCCTCACCGGTCAGGTCCGGCACGCGGCCGTCGGCGTCGCGAACGGCCGCGGCGCCGGGCGCGTGGGCGGCGAGGTAGCGCTCGGTCGACCGCGTCGTCCACCACCGGCGGCCGTCGACGTGGGCGTGGGCCCCGACGCCGACACCGAGGTAGTCGCCGTGGCGCCAGTACAGGACGTTGTGCCGTGACCGCTCGGCGTCGCCGCGGGCGAGGTTCGCGACCTCGTACTGCACGTACCCGGCGGCCGCGAGCACGGCCCGCGCCTCGTCGTACCGGTCGCGCTGCACGTCGTCGTCGGGGGCCGGCACCGTCCCGGCCGCGACCGCCCGCCCGAGCGGGGTGTTCGCGTGCACGCCCAGCGCGTAGGCCGAGACGTGGTCGACGTCGAGCGCGATGACCGCCGCGAGGCCGTCCCGCCACGACGCGGCGTCCTCCCCCGGCGTGCCGTAGATCAGGTCGAGGCTGACGCGGCGGATCCCCGCCGCCCGGGCCTGCGCGACGGCGGCGGCCGTCCGCTCGGGCCGGTGGCGGCGCTCGAGGACGGCGAGCACGCCGGGGTCGAACGACTGGGCGCCCATCGAGACCCGGTCGGCCCCGGCCGCGACCAGCGCCGCGAACGTCGCCTCGGACGCCGTCTCGGGGTTGCACTCGACGGTGATCTCGGCGTCCGGCGCGAGCTCGAGGTGCTCGCCGACGGCGCCGACGACCTCGGCCAGCAGCTCCGGCGGCAGCAGCGTCGGCGTGCCGCCCCCGACGAAGACCGACGTGACCCGCGGCCACGCCCGGGCCGCGGCCTGCGCGGCGAGGTCCGCGCGCAGGGCCGCGACGTACCGACGCATGACGTCCGCGCGCTCGTCGTCGGGGAGGCCGCCGACGGCCTCGGTCGCGAAGGCGCCGTACCCGCAGCGGTGGTGGCAGAACGGGCCGTGGAGGTAGACGCCGACGCCCGCGGCCGGTCCCGACTCGCGCGGCCGCTCGCGCCAGCCGCGGTCGCCCCCGGGCGGGGCCGTC
>JBEARL010000063.1:0-7352 GCA_041163265.1 Actinomycetota bacterium
ACCGCACGCACCGCCGCCAGCACCCCCGCGGTCGTCGTACGGACCGCAGCCAGCACGGCGTCACGGGACGCACGCACCGCAGCGACCGTGACACCGACGGCGGCGAGGACCGCTCGCTGCACCGAACGGGCCGCCGCGGACACCGCCGCCCGCACCGAACGGGCCGCCGCGAGCACCGCAACCAGAGATGCTCGGAACGCTGCGACGGATACACCAACCCCTGCCAGAACCGCGGCTTCGACCGCCCGCACCACGGAGGCCGACCCCCGGCGGGTCGCCCGTACCGCCGCGTGCACCCCGTCGCGGACCGCGGTAAACGCCTCCATCACCGCGGTGCGGACCGCACGAGCTGCCGCGACCACGGAACCGGCGATCGCCGCGGCCGCCGCGCGCGCCCCATCACGGGCCGCGACCACCGCCGCGACCACCGCACGACCGACGCTCGCGATCGCCGCGCGGACCGCCCGCCCCGCCTCGAGCAGCCGCGCGACCGAGATCCGGAGAGCCGACCTCCCCGCATCACGGACCGCGAGGACCGCCGCGACGGTCCGGACGCGGACGACCGCGGCGCCGGCCACCGCCGCAGTACGGAACCGGAGGGCCTCCCCCACCGACCATCGCCACGCTCCGACGTAGGCGGCACGGATCGCTCGGACCACCCGAAGGACCCGATCCCGCACCGCCCACGCCAGCGTGCGTGCAGCACGCACCGCGGCCGTCGCCCCTGCGACGACCCTCCGTCGCGTCCGGACGACACCGGCGACCGCCGATCGCCACCGACGCGCCACGGCTGCGCGGCCCCGGTGCACCGCCGCGACCGACCCGTGCCGGGCGGTCTCCGCCACGGCCCGGGCCGAGCGCGCGGCGGAACGCGCGGCGCCGGCGGTCGCCCGTGCCGCGGCGAGGACCGCGGAGTGCAGCCGACCGAGGACGGCCGCGGCGGATCGCACCCCCGCCCGGAGCGAGGTCTCGACCGAACGGCGAGCGGCGGCGAGTCCGGTGCTGGTCCGTGCCGCCACGGCGCGCACCGCGGTCGTGACCCGTCGCCGCGCCTCGATCGCCGCGTCGGAGGCGGCGCCGGCGGCGCGGGCGACCAGTCCACCTGCGGCGCGCAGCGCCGAACCGACGGCTCCGAGGGCGGTCCGGACCACGGCTCGGATAGCGCCGCCGGTGGCTCCGAGGGTGGCGACCGCGCCACGCCAGGCTCCGACGACGGCACCACCGGCGGCCGCGGACAGGGCGCCGACCGACCGACGGATGAGGTGAGCCACCGCCACGACGACGGACGCACCGGCCGAACCGATGGTCCTCAGCCGGTCGACGATCCGAGCCACCGCGCCGATCGAGACGACACGGATCGACCGCGCTCCGGCCCGCGGGGCGGAGCTGACGGCCACGTCCGTCGGCGCGGACGCGACCGGCGACACCACGGGGACGCGGGGCAGCGGGGATCCAGGACCAACCGCCTCCGCAGGTCCACCGCCCGCCCCGCCGGCGGTGGTGTCCGCGACGAGCCGGTCGAGACGTTCCGCGACGGAGGCGCGCAGCGCCGCCAGGTCGGCGCCGATGCGGTCGAGGTCCGACGGGGTCCGGCCGGGACCCCCGGCCGGACGCTCTCCGTCGAACGACCTCACGACATCACCCCGCCGCCGTCATCGCGCCACGGTCACCCGAGCCCCTTCGCACCGACGGACCGACGTCGGCCCTGCAGCCCGAGCGTCAGCGCCCCGGCGAGCAGCAGCGTCGCCGCGGCGGGCAGGAGCGGCAGGCCGCCGGGTCCGCCACCGGCGGGCAGGGCGGTCGGCGCGCAGAGCACGGTGATCAGCGTCAAGATGCCCCACCCGACCAGCTCGACGAGGATGTCCTGACAGGCCGCCGCGTCGGGGACGACGAACGAGAATCCGCCCGAGCCATCCGGGATCGTCGTCATCCCCGCCGTCGCGAACACGTTCGCGAGGTACGAGGCCTGCCACAGGTAGTCGAAGTCCGGGTTCCCCCCGGCGAACCAGCAGTCCACCGTCGCGCCGGGAGCGACCGGGTCTGGCGAGCAGACCAGCGGACCGCCGGGGTCCGCCGCCGGCGCGACCGCGTAGGTCACCTCGACCGGACCGATGCCACCCGCCTTGGACCCGCAGGTCCCGAGCCAGCCGTAGATCGTGGCCTGGCCGGCCTCGGTCGGCGACGTGACCGTCGCGGTGATGCGTCCGTTCGCATCGGTCGTCCAGGGGCCGGTGCTCAGCGTCCCCGTGCTCTCCGATTCGTCCGCGTTGTCGACGAGCTCGAGGCAGACCGGCTCGCCGGCGCCGACCGGGTTGCCGTTCGCGTCGCGGACGATGACGGTCACGGTCGTCGTCGACGTGCCGTCGGGGTCGATGCGCTCGTCGGCGATCGATATCTCGGCCTCCTCGGCGTCGGCGTCACCCGCGGTGTAGGTCCCGGTCACGCCGGCCGCCGCGCCGATGGTGGCGCCGGCGGCGACGGTGCCACCGGTGCCACATGGCGCCACCGCAGAGGTCACGGTGACCGTTCCAGTGGTCGGGGACGGCATGTCGACCTGGACCTGCCCCTTCGCGTCCGTCGCCCAGTACTCCGAGGAGGGGGGATTCGGTGGGGTCGGTGCCGTCCAGGCGTTCGTCTCCACGCCAGCAGCCGGCTCGAAGGAGAACGACAGGCAGACCTGGGTGCCGGCCCCGACGGCCGCATCGACCGCGTTGCGCAGCTGCACGACCGCCGTCGTCACCTCCGAGTCGTCCGCCGTCGCACTGTTCACGAGCATCGTGAGCGTCGAGTTCGCCGCCGACGGGACGTTGGGGCCGTAGAAGTTCACCGTCGTCGTCGACGCCGCGCCACCCGTTCCGAAGTCTGTCGAGATGTTGTTCGTGTAGGTCGTCAGGTCCGTGTCGGTGTCGTAGGGGGCGGTGATGGCGGTGCGCGCGACACCGCTCGAGTTCGTCGTCACCGACACCGTGATGCTGCGCGTGGGGTCGGCCGGGTCGGGGATCGTGATGTTGAACGTCCGGGACGGTCCCCGGTAGGGCTGGCCGCACGAGTTGAACAGGCTGGCTCGGACCCAGGTCTGCGGGGCGTCGGCGTCGGAGTTGTCGTCGTCGAAGGCGACGAGCGGCTGGTCGACCGTCAGCGTCGCACTCGACAGGTCCAGTCGGTCGCAGT
Organism: Actinomycetota bacterium; assembly: GCA_041163265.1. Taxonomy (GTDB): domain Bacteria; phylum Actinomycetota; class Nitriliruptoria; order Nitriliruptorales; family Nitriliruptoraceae; genus CSBr16-57R1. Next base: position 3,172 of record JBEARL010000063.1, read on the forward strand.
TCGGGACGAACGTGTAAAGACCGACCGCGCCGTGGTCGGCGTACGGGAAGTAGGCGTCGTTCGAGTCGGCGGTGTAGGACTCGAGGCTCCCGTCGCTGTCGAAGTCGTACGCCTCGAAGTCCGTCCCCCCGTTGAACGGGACCGGCGTGATCGCGGGATCCGGTCGGACGCAGATGTCGCTGTCGTTGCGCACGCAGTTGCTCGGCGACGTCGTCGTCCCGCCACCGATCTTCTGGTAGACGTCGATCGGTGCATCGGGCAGGAACCCGCGGAAGTTCAGGAGGGTGGAACCCTCGTCGTGACGACGCGTGAAGAAGTTGGTACCGCGACGGCTGTTCGAGTACGCCGCACTGGGGCTGGGGTTGCTCCCGTCGAAGGCGTAGCCGGTCCGCTCGCTGATGACGCGGAGCACACGCGCGTCCGCGACTGGGGCGGCGGTCACGACCGCGCCGTTCCCATCGAGCGACGCCTGGACGAGAGCGTTGAACCCGTCGGTCGCGGCGTCGTCGGTGCGACGGTCGTAGATCCGAATCATGTATTCGAGGTTGGTCCGACCCGTCAGCCAGAGCCAGACCTTGCCGCTGGCGTTCGCCCGGCCGTAGGCCTGCGCGATCCCGAGCTGGGTGTCACCGACGATGCCGGTCGCGGCCGCGACGGCGGCGTCATCGACGACCGGATCGAACGTGCCGCCGGACGCCGCGACCTGAGCCGTGCACGACGAGGCCGAGAGCGGGTTGCAGTGGAACAGCTCGACGTCGGCCAGGCGCCGGTACAGCTTCGCCTGCGTCGCTGCGTCGATGGCGGTGTGCGAGGCGATGCTGTTGTTCGAGAGCTCGTTCAGCGTCGGCAGGCGGTAGTCGGTGTCCTTCGTCGAGTCGTAGCTCAGGATCTCGAGCCGGAACTCCGCGTTCGCGATGGCGGCGCGCTCGAGGATGTCGTCGTCGTTCGTGTCGGTGAACTCGGCGAACGTGATCTCGACGAGGAGGCCACCGTTCTCCTTCGTCGAGAAGTTCTGGAGGTCACCATCCCCGTCGAACGACGCGGGGACGACCTCCTCCTTCGCGTTGCGCGACTGACGGCCATTGACCGGGACCCGCAGGTAGTCGTACCCGGTCAGACCGTTCGTCATGACGCCCGTCCCCTCGACGAGCAGCTCCGCGGAGGCCGTGTCCGACGCGTCGTACCGGCCCCCGGCGCTGAGGTCCTGGGGCCTCTGGTCGACCCGCATCCCCCACTCGCGCCAGGTCGTCGTGCCCGCGTCGAGGGTCTGCATCAGCACGCGCGTCGTCGACGTGAAGCCGCCGTCGAGGGCGGTCGCGAACGTGCTGCTGCGCGGTCGGTTCGCGTCAGCCACGGTGGCCGTCCCTGACAGCGCGGCGGAGGCCTGCGGCTGGACCGCGAGCAGCCCCGACAGGGCCAGCAGCGCCGCGAGGAGCGGAAGGATGCGGACGCGACCGCGGGCACGACGGCGACGGACGGACGACATGGGGACCCCCGAGGAACCGCAGCATGGACCATGCGGAGACGCTGGAACCCTACCAGCGGCGCTGAACCTCCTGCGAGTGGGCCGTGCGGCCCGCGGCGGGGGCCACGGGCCGGCCCCGCCGGATCAGGCCAGCAGCACCGCCGCGACCGGCGCGAGCAGCAGCGCCGGCATCAGGTCCGCGACCGGCACCGCTCGAACCTCGAGGATCCGGAGGCCGATGCCGGCGACGAGCACGCCCCCGACCGCGGTCAGCGCGGTGACGGCGAGGTCGGGCACGACCGCCCCGAGTCCGACGGCGAGCAGCCAGAACAGGCCCTGCCAGACCAGCAGCGGCACGGCCGCGAACGCGACACCGACCCCGTACACACCGCCGAACGCGACGGCGACCGTCGCGTCGAGCAGCGCCTTGACCGCGAGCAGCTGCCAGTCCCCCAGCAGCCCCTCCCTCAGCGGCCCGAGGATCGCGAGCGGTCCGACCAGCACGATCAGCGAGGTCAGAACGACGCCCTCGATGAATCGCGCGCGGCGCGCGTCGTCGGCGGCCGCGCCGCGCTGCGCCAGTCGCCGCAGCCGATCCCCCAGCCGCGCGAGCCGACCCTCGACGTCGAGCAGCGCGCCGATCGCCCCGCCGACGACGAGGGACCCGAGCACGACGAGCACCGCGCCACGTCCGAGCGCCGCACCGAGCTCGTCGCCGAAGGTGAGCAGCGCGTCGCCGACCCCGAGCACGACGACGAAGAGCCCGACCGCGTCGGTCATCGCGCGCCGGACCCGCCCCGGGACGCGCTCCCCGAGCACCGTGCCCACCGCGGCCGCGCCGGCGATCGCGCCGGCGTTCACGAGGGTGCCGATCACGCGGCCGCCGCTGCCCGCAGCGCCCGTGCGAGGTCCTCACGCAGGTCCTCGACGTCCTCGAGCCCGACCGAGAGGCGGACGACGTCGTCGCCGACGCCCGTCGCCGCTCGGACCTCGGGTCCGACCGCGTGGTGCGTCGTCGAAGCCGGGTGGACCGCGAGCGACTTCGCGTCGCCGAGGTTGTTGGAGATGTCGACGACCTCGAGCGCATCGAGGAACGCGAACGCGGCCGGCCGGCCGCCGGTCAGTCGCAGGACCAGCGTCGTGCCGCCGCCGGACATCTGCGCGCGGGCGAGGTCGTGCTGCGGGTGGGATGGCAGCCACGGATGGCGGACCTCGGCGACGCCGGCCTGGGCCTCGAGCCAACCGGCGAGGTCGAGCGCCGTGGCCGAGGCGTGCTCGACGCGCAGTCGGAGCGTCTCGAGTCCTTTCAGGACCACCCAGGCGTTGAACGGGCTGAGCGTCGGACCGGTGTGCCGCAGCAGTGGCCCGAGCTCGTCCGCGACGAAGCCGGCGCCGCCGAGGACCGCGCCGGCCAGCACGCGGCCCTGGCCGTCGGCGTGCTTGGTGAGCGAGTAGGTCACGACGTCGGCACCCAGGTCGAGCGGCCGCTGCAGGACCGGCGTCGCCATCACGTTGTCGACGACGACGCGGGCGCCGGCGGCGTGCGAGAGGTCGGCGACCGCCCGCAGGTCGACGAGATCGAGCATCGGGTTCGACGGCGTCTCGAGGAACACCGCCCGAGTCGGGGTCGCGAGCGCCCGCTCCCACTGCGCGAGGTCCGCGCCGTCGACGAACTCGGTCGTGACGCCGAGGCGGGGCAGCACCGCGTCGAGGATCTGGAAGCACGATCCGAACAGCGCCCGCGGGGCGACGATCCGGTCGCCGGCCCGGACGACGGCGAGCAGGGCGTAGAACACCGCCGACATGCCGGAGGCGAGCGCGCGGCAGGCCTCGGCGCCCTCGAGCTGCCGCAGCCGCTCCTCGAGCATCGCCGTCGTCGGGTTGCCGAGCCGCGTGTAGCGGTAGTGGTCGGACGAGCCGTCGAACGCCGCAGCCGCCTCCGCCGCCGACGGGTAGACGAACCCCGAGGTCAGGAAGAGCGCCTCGGACGTCTCGTCGTGGGTGGAGCGGTCGGTGCCGCCGCGCACGGCGCGCGTGTCCGGTCGACGGCCGTCGGGATCGCCCACGGGGTCAGGCCCCGCGGAGGACGACGGCCTGCGCGACCGTCACCGCGCCGTCGCGGTCGCTCGCGATGACCGGCTCGCCGTACAGGACGTACCCGCCCTCGAGGTGGCGGCTGACCTTCTCGCAGAACTCGCGGTCGCCCGTCCCCGTCAGCAGCTTGTAGCGGAGCGGCTCGCTCGCCGTCTCCGGGACCGTGTCGGCCACGCGGGTCCTCCCCCTCGCCGCGCGCAGCCTACGACCGCGCCGCGCCCCCGGGACCGTCGACCGGGACCGCCCAGACGATCACGTTCTCGGCGTACCGCCGGGCGACGGGATCGAACGCCCCGCCGCACGTGACGAGCGCCAGCACCGGCGGGCCGTGCAGCGCCGAGAGACGACCGACCGGCAGCTCCTCCTTCGCGACGGACACCCGTCCGACGACCCGCCAGGCCGCCGCCCGACCGCCGGCGTCGGTCAGCACCACCCGGTCCCCGACCGCGAGCTCGACGAGGCCCGCGAAGGCGCCGAGGCCCTCGGTCCGGCTGTCGACGTGGGCGGCGAGGACGGCCGTGCCCGGCTCGCCCGGCACCGCGGTGCGCCGGTCCCACCCGACGACCGCCGGCGAGGCGGGGATCGCGACGTCGCCGGCGGCGTCGAGGCCGACCGGCTCGAC
>JBEARL010000064.1:0-6789 GCA_041163265.1 Actinomycetota bacterium
CCCCACCAGCGGGTCCAGCAGGAATGCCTGCCGCAGAAGGGAATCATCCCCCTTGACCGCGGCGAGCACCCCGAGCCGCTGCACGCCGATGGAATTGCTGCAGATGGCCGCGCAGGCGGGGGGGAGCGCCCCCCATTGGGGCCGGTTGAAGCCGTGCCGGTCGACATAGCCCGGTGCCTCCACGATCGCGTCCGCCGGGAGATTGGTAATGGTATTCTCATTCGGCAGGTTGAAGTGCCCGCGGTAGGGCCGGCCGGTCTCGAGGGCCTGCTCGACCGGGCGCTGCCCGACAGCGTCCGCACCTTCCCCGCGACGGCCGCCCGGGTCCAGATCGACCACGTGCTCGTGCCACCGACCTGGACGGTCACCTCGGCGCGCGCGGTCAACACGGGGCTGACCGACCACCGCCTCGTCGACGTCCTCGTGCGACCCTCGGCGACCGGCGACGACGCCGCGGGGGCGGCGGGACGGACGGAGGGCGGGTCGGGACGGTGACCCGCGCCGCGCGCGGCGCGACGGTCCTCAGGCGGTGACCAGTCCCCCGAGCAGCGCGTCGAGGTCGGCCGCGATGCTGTCCCACTCCCAGCGGCGCACGAGCGGCGGCGCCAGCGTCGCGACCGCGCGCCGGGCCGACGCGTCGCCGAGCCAGCGGTCGAGCGCGTCGACGACGGCGTCGAGGTCGCGACCGTCGACGAGGTCGCCGGCGTCGGGATGCACCAGGGTCTCGGGCGCACCCCCCGAGCGGCCGACGACGACCGGCAGCCCGGTGGCGAGCGCCTCGAGGAAGCTGATGCCGAGCCCCTCGACGTCGAGGCCGCCGAGACGGGTCCGGACCGGCATCGCGAACACGTCGAGGGCGGCGTAGGCGTCGGGCAGGCGCTCCCACGGGAGCGCCCCGGCGAGCACGACGCGATCGCCGGCCGGACCGGCCCGGGCGACGGCCCGCTCGAGGCGCCGCCGCAGCGGCCCCTCCCCCACGAGCACCAGGCGGGCGTCGGGATGCCGGGCGGCGACGCGCGGCCAGGCCGCGACCAGCGCGTCCTGGCCCTTGCGCGGCACGAGGCGCGCGACGCAGCCGACGACGACCGCGTCCTCGGGGACGCCCCAGGCGCGTCGCATCGCGAGGCGCCCCGGGTCGTCGGCCGGCCGCGGGACGAACCGCGCGGTGTCGACGCCGGGTGGGAGCCGCGCGACGCGGTGGCCGCCGAGCGCCGCCGCGACGGGCCCGGCGGTGAAGTCGCTGATCGTCGTGACGAGGTCGACGTCGCGGGCGACCGCCCGCAGGACCGGGCGCAGCGGACCGCGGGCCAGGCCGGCCTCGGCCCCGTGGGTCAGGCCGAGGACCGGGGCCGCCGCGGCGCGGCGGAGCCGCGGGGCGAGCAGGCCGAGCGGCCAGAGCGACGCGATCACGACCGCGTCGGGTCGCAGGCCGGCGAGGCGGTCGGCGAGCCACCGCCCCGTCGCCGGCGTGGGCAGCAGGTCCCCCGGCGCCCGCTCGGTCCGCCACGGTCGGCCCGCGTCCCACGCGGCGGCGCCCGGCCCGCCGGCGGGACCGAGCACGACCGTGTCGGCGCGGGCGGTCCGCTCGAGCAGGCTCACGACGAACTGCTGGATGCCACCGGTCCGGGGCGGCAGGTCGTTGGTGACCCAGACGATGCGGGGCGGCACGGGCCTCAGCCGATCGCGCCGACGAAGGGCAGGACGCCCACGACGTCGGCGTCGTGCACGGCGACGCGGCGTCGCAGCTCGGCGTCGTCGGTCACGACGAGCGTCGGCGTGCCGCCGTCCGCCGCCTCGCCGGCGATGAACTCGATCTCGTCGTCGGCGATGGTCCGACCCGACGTGAAGCGCACGTCGACGCCGACGTCGGAGCGCCGGGTCCCGGCGCCGCGATCGCCGTCGAACACGACGACGACGCCGAGACCTCGGGCCGCGAGCGGTCGCAGCCGGTCGACGAGCCACCTCCGCTGCCCGGCGAGGTCGAGATCCGCCCGCGCCCGCAGCGTCAGGTTGTAGCCGTCGACGACGACCTGCCCCACCTCGCCGAGCAGGTGCCGCGCGGCCTCGGTCGTGTCGGGCTCGACGCCGGGCGGCAGGCCGACGGGGCGGCGCCGGACCGGCACGGCGACCGCGTCGACGCGCGGCGCGGCGAGCTCGGCCCGGAGCCGTTCGAGCTCGCCGCGGAGCCGCGCCGTGCGGTCGCGCTCGCGCTCGAGGTCGCGGACGAGGCGCTCGCGCCCGCTCCGCTCGGCGGCGAGGTCGTCGCCGAGGTCCCGCGACCGCTCCTCGGCCCGCCGGCCGGCCCGCTCGACCGCACGCGCCTGCTCCTCGGCCGCCGCCGCGAGCCGCTCCTCCAGCTCGGCGACGCGCAGGCGCAGCGCCTCGGCGGCCTCGCCGGCGGCCGCGGCCCGGTCCTCGGCGGCACGGGCGCGCGCCTCGGCGCCGTCCCGCTGCCGCCGGGTCCGCGCCAGCTCGGCCCGGAGCTCGCGGGCACCGTCCTCAGCGCCGGGCGACGCGGCGACCTCCGACGTCGGGTCGCCGGTGCCCGCGTCGCCGGTCGCGGCCGCCACATCGGGCCCGGCGTCGGCATCGAGCGCGGCCCGTGCGTCCGCGAGGGGCGGTCGTCCGGCGAGGACCGACCGGAGCGGCGCGTCCGACGCGAGGAGCCCCGCGACCCGGGCCCGTCCGGATCCGGTCGCGACGGCGCTGCGCGGCCCGTCGAGGAGGCGGAGCAGCTCGGCGCGGGCCGCGTCGCCGGAACCCGCGGCCAGCACGCTCCGGAGCTCGCGGAGCAGCAGGGCCCAGGTCCGGTTCGGCAGCCCGGCCAGCGCGGCCTCGACGTCGGGACGGTCCGCCACCGTCCCGCCTCCCGCCCCGCCGCGCGTGCGTCGCGGCGCGGTCGAGCGTAACGGCGGGGGTCGGGCCGTAGCCTGCCGGACCGTGCCCGAGCTGCCCGAGGTCGAGTCGGTCCGGCGCCAGCTGGCGCCGCTGGTCGAGGGCCGCGAGGTCGTCGCGGTCGAGCGCGACCCCTACCCCTCCCGCCGCATGGGCGACGTCGGGCGGGCCACCGGCGGTCGCATCGGTCCCGTCGTCCGGCGGGGGAAGTTCCTCCTCGCCCCGCTCGTCGGCCCGCCGCCGCATCCCTCCGAACTGGTCCTCCACCTCGGGATGTCCGGGATCCTCCGCGTGCTCGCGGCGGACGACCCGGCGGGACGACCCGGTGGCCCCGACCCGCACGTCCGCGTCCGGCTCGAGCTGGACGACGGCACCGCCCTGGTCCTGCGCGACGCGCGCCGCTTCGGACGCGTGGACGTCGTCGACCCCGGGGACCGGACGCGGCTGCCGACCCTGGCGGCGCTCGGGCCCGAGCCGCTCGACGACGGGTTCGACGCCGGCGCGTTCGCGGCGGCGCTGTCGAGGACGGGGGCCCCGGTGAAGGCGCGCCTCCTCGACCAGCGCCTGGTCGCAGGCGTCGGCAACATCTACGCCGACGAGGCCCTGTGGCGGGCCCGCGTCCACCCTGCGGCGCGTCGCGTGGGACGGGCCGCGGCGCTCCGCCTCCACGCCGCCGTCCGCGAGGTGCTGGCGGCGGCGGTCGAGCGCGAGGGGACGACCTTCCGCGACTACCAGCTCGTCAACGGGGCCAGCGGCCGGTACCTGACCGAGCTCGACGCCTACGGCCGCGGCGGTCAGCCCTGCCGGCGGTGCGGGACGACGCTGCGCAGCGGGACCGTCGCGCAGCGCGGCACCGTCCACTGCCCCCGCTGCCAGCGGGCCTGACCCGCCCCGTCGAACAGGCGTTCGATAGGCTGGGGCCACCGGTGCCGGCGTGCGGTGCGACGGCACCCGGGCGGAGGCCATGGGCGCGCACCAGACCAGCCTCGCCGGGCTGACCCCGCTGCTCGACACCACCTTCGTCGTGCTGGACCTCGAGACGACCGGGTTGTCGCCGGCGCAGGACCGGATCACCGAGGTCGGTGCCGTCCGCGCCCGTGGGGGCGAGGTCCTGGCCGAGCTGCGGACCTTCGTGCACCCGGGACAGCCGATCCCGGCCGCGGTGACGGCGATCACGGGCATCACCGACGCCGACGTCGCCGACGCGCCGCGCGAGGTCGACGTCATCCCGCTCCTCCTCGACTTCCTCGGCGACGCCGTCCTCGTCGCCCACAACGCGCGCTTCGACCTCGGCTTCGTCCGGGCCGCCGCGGAGCGGCTCGGGCTCGGCCCGGTCCGGCCGGCGGTCGTGGACACGGCCGTCCTGGCCCGCCGTCTGGTGCGCGACGAGGTCCGCGACATGCGGCTCGGGACGCTCGCCCGGCACTTCCGCGCGCCGGTCGCCCCCGACCACCGGGCGCTGACCGACGCCCGCGCGACGCTCCACGTCCTGCACGCGCTGCTCGAGCGCGCCGGGACGCTGGGGGTCACGGCCCGCGAGGACCTCCTCCACCTGTGCGGACCCGAGGGCGACCGCAGCCACCGACGCATCGGCATGGTCCGCGACGCCCCGGCCGCGCCCGGCGTCTACCGCTTCGTCGCCGCGGACGGCGAGGTCCTCTACGTCGGCCGCGCCGTCGACCTGCGCCGCCGGCTGCGCAGCTACTTCGGCCAGGACACGCGCCGCAGCACCGCCGACCTCGTCGCCGCGACCGACCGCGTCGAGTGGACGGTCACGGCGACCGAGCTCGAGGCCGCGGTCCTCGAGGTCCGCGAGCTGCGGTCGCGTCGACCGCGCCGCAACCGCCGCGCGACGCGTCCGGACCCCGCGCGCACGGTGACGCTGACCCGCGAGCCGTTCCCCCGGCTGACGATCCGCCGCGGCGCCCCCGACGACGACGAGGCGGCGCTCGGTCCCGTCGCCCAGGCCACGGCCGACCGGGTCGTGACCGCGCTCGAGTCCGTGCTGCCGCTGCGGCCGTGCCGGCCGCGCCTGCGGCTGGCGCAGGACCACGCGGCCTGCGTACTGCGCGACGTCGGTCGGTGCGGCGCCCCCTGCGACGGGACGCGGTCGCACGCCGACTACGCCGAGGACGTCGCCCTCGCCCGCTCGGCGCTGCGCGACCCGTCGCCGCTGCTGCCCGACCTCGGTGCCCGGATGCGCCGGCTCGCCGCCGACGGCGAGTTCGAGCGGGCCGCCGAGGTCCGCGAGCAGCTGCGCGCCCTCGTCGCGGCCGCGACGGCGACCCGTCGACTCGCCGTGGTGCGAGGGGCGGTGGCCGTGGTCCGTCGCGACCACCCCGGCGGCGTCGAGCTGGCGCGGATCGACGACGGCCTGCTGCGTACGACGCGCCGGCTGCCCCGCGAGGCGGCCGGGGCCGACGTCGCGATCGCCGTCGCCGAGCTCCGTGCCCTGCCGGCCGACCCGGCACGGGGGGCGGCGCCGGATCCGGCCGAGCTCGCGCTCGTCGCGGCCTGGCTCGAAGGTGGCGGTGTCCGCGCCGAGCACGTGGAGGGCGTCCTCGCCTCCGACGCCGCGGGCGGTGCGGCGCTGGCGCGCGCCGACGAGTTCCTGCGCCGCGCCGCGCGGGCGGCGCGGGCCGACGGGGACGTGCTCGACGGGCGGAAGGTCCGCCGCCGTGCTGCGGCCGGCGCGACCGGCTCCGCGACGGCGACGCCCGTCAGGCCGGCGCCGTCCCCGGCCGCCACTTGATGCCGCACCCGAGGGCCGGCGGCAGGTCGCCGGGCACCGGTGCGCCGGCGAGGACCGCGTCGGACGCCCGGGTCAGCGCGTCGCCGGTGACGGGCCGACCGTTCCCCGGTGTGCTGTCGTCGAACGCGCCGCGGTGCGCGAGCAGTCCCGCGGCGTCGAACAGGAACAGGTCGGGCGTGCAGGCCGCACCCAGCGCGCGGGCCAGGGTCTGCTCGGCGTCGACCAGGTAGGGGAAGGCCCAGTCGGCCCGGGACGCCTGCGCGCGCATCCCCTCGACGTCGTCCTCGGGGTGGGCGTCGACGTCGTTGCTCATGACCGCGACGACCGCGACCCCGCGGGCGATCAGGGCGCGCGCCGCCGCGCCGAACGCCGCCTCGACGTGCTGCACGTAGGGACAGTGGTTGCACATGAACGCGAGCAGCAGCGGGCGGCCGGCCGCGACGTCGTGGAGCCGGTGCGGCGCGCCATCGGCGTCCGGCAGCGTCACGTCGGGCAGCGGCGCGCCCGGCGGTCGGGTCTCGGAGACGGTCGGCACGGTGGCCCTCCTCGGGGTCCGGGCCCTGCGACGTCCGCGAGGGGCGCCGGGGGTCCGCGTCGTGTCAGCCGACCGGGGCACCGGGCGCCAGGTCCTCGTCGGGTGCGAGCAGCGCGACGCTGCCGTCGGCGTGCAGCCCGCCGAGGATGAGGAACGCGCTCGCGAGGCCCGCGATGCGCCGCTCCCCCAGGTTGACCGCGCCGACCACGAGCCGTCCCACCAGGGCCTCCGGCGCGTACCGGACGATCTGCGCGCTGGTCTCGAGCTCGCCGATGACGGGGCCGAAGTCGACCCGGACGCGCAGCGAGGGCTTGCGGGCGGCGGGGAACGGCTCGGCCGCGACGACCCGCCCGACCCGCAGGTCGAGGCCGTGGAACGCCTCGGGCCCGACCTCGGGCTTCGCGGGCAGCGTCGCGGGGTCGTAGCGCCGCCCGCCCGGCTCGACGGTGTGGGCGCCCGTGGTCATGGTGCGCCGGCGGCGCGGGCTCGAGACGCCGCGACCCAGCGGTCGCGCAGGTCGCGAGCGCGGCCGTCCGCCACCACCTCGCGGCCGAGCGCGAGTCCCGCGGCGAGGTCGTCGACCGCCCCGCCGACGACCAGCGCCGCG
>JBEARL010000065.1:0-6760 GCA_041163265.1 Actinomycetota bacterium
CGGCGAGGACATCACCGGCATGCCGGCCCACGACCTCGTCTCGCGCGGGGTCGGGTACGTGCCGCAGGTCCGGAACGTCTTCCCGAGCCTGACCGTCGTCGAGAACCTCGAGATGGGGCTGTACCTCCGCCCCGACACATGGACCGAGCGGTACGCGTTCGTCTGCTCGATCTTCCCGCTGCTCTCCGACCGGGCCCGCCAGCGGGCGGGGCTGCTGTCCGGGGGCGAGCGCCAGATGGTCGCGATGGGCCGGGCGCTGATGATGGACCCGAAGGTGCTGCTGCTCGACGAGCCGTCGGCCGGGCTGTCGCCGGCGAACCAGGACGGCGTGTTCGACCGCATCGAGGGCATCAACGACGCGGGGATCTCGGTGGTGATGGTCGAGCAGAACGCCCGGACCTGCCTCCAGATCTGCGACCGCGGCTACGTGCTGGACCAGGGGCGGAACGCCTACACCGGGACCGGGCGCGAGCTGCTCGAGGACCCGAAGGTCATCGAGCTGTACCTCGGGACGCTCGCGAAGGCCCGCTGACCTCCGACGGACCCCCTCGCGGATCCTCCCCCGAAGGGGAGGGCCCGCGACCTCGCGGCCGCGGGCCCTCGCCCGATGGAGCGTCAGGTCACTCGACGATCAGGTTGCCGGTGACCAGGCCCTGCGAGGTGAACTCGCCGTTCACCCACTTGCTGACCTCGATCGTGCCCTGCGAGGGCTCGCCGCCACCCTCGCGGACCTCGATCAGGTTCAGCGCCCCGCCGGCCGAGGACTGGTAGGCGATGGTCTCGCCGTCCTCGAGGAAGGGCAGGCACTCCGCGAACGTGGTGCACTCGTTGTCACCCGTCGTGACCGCGATCATGTTGTCGCGGATCGTCGCCGAGGCCGTCGAGCCGCCCTGGACCGCCGCGAGGGCGATCAGGTTGACGCAGTCGTACGAGTTCGGCGCGAACAGGAAGTCCACGAGGTCCGGGTTGAACGCCAGCAGGCGGGCCTCGAAGTCCTCCGGGACGAGCGCGGTCGGCGCCGTGAAGGTCATGCCCTCCAGCACGTCAGCACCCGAGAAGTTGTCCGCGAACGCCGCACCCGCGATGCCGTCGGCACCGAACAGCTGCGTCGGGGAGACGCCGGCCGCCAGCAGGCCCGAGACGATCTGCGCGCCCTCGACGAACGAGATGATCGCGTAGGCGTCCGCGCCGGAGTTCAGCATGGCCTCGACGACCGAGTCGAACGTGGCCGAGTCCGGGTCGTACGCCTCCTGGAGGGCGACGGTCGCACCGCGCGACTCCAGGTTGCGGACGGTCTCCTCGAGGAACGGACGGCCGTAGTCGTCCGCACGCGCCACGACCGCGACGTTGGTCGCGCCCGAGGCGAGGATCGTCTCCGCGAGGACCGGCGCCTGGAGCACGTCGCTCGGCGCGGTGCGGAAGTAGTAGCCGGCGTCCGGGTACGTGGTCAGGCCGATGCCCGTGTTGGACGGCGAGCACTGGACGACCCCGGCGCTGGTGACGGCGTCGATGACCGAGAGGGTCATGGACGTCGACGCGGCGCCGACGATCGCCTGGACGCCCGCGGCCAGGAGGCGGTTGCCCTCCTCGGCGGCACGGCCGGCGTCGCCGGCCTCGTCGGCGCTGGTGAGCTCGATCGGGTTGCCGAGGAGGCCACCCGCGTCGTTGATCTCCTGGACGGCCATCTGGACGCCCGAGATCATCGGGGGCCCGAGGAAGGCCAGCTGACCGGTCTCGGGCAGCAGGTAGCCGAGCTTCAGCGGGTCGGAGGTGGCCTCCTCGCCGCCGCAGGCGGCGACGGTCAGGGCCACCGCAGCGAGCACCGCCGCAGTCTTGCTGCTCTTGGTGAACCTCATCGATGCGACTCCTTGGAAGGGGGGTCGTGCGGACCCCTCGGCCGGTGGCGGACGACCGCCTGCGCGCAAGGGGGACGGTCCGACCGGGAGGGACGGACCGACGACGAGCATAGTAGGAGGTGGGACCGAGCGCTCGGGTCTCGGGGCCGCCCGCGGTGCCCGGGGCCGTCGGGGCGGCAGGGGTGGCCGGGCGGCAGGGGCGGTCGGGGCCCCGGCGCCGTCGCGTCAGGGCAGGACGAGGTGGACGAGGGGCAGGGCGCCCACGTCCGCAGCCCCCTCGACCCCGCGCAGGCGGACCTCGACGGCCGGGCTGCCGCAGTCACCCCGGTCGTCGCAGGCGATCCGGCCGGACAGGCCCCCCATCACGGCCGTGGCGAGCGCGACCCGCAGTTCGGCCCGGCTGACGACAAGCTGGCCGTCGGCGTCGACGATCGAGACGTCGTCGATCGACCGGAGCAGCAGCACCGCCGCGTCGTAGGCCGGTGCCCACCAGCCGGGGTCCGGCTCCGCGCCCAGCAGGCCGGAGATCCGTTCGCGGACGGGCCCCGACGCCATCCCGGTGACCGAGTTCGTCGCCTCGTCGGGCGTGAGCAGCGGTCGCGTGACGTGAAGGCCCTCGCTGCGGGCGTCGGCGAGGACGTCGGGATGCGCCGACGTGCTGGGGGCGAGGCGCACGGTGCTGCCCAGGCGGGACCCGCCGGCCCACGCCCCGGACAGGGCCGGCAGCCGGTCGGGCGCCACGGGCAGCCACCCGACGGCGACATCCTCATCCGCGATCGCCTGGAGCGTCGGCAGCAGGTCGGCGTCGGGGTCGTCGGGGAGGGTCTCGGCAGCGACGACCGTGCCGCCGAGGTCCTCGAAGGCCGTCGTGAACGCCGCCGCGAGCGCGTCCGACGCCTCTGAGCCGTCGCTGACCGTCGCCGCCCGGTCGTGGCCGAGCTCCTCGAACGCGAACCTCGCCGCGGCGACGGCCTCCCACAGCAGGTTCGGGGCGGTGCGGAGCAGGCCGTCGACGTGGAGCGGACCCGGCAGCCCGAGGGGCACCTGCGTGAAGACCGGGGTGACGACGCCGGGCGAGACGACGACCAGGCCGGCCTCGGACAGGGTCGGTGCGGCCCCGGCGAGCGTCGCGTCGCAGGTCGGTCCGAGGACGCCGAGGACGGCGCCCTCCTCGACGACGGTGACGGCGGCCGACGTGCCACCGGTCGCGCTGCAGGCCGCGTCGATCGGCTCGCCGAGGGCGACGGGGAAGCCCTGCACGCCGCCGAAGTCCTCGAGCGCCACCCGCGCGGCGGCGACGACCGTCGCGGCGCGCGCGTCGTCGCCCGAGAGGTCGACGACGAGACGCAGCTGCAGCTCGCCGCCGTCGGGGACCCGGACGACGCCCAGCGTCTCGTCGACCCGGACCGGCTCGGGCTCGGGCTCGGGCAGGGGCTCGGGGGCGCAGGCGGCGAGGACCAGGGCCAACGCGGCCGCACCGGCGACCGCCGAGCGGCCGCGACGCGCGCGTCCGCGCCGGGGGGACGTGCTCGTCACCGTGGCACCGCTCCGGACCGGTTCGCACGAGCCTAACGACGGGCCCCGCCACGGCCGCGGAGCCGGTGCGACCCCACGTCGCGGCCGACGCCCCGCCGCGCCTCGCGGTCAGACCTGCGGCGCCGCGGGTGCCGGCTCGGGCGGCTCGAGGTCGTACGCGCCGTCGATGCGCCAGCCGTCGTCGGACTCGCCGAGCTCGTAGGCCAGCGTCCGGCGGGCGCCGTCCGTCGCGGTGAGGGCGACGACCAGCACGGCGCGCCGGTTCAGCACGGTGCAGCCCTCGAGGCGCCGGGTCGCGACGTCGAGCAGCTCCGGGTACCGGGTCCGGATCATGGCCGTGAACGCGTCCTGGTCGACGAGCGTCCGGAAGAACGGGCTGGCCTGGGCGTACGCCGCCGCGAAGTCCCCGACCCCCAGCGCGTCGAGCTGCGCCGCGACGGTCCCGGCGACCGCGGCCTCGGTCGCCGGGTCGCACGTCCCGGGCACCTCCGCCCGCGTGCCGTCACCGCCCGGGCCGTCGGCGGGCGGCTCGACGGGTGCCTCGTCCGGTGCCTCGGCGGGAGGAGCGTCGGGTGGTGCGATCGGTGGCGCGTCCGGCGCCCCGCCCGCGGTGGCCACGTCGGTCGGCGCGGCCGACGGGGCCGGTCCCGCCGCCGGTCCGCAGGCCGGGGTCAGCGCGAGCGCCAGCGCCACCGCGCCCCGAGCGGCCCGGCGCCGCCCGACCGTCGTCCCCGCCACGACCTCTCCCCGCCCCGACCCCTCGCCCGCCCCCGCTACCGTAGAGACCCTCGGTCGGCCTCCGCCGCCGTTCCGGGGCGTTAGCTCAGTTGGCAGAGCGCTTGCTCGACACGCAAGAGGTCAGAGGTTCAAATCCTCTACGCCCCACTCGCACCGACCCGGCCGGTCCGGCCGGGACCCGGTCCCCGGGTGGACCCGGTCACCGTCCCGGACCGTGACGGACCCCCTTCCCTCCGGGCCGGTCCGCTCGTAGCATCCGCGCGCCCGCCGCTCCGGCGGCACCCGCCCGGACCCGGAACCGTGCCGACCCGCTCCGCACCCTCCCGCTCCGCCACCTCGCGCTCGTCCACGCTCGTCGTCCACGCCGCCGGGGTGACGCTCGACGTCACGGTCGTCCGGCGTCGCATGCGCCGCATCTACCTCCGCGTCATGCCGCCCGACGGTCGCGTCGTCGTCTCGGCCCCGCTGCGCGCGTCGGACCGTGCCGTCCGCGAGGCGATCCTCGCCGACCTGCCCTGGGTGCTGCGCAACCGCGAGCGCATCATCGAGGAGGAGCGCCGCGACGCGCTGACGCGACCGCCGGCCGTCCGTGGTCTCAGCGGTGAGACGTGGTGGGTGTTCGGTCGCGCCGTCCCGCTGGAGGTCCGCACGGCGCCCGGTCGGCCGCGGGCGGCCCTGACCCCCGACGCGCTGCTGCTGCGCGCCCCGGCCGAGGCGGACGACCCGCGACGACTCGCGGCGATCGAGCGGTGGCAGCGCCGGCACCTGCGCGCGGCCGCGGCGCCGCTGATGGCCGAGTGGGCGCAGCGCCTCGACGTCGACCCGCGCTTCCTCGGGATCCGGCGCATGCGGAACCACTGGGGGACCTGCGAGCCGCAGGAGCGGCGCATCTGGCTGGCGCTCGAGCTGGTGACGCGGCCCGCGGAGGGTCTGGCCTACGTGGTCGCCCACGAGCTCGCGCACCTCATCGAGCCGTCGCACGGGCCGCGGTTCGTGCGGCTCATGGACCGGCACGTGCCCGAGTGGCGACGCATACGCGCCGACCTGGACGCCGGGACGCTCGCCGGGACCTACGTGCCGGTCGGGCTGCGCGACGCCGCGGGCGCGGCGCCGGTGCAGCTCGAGCTCGACGTCGCGCGGGGCAGCGCGGCCTGACGGTCCGGTCTCAGCCGACCGTCGCGGCGTACAGCTCGCCGACCACCTGCTGGGCCCCCTCGGGGCAGCCGTACAGCCCGGGGTACCCCGCGCCCCAGTGCAGCGCCAGGCAGTCGGCGCCCGACTCGAGCGCCTGCAGGCCCGTCAGACCGAACGGGGCCATCACGCCGGCCCGCAGCTCGCGCGGCGCGGTCGTGAACTGCCACAGGTGCGCGAGCTCGTGGAGCACGACGTGCTGGAGCAGCGCGGGCGTCGCGAACGCGAGCGGCGAGACGTACATCCGACGCTCGGAGGTGACGTACGCGCCCTTCGTGCACCGGGTCTGGACGGTCGAGGGCGCGCAGCCGACGACGAACTCGCCGCCGGCGCCGCGCCAGTCGAACCCGGTCGCGTCGGCGATCGCCTCGACCCGCTGCAGCCGCGCGACCGCCGAGGTCGCTCGGGGCGCGGCCAGGGCCGGCTCCGCGACCACGAGGGTCCCGGCGAGCGTCAGGGCCGCCGCGACCGCCGCGAGGACGCGGCGACGCGCTCCCGTGCCGTCCGCGCTGATGATGTCGTTCCGCATGGCTCCCTCCTGCCTGAGGCGCCCGTGAACCTTCCGAGAGGGTAAGGAGCGTCCCGAGAGGTACCTCGGCCGGACGGTCGGTCCGCGAGCGTCGGACCGGCGGTCGGAGGCGGCGTGGAGGCCAGGTTCGAGGACAGGGCGGCGATCGTGACCGGGGCGGGGTCGGGGATCGGCCGGGCGACCGCGATCCGGCTCGCGGCCGAGGGGGCGGCCGTGGTCGTCGGCGACGTCGACGTCGAGGGCGGCGAGTGGACCGCCGCCGAGATCGTCGAGGCCGGCGGGCGGGCGGTGTTCGTCCGGGCCGACGTGACGCGCGAGGAGGACCACACCGCGCTCGTCACCGCGGCGGTCGACGGACTGGGCGGCCTCGACCTCGCGGTGAACAACGCCGGGGTCCTCGGCCACTTCCAGCCGGCCGTCACCACGCCCGTCGACGAGTTCGACCGCGTCCTGGCGATCAACCTGCGCGGGGTGTTCCTCGGGATGCGCGCCCAGATCCCGGTGATGCGCGGCGCCCGCGGCGGCGCCGTCGTGAACGTCGCGTCGGCGGCGGCGCTGCAGGCGCAGCCGATGGCCGCCGCCTACACGGCCAGCAAGCACGGCGTGCTCGGGCTGACGCGGGGCTTCGCCCTGGACCACGCGGCGACCGGGATCCGCGTCAACGCCGTGCTGCCGGGTGGCGTCCGCACCAACATCGCCTCGCACCTGCACCTGCCGCCGAGCGAGGGTCCGGACCCGCATCCGCTGGGCCGCAGCGCCGAACCGGAGGAGCTCGCGGCCGCGATCTGCTGGCTGCTCAGCGACGAGGCGTCGTTCGCCGTCGGCACGGCGATGGTCGTGGACGGTGGGCTGACGCTGCGGCTCGGCTGACCGCCGCGCCGGGCGCGGTCCGCGGCGCGGTCGCGGTCGC